>CATJSX010000043.1 GCA_949743265.1 uncultured Peptococcaceae bacterium
AGCTGCGCCCACTGATTTAGCAGACTATATGAATTGGGTAATGATTCAAGCGCAAGTTTGGGCTGGTTTCGATGAACCTAATAGAGAATTAACGCCAACTAAACTCTCTGGAGACTATGTACAAGATTTAATTAAGCGTCATTTTGCCATTGAAGTAACGCTGCCGACGGATGAGGATTACGTTGACCGTTTTGCTTTTGACGGCAGTGATTTTATTGTACAGGTAGGCGGCTGGGCTAACCCGCCTTACTGTGAAATAGTAGATCTTGTCGTTCAACAAGTTAACGAGCAAAAAATTTATACAGCTAAATTGCTGGATTATCAGCCAATGGATGGTTCTCTATCGGATATTCCGCGTGAAACCATTATCTCTGCTGCTTCTGACAAATCTGATATTTGTGCTTTCAGATGGTATGAAATCAAATTTTATCTTGATTCTACTACTGATGACATTGTTTTTTTAAGCGTAACCGGCGGTGACTTGCTATAGCCAACTAAATAATCCAACTTTTTATATGGTACCAATAAAGATAGCACAAAGCATTTCGGGATGAAACATGGAAAGAAATTCTTAAAAAATATTTTCTATGCTGTTATCTTAAAACCTCAAAAATCAAAGCCAAATTTTTTTGTCCTTTGATTATGATTATAGGAATAAAAGGATTGACAAATAATTATTGACAGCTATAATAGTACTATTGAGTTTTTGAAAACTACTCAGTTTTTTCTAATTCTATCAAAAACTGTTTGGTATCGGAGATGAAAAAGGCAATGGACACCAAAAGGCGCACTATTGTACGTGTAGCAGGTCAACTTTTTTTGCGTAATGGCTACCATAATACAACTGTGCAAGATATCGCTCTTGCTTGTAATGTTTCCAAAGCAACGATCTACAAAATGTTTGTTGCCAAAGAAGATATTAGTCTGGCTGTAGCGAATATGATTCACGAAGAACTTTTAGATGTGACTGAAGCAATACAGAGAGAACCGCTGAGCGATCAAGAAAAATTGCATCGCATTATTACCATTTTTCTTGATGAGTTTCACCACAAAATCAAATATACCGATACGCTGATTTTTGCTTTTACACCTGAACAGAAGGAGCGTTATTTACCTTTACTTTTTAAAATGCGTTATCGTTTTTTTGAGGAATTTACCAAAGTTTTGGCTAAGGCTTTTGATTTGGCTAGTGAAGCACAGGCGTGGGAAGTAACGCTGCATTTCAGTGGTATTTTGCGTGAGATTTTCTTTTTGCAGCCGAACAATCAACTAATAATAGCTTCTGATATTTGGGCTGATTATATCATGGACAGTATTGCCGCTGTCGTTGTCATTAGAAAAGATAAGCCGCCGCTGATTAAGCAAGATTTTTTGCAGAATTTCAAGGCTTATTACGCTGATGGCGAAAAAATTTCCACCATTACTTCGCAACGCGCTTTTTTATTTGATGTCTTGCGCAACGATATTTTTCAGTACTTACCAAAAGAAAAACAACAACGTTTTTGTGAAGCTGTACAAACTTTAGAAAGAGAATATCGACAGCTTTCACCAGATGAACTGCTTATTGACGCACTTTGCGCTTATTTAAGTCAGCAAAAAGAATTGATGCCGACAATTAATGCTTTAAAAGAATTAGGAGAAAAAATTTAATTTTTTAAGAACGGAGTGAAGGAAATAAAATGAGCGCTACACAAAATTCACGTGTTAAACCGCAAAATAATCTTATGATCATTGCCGTTATGCTTTCTGGTACTTTTATAGCCGTCTTAAATCAGACAGTCATTTCACCGGCACTGCCGAGCATTATGCGCGATCTTCATATTACGGCCAGTGATGGTCAGTGGCTGACCACTGCTTTTATGTTGGTCAATGGTATTATGATTCCGATTACCGCTTTTTTGATCAATCGGTTTACGACTAGACAATTATTTATCATGTCTATGCTTTTATTTGCCAGCGGTACAACAGCTGCCGCTGTAGCTAGTAACTTTAGTATTTTATTAGTTGGTCGTGTCTTGCAGGCGATGGGAGCCGGCATTTTAATGCCCTTGATTCAAACAGTATTTTTGCTTATTTTCCCCAAAGACAAACGAGGCACCGCAATGGGCATGGTGGGCATTATTATGGCGTTTGCTCCAGCATTAGGACCGACGCTAGCCGGCTGGGTAGTCGATACTTGGGGATGGAATGCAATTTTCAGTATTATCGCGCCGATTGCTTTTATTGATATTATTTTCGCCTTCATTTTTTTACGAAATGTCGGCGAAACAGGCAAACCTTCCTTGGATATTTTATCGGTTATTCTTTCGACATTAGGTTTCGGTGGACTTTTATATGGTTTTAGCATAGCAGGTACTGCTGGCTGGGCGTCTCCAACGACATTGATTACTTTGATTGTCGGTGTTATTGCGCTGATTTGGTTTGTTCGTCGTCAATCATCTTTGAAAGAACCTTTATTAGAGTTAAAAGTATTTCGCATATCCATTTTTACTTATTCGACTATATTAAGCATGATCGTCAGCGCTTCGCTTATTGCCGGCGGTATTATTATGCCAATTTATTTGCAATCGGTTTTACAGTACACCGCTATGCAAACAGGTTTTTTGATGATGCCGGGCGCGATTATGACCGGCGTGCTGAGTCCTATCGTCGGTATGCTTTTTGATAAATATGGACCAAGAGGTTTATCGGTCATTGGTCTAGGTATTCTAACCGTCGGTACAGCATTCTTCTTGTTTTTTGATGAAAATACTCAGTTTTTCACCATTATGTTTGTGTATACCTTTAGAATGTTTGGTATGTCTTTAGCCATGATGCCAGTAGGTACTTGGGGAATTAACGCGTTGGATAATCGCTTGATTGCTCACGGCAACGCTGCTAATAATACCATGCGTCAAGTAGCTGGTTCTATTGGCACGGCGCTTTTGATTACCATTATGACGATTGCTACTGACGCTAAAACCAGCGAAGGATTTATCCCGTCTACGCTATTTGGTATGCATGTTACCTTTGGCTGCGCCACGGCGCTCTGTTTTTGCGCATGGATTCTGGCTGTCGCTGTCGTTAAAGATGATGAAGCTGCTAAAATACGTCGTCAAAAAAGAGCGGCCTGCAAAGATTGCTATATTGAATAATTACCCAAAATTAAACCGCATCGAAAACTTAGACAAATTAGCTATCTAGTCTTCGATGCGGTTTTTCTTATGAACTAAATATTATCTTAGTAAAATCGGTTTATAACGCCACGCTACAGTGGCGCTGCGTTCTTTTATTTGTTTTGGTTATGGTTTTCGTTAAGAGCGAGCGAATCTGATGGCAATACTATTTCTTCAGCAATAATCGGTTCTTCTGGTGGAAGCACATCAAAAGTTACAGCTACTTTAAATAAATCACCGTCAATAGCTAGACTTAATTTACCGCCGCAGGCTTCGGTGTAGCTTTTAGCAATGGCTAAACCTAAGCCGGAGCCTTCGGTACTTCTGGCTTTATCACCGCGAACAAAACGAGCTAAAATGGTTTCGGCATCAAAATTCATTTCATATTTAGCAATGTTTTTAATAACAGTCGTTGCTGTTTTGCCATCACTGGTAAGTTCCAGAAAAACTCGCGAACCTTCCAAAGAATATTTCATAGCGTTGGTCAATAAATTTTCAAATACGCGGTGCATCTTATTCCCATCGCTCATGATATAGATAGGTCCCTGCGCAATATTGGTCTTAAACGTCAAGCCTGAATACTCAATATCCTCGCCCATAGCAGCACAAATTTGCTTTAACAGTTTGGTAAAATCAAGGCGTTCTGGATTGACTTCTAAATTAGCGCTGGTCGCTTTTGCCAAATCAAACAAATCATTGATTAAAACTTTGAGGCGGTTGGATTTCGTGCGCAAAATACCCACATAATCTCTGGCAGCATTGGGCAGTTCTTCTTGTTCCAATAAATCAACATAACTAATAATAGATGTCAGCGGCGTTTTGAGATCATGCGACACATTGGTAACTAAATCAATTTTCATTCGTTCACTGCGCATTCGCTCTTCGGTAGCAATATTGACACCTTCTTGAATAGTATTAAGCGCTTGCGCCGCCGGAAATAAATCAGCGTCTGGCGACAAATGCAGCTCAGTAGTCATATCGCCTGATTTAATCAACTCAATCTGGCGGTAAATTTTACCAATATCCTCAATCAATTCCTTATACTGCCGGATATACCGCATCAGCAAATAAATGCCGACACCAATGGCAATCAGCGGAATAATAACGGTAATACAAGTAACAATTGCCACCAAAAGCAAAAATATTTCCGTTGCAAGCAACGTATAAAAACGACTTAACAATTTTTCTTGAAAAGGCATTAAGGATTCTTTGCTGCGAATCAAATTGAAATAGGCGTGTAAAATATTATTGGCAAAATACTTTCTGCTACCATTGGTACGCCATTCCCACAAAAGCAGGTATAATGCCCAAACCGCTAGTATCCACAGAACACTACAGAATAAAACAGTATCTAAAAAAGCCATATTATACGTTTCAATGACCGTTACAAACAAACCAATGACACTAAAACCGGCAATAAAAATCAACACCACTTTAATTTCTACCCAAATGTGTGTCAATATTGCTACAATACGTCGTTCAAACCGTCGTCTATCCTGCCGTTTAAAGAAAGCCAACGCCAACAAAATCAAACTGAATCCCCATAAAACAGCAGTGGCAAAAAGCATAATCCGTATACTAAGAATTTCATCTTGAACATGATACAGTTGGCTAAAACCATTGTAATTTTCTATAAAATCCGTGGCAGCAAAAAGTACAACTTTTGTTTGACTAAGCTCCGGATACTGCAAAAAATAACTGCTGCCCATTTGATAATTGTCAATGAGTCTTTGGTAGATAGGCGATGTAACCACATCTGTTTGCAAGGTATCCCTTGCTTCTTGTGCAGCATCATTTTCACTTTTAGCATAATAAGCCGTTAAATGTTCGCCATCGAAATAAAGACAAAAATCATATCCATTAGGCAACATCATTCGACCATATTCATTATTGTAAGTTTGATTGATATCAATGTTGCTCAATATAGTACCATCGGAATTTTGTGCATAATATTTGAGATTGATGCCTTCATCGTTTAACCTTTCCGAAATGGTTTTATAGATCAATTCTTTTTTCTGTTCATCAGTAAGCGAAAATGAATCTTGAGCTGTTTCCTTTTTTTCCGTTGAATAAGTGTCAGCTGCTAAAAAACGATCATCAACTACAAAATCTTGTGTTACTGAATTTTCTTCTATCAGTTGATAAAATACAATCGGCGATTCTTGATCATAATAGTAATACCAATGTCCTTTCGGCGAATTGATCACTACCGGAAAAGAAATTCCTTCATCGGTGATCCAATATTCATTTTCATTGATATATATTTTTCCTTCATCACCAATTATACCAGCAGTAAGCAGGTCAAAATAATCTAACATTTGCTCATAAAATAAATTCTGCTCTTTGGTATCGTTGATACGCAACATTTGCATCATACCATTAAATGAATGACATTGCGATGCTGCATAGACACCCAATAAAATAGAAAAAGCCAGCAAACTCACGCCTAAAAAACTGATTACCCATGCACCAAAACCACTGCCTTTTTCTTGACGGCTATCATCTGTTTTCACTTCTTTAATCACTTTATCTTTTTTCAATTTTATACCCAATCCCCCACACCACCTTTAAGTATTCTGGATCTTTGGGGTTTAGTTCAATTTTTTCTCTGATTCGGCGGATATGAACCATGACTGTATTTTCGCTGGAAAAAGAAGGGCTTTCCCAAACTCTTTCGTAAATCTCTTCGGCGGGAAAAATTCGTCCGGGATTGCGCATCAATAGCTCCATAATTTTTGTTTCTGTGGCGGTCAACTTGATAGGCTCCCCGTGAGCAACCATCTGCTTTGTTTCTGTATCAAAAGACAGTGCTCCGCAAACCAAAAGCTTGTCTGCCTCTTTAGCACTTTGCATATTGCCCAAGCTCATATACCGTCTCAATTGAGATTTTGCTCGCGCCATCAATTCCATAGGATTAAAAGGCTTTGTCACATAATCATCTGCTCCCATAGATAAACCTAAAATTTTGTCGGTATCCTCTGATTTAGCAGAAAGAATAATGATAGGAATATTTTTCTTTTCCCTGATTTTCATCATCGTTGATAAACCGTCCAGCTTGGGCATCATGACATCCATGATGATCAACTGCACATCTTTATTTATCAACTGATCAAGCGCTTCTAAACCATCATAAGCACGAATCGCTTCATAACCTTCTTTCTCTAAATTGATAGCGATAGCTCCCACAATTTCTTTGTCGTCGTCTACAACCAGCACACGTGGTTTTTCCACAACACTCATTCCTTCCATTTCCGCTCAGTTTGTACTGCGCTTTTGCTCTATTGTACCCCGAAAAAGCAATCTTGTCATCGCTTTTGATCCATGTTTACAGCATAATGGTTACTCATAACAATTTAGTTGTTATTTTTCTTAAATAATTCTTACAAAATAACGATTAACTTTCGTTTACTAAAATAAACGCTGCTGCTTTTACACGCTCGATAAATTTTTAAAACTTATTTTGTTTTGATAGCTTTCAAAACGTCAAGATTGTGCAAAATAAGGACTCCTTGACGTTTTTTAGCACATTCAGATGAATTTTTTTGCGCTTTATTGTCCAAAAAAGTAATTATTCCTTGCAAAATGCTGCATTTGCTTTTAAACTATAGTTATACAGGCATTTTATTCACTTGCCAACTGAAATAAATGCAAAATAAGGAGCTGACAAGATGACAGAAGAATTGAAGCAGGAAACAATAGACGTAAAAGAAGATACGCCAACAGAAATTCCAGCTATCGCTTTGCGAGGAATTGTTGTTTTCCCGCTGATGGAAACTCATGTGGATATTGGTCGGACTTCTTCTATGGAGGCTATTGATAACGCTTTAGGTCAAGACAAGCGGTTAATCGTGCTTGTACAGAAAGATGGCAAAATCGAAGAACCCACCCCAGAAGATTTATATGAATACGGCACGTTAGTTGAAATTAAGCGTGTAATCAAACTGCCGACTGATGGGTTAAGAATGCTCGTCAAAGGAATTGAATGCATCAAAGTCAATGAATTTGTTGCTAAAGACCCCTTCTTTGTCGTTCAGTACGAATCGTGTCAATTAACAAACGATTGCCAAGGCGAAGAATTAGAAGCGCTTTTGCGCTCTGTAATGCAAGGTTTCGAAAGTTACAGCAAAAAAATCGGCAAAATTACGCCGGATAATTTTAAGCGCATTATAGAAACAGAAGACATCGAAAAACGGTTGGATTTGATGGCGTCTTTTCTCTCAATTACATTGGAAGAAAAAATGCAGCTGCTTTCGGCAGATAGTTTGCAGCAAAAATTAGAAACCATGCTGGGCATATTGATCAAAGAAGCTCGTCTCAGCGAATTAGAAATGCGCATCAATGAGCAAGTCAAACGGCAGATGGATAAAAGCCAAAAAGAATATTATTTAAGAGAAAAAATTAAGGTCATCAGCGACGAACTAGGCGAAGGCGAGGATCGTGCGGCAGAAATCGGTGAATTTAAAGAACGTATCGAGCAGTCCAAAATGTCTGACGACGTTAAAGAAAAAGCCTTAAAAGAAGTCAATCGTTTGGCTAAGATTACTTCTATGTCTCCAGAATATGCCGTCATTCGCAACTATTTGGACTGGCTTTTGGACTTGCCATGGAACGTATATACCGAAGACCAGATGGATATTAAGATTGCTGAAGAAGTATTAGAAACTGATCATTATGGTTTGGAGAAAGTCAAAGAGCGCATTTTAGAATTTTTGGCTGTTCGCCAGCTAAAAAATGATACCAAAGGCTCCATTATCTGTTTAGTGGGTCCTCCCGGCGTAGGAAAAACATCATTAGCCAAATCCATCGCTAAAGCGTTAAACAAAAATTTTGTCCGTCTTTCATTGGGCGGCGTACGTGATGAAGCTGAAATTCGCGGTCATCGCCGTACGTATGTTGGCGCTTTGCCGGGAAGAATTATTCGCGGTTTGACCGAAGCTAAATCGGCTAATCCCGTTTTTTTATTTGATGAAGTAGATAAAATGACCAATGATTTTCGCGGCGATCCTGCTTCCGCGCTTTTAGAAGTACTTGATCCGGAGCAAAACAGCACTTTCAGCGATCATTTTATTGAAATTCCTTTTGATTTATCTAAAGTAATGTTTATCACAACGGCTAATTCAGCGCATACTATTCCTGAACCTTTACTGGATCGTATGGAATTGATCGAATTGTCCAGTTATACAGAAGAAGAAAAAGTACAAATCGCCATACGCTATTTAGTGCCAAAACAAATTATAGAACAAGGACTAAAAGAAGAACAGCTATTTATTTCTGCTAATACCATTTTGGATATTGTCCGTTATTATACGAGAGAAGCCGGCGTACGCAATTTGGAACGGCAAATTTCTGCTATTTGCCGCAAAGCGGCTCGAGAAATCGTCAGCGGTAAAAAAAGCAACATTCGCGTAACAAAGCAAAATCTGGAAAAATTCTTAGGTAAACCTCGCTATCATTACGGTATTACAGAAGAAAATGATGAAGTCGGCGTCGTTACTGGTATGGCTTGGACTTCTGTAGGCGGCGAAATTTTGCAAATTGAAGCCAATGTTCTTTCTGGCAAAGGCAATTTGATGCTGACGGGGCAATTAGGCGATGTCATGAAAGAATCGGCACAAATGGGCTTGAGCTTCATTCGCAGTATCAGTGACCAGCTTGATTTAGAAGAAGATTTCTACGAAAAATGCGATATTCATATTCACGTGCCAGAGGGCGCTGTTCCTAAAGACGGTCCTTCCGCTGGCGTCACCATGGTAACGGCCATGATCTCAGCACTGACTGGTCGCAAAGTTCGCAAAGAAGTGGCTATGACTGGAGAAATGACACTAAGGGGCAAGATACTGCCTATTGGAGGCGTCAAAGAAAAAGTACTGGCGGCTCATCGCGCCAGCAGCAAAATCATCATTTTGCCCAAAGAAAACCAAAAGGATATAGAAGACATTCCGCTCAATATTCAAAAGGAATTAACCTTTCATTTGGTCAGTACTATTGACGAAGTATTAGATTTAGCGCTGATCAAAGAAAAAAAGAACCGCCGCAAAACCAACAAATAACGGAGAGTATAAAAAAATGATAATCAAAAATGCCGAATTTGTCATTAGTGCCGTTGGACCAAAGCAGTATCCCGACGATCATTTGCCAGAAATCGCTTTAGCAGGTCGTTCCAATGTAGGCAAAAGTTCATTGATCAATAAATTGATCAATCGCAAAAATCTTGCTCGTACCAGCAGCAAACCAGGCAAAACACAAACACTCAACTATTATCGTATCAACAATGACGCTTTTTATTTCGTCGATTTGCCCGGTTATGGTTTTGCGCAAGTCAGCCGCAGCACTAAAGAACAATGGGGCAAATTTATTGATGATTATCTCGCCAAACGAGAAAATTTAGTGGGTGTGATCCACTTAGTCGATATGCGTCATCCGCCCAGCAAAGACGATGTGACGATGTATCAGTGGCTAAAGCATTTACAAAAAGATATTTTGATTGTAGCCACAAAATGTGATAAAATTTCTAAAGGACAGTGGCAAAAACATATTAAAATTATTCGTGAAGGTTTAAATACCGACCAAGGGCAAGAAATTATAGCTTTTTCTGCAGAAACAGGACAAGGTACAGAACAAGTTATGACATGGATAGAAAATCACGTTGTCGCTTTTACACAAAACGAATAAGCAAATTTGCAACGTTGCAATCGAAGAACCCAAAAAATCTCCAAACAGCGCAAAACTCTATAAGCCGATTTGGAGATTTTTTACTTTGTTAATCAAAGGCACGCAACATAACTCAATTTATTGACTGTCCTTCTTAAATCTTAATAGCGTTTTCAACGAATAAATTTCTTTCCAAATCCCTTGCAACTTTTTTGACTTTATGCTACACTAAACACAAAAATTTTTGATTGTATGCGATGATAAGGAGCCGCAGAGAGCATCAAATCAGGGAGATAAGGTCATAGACTGAAAGCCTTATCGTTGAAAGCTGCTGCCTATGGGTTTCGCCTTGGAGCATCTGCTATTGAAATAATCAAGTAGATAGCAGCGCAGCATCAGCGTTAATGATGATAGAGTGATCATGGTGACATGATAAGTAGGGTGGTACCGCGAAAAATAGCTTTTCGTCCCTTAGTAGGGATGAAAAGCTTTTATTTTGCGCTAAATTAAAAAGGAGGTTGTATTTGTGCAAGAAGAACTGAAAAAAATCAAACAAATTGCCCGACAAGCTATCGCAGACGCAAAAAGCTTGGATGAACTGGGCGAATTGAAAATTAAATTTTTAGGCAAAAAAGGCGAATTGACAACAATTTTGAAAGGCATGGGCAAATTAAGCGCAGAAGAACGACCCATCATTGGTCAGCTGGCCAATGAAGTCCGCGATGAAATCGGCACAGCTTTAGAAGAAATGCAAATGCGCTATAAAAATGCCGCTTTGGAACATCGTTTAGCTAATGAGTCCTTAGATGTTACGCTGCCGGGCAAAGCATTGGCAACTGGAACCAAACATCCTCTAACGCAAGTTGTTGATGAAGCCAAACAAATCTTTATGGGATTAGGCTTCGAAATCGCTGAAGGACCAGAAATCGAAAGCGATCACTACAATTTTGAAGCGCTAAATCTGCCCAAAGATCATCCGGCACGGGATATGCAGGATACTTTTTATATTTCGCCAGATATTGTGTTGCGTACACACACTTCTCCCGTTCAAGTACGAACAATGGAGAAAAAACAAGGTGCATTACCGGTAAAAATCATTTGTCCCGGTACTGTTTACCGCAAAGACGACGATGCCACTCATTCGCCTATGTTTCACCAAATTGAGGGGTTAGTTATTGATGAACACATCACCATGAGCGATTTGAAAGGTATTCTTGCTGCATTTACCAAGCAAATGTTTGGCTCTGATGTCAAAATTCGGTTGCGTCCCAGTTATTTTCCTTTCACAGAGCCTAGCGCTGAAGTCGATATTTCCTGTATCATGTGCGGTGGTCAAGGCTGTCGCGTTTGCTCTCATACTGGCTGGCTGGAAATTTTGGGCTCTGGTATGGTCCATCCAAACGTTTTGCGTGCCGGTGGCTATGATCCGCAGAAAGTTACCGGATTTGCTTTTGGTATGGGCGTTGAACGCATTGCGATGCTCAAATACAGCATCAGCGATATGCGCTTATTATTCGAAAATGATGTGCGCTTCCTGCGCCAATTTTAGGAGGAATTAATCACCATGCAAATTTCATTTAATTGGTTGAAAGAATACATTGATCTTGAGCTAAATGCTTATGAACTACAGGAATTGATGACCAAAGCCGGCGTTACTGTAGAACATGTGCAAGCGACTAATAAAGGCATAGAAAAAGTTGTAACGGCTAAAGTTTTAGAAAAAATGAAACATCCTAATGCTGAAAAATTATCCATCTGCCAAGTCACTACCGATGGCCAAACGACTATGCAGGTTGTTTGCGGCGCACCCAATGTAGCTGCTGGTCAAACCGTCGCTTTTGCTTTACCCGGCGCTCATCTGCCCGACGGCATCAAGATTAAAAAAGCGAAGCTGCGCGGTGTGGAATCCAACGGTATGATTTGTTCGTCAAAAGAATTGGGTATTGATCCTGAAAAAATTCCGCCAGAACAAAAAGAAGGTATTGTAATTTTGCCTGACGATACACCGCTTGGCGTTAGCATTACCGAAATTATGGGTTTAGACGATTATATTTTGGAATTGGATTTGACCCCTAATCGTTCTGATTGCTTAAGCGTTTTAAACGTTGCCCGCGAAATTGGCGCACTAATCAATAAACCCGTTAAAATTCCTGCTATCAATAGCAGCGAAAATGAAGAAGATATCCATAATTTAGCACAAGTATCTATCAAAGACAGCCAACTATGTCACCGTTATTGTGCTAAAATGGTCAAAGGCGTTGCTATCAAACCATCACCTTTTTGGCTGCAGCATCGTTTGCAATGCGCTGGCGTGCGTCCAATCAACAATATCGTCGATATAACCAACTATATTTTAATGGAATTAGGTCAACCGCTCCATGCTTTCGATTATCACGAAATTGCCGGTCATAAAATTACTGTGCGTCGTGCAGAAGAAAATGAAACGATTGTCACATTAGACAATGTGAAACGTTCTCTTACTAACGATATGCTTTTGATTTGCGACGACAAACGTCCAGTAGCAATAGCCGGCGTTATGGGCGGTGAAAATACGGAAGTTACTGAGCAAACTACTGACGTTTTTATCGAAGCGGCTTATTTTCAACCGACTAGCGTACGCAAAACGTCTACCCGTTTGGGATTACGCTCAGAAGCATCAATCCGTTTTGAAAAAGGTATCAATATGGAAACCGTAACTTATGCCGTTAACAGAGCTGCTGCTTTAATGCAGGAATTAGGCGGCGGAGAAATTGTTGGCGGTATCATTGACGAATATCCAACGCCGCATCAAATCGTTACCGTCGATTTGGAATTAGCAAAAGTTAATCAAGTATTAGGAACAAACATCAAAAACGAAGAAATCAAGGATATTTTATTACGCTTAAATTTTGAACTGCTTCAAGAAAGCGATACAACCATTACGGTAAAAGTCCCGCCTTATCGTCCCGATGTTTCTATTGCCGAAGATTTGATTGAAGAAGTGGCTCGCTTATATGGTTATGATGCGATTCCCGATACCCTTCCTTTTGGACCTTCCAGTCAAGGTCGCCTAACTGCCGGACAACGAATTCGTGATCAGATCATCAATAAAATGGCAGGCTTGGGGCTGCATGAAGTGGTAAATTATAGCTTTATCAATAAAAATAATGATGATAAATTGGGTTATGCGGCTGATGATATTCGCCGTCAAAGTGTCGCTATATTAAATCCTTTGTCTGAAGAACAAAGTCATATGCGCACCAGTATTTTGCCGGGCTTATTTCATACTATGCTCAACAATATCAATCGTCGTAATGAAAATTTGGCGCTTTTTGAATTGGGCAAAATTTTTCTGCTGCAACACGAGTTAGATACCAAAACACTTGCCAACGAACGTTGGACGCTGGGCATTGTACTGCATGGCAAAAATGCGACAACATGGCAGCAAGCTGGAGTGGAATACGATTTTTATTATCTAAAAGGCTTGATTGAAGCTTTGTTGGTTGATTTAAAAATTGATGACGCTCGCTATATTCCTTGCCGCGATAACAGCATTTATCATCCGGGAAGAGCGGCTTATTTGGTCATTGATGATATTTCTGTTGGCGTTTTTGGCGAAGTTCATCCGCAAATCGCTGACAACTATGGTTTAAAAGGTCGCAGCTATGCAGCTGAAATTGATGTTGATTTGCTCATTGAACATGGCGCAGGGCGTATTCAAGCGTCGCTTTTGCCTAAATTTCCATCTGTTACACGAGATTTGGCTATCGTCGTCGATGAAAAAATTGCCAGCCATGATTTGAAAATCTGCGTCAAAAAAGCTGGCGGCGCTTTACTTAATGACGCGGCAATTTTTGACGTTTACCAAGGTGATCAGATTGCAGCCGGTAAAAAAAGTATCGCATTTTCACTTCTATTTCAAGCCGATGACCGCACCTTGACCGATGAAGAAATAAATGTCGTTTACAACCAAATTTACGCCGCTTTGCAAAAAGATTATCAGGCAGAATTGCGCGCTTAATTCGTAACTATCTCATAAAATTTTAACCAAAAATACCGCTAAAGCAACTTGTAGTCCTGCTTTGGCGGTATTTTTAACTCTGATGCAAAACGAAGATCTCATTTTATTTATCAAAACCAATGTGAACCGAAATGACAAAAGATTGATCCATTATTTTTCGCTTAATTTCATAAACAAGAGTGGATAAGGACGTCCCTGTTCGTCAACAGGCGTCCTTTTATATACATGAAATCCCATATGCTCATAAAATCCCAATGCTTGCGGGTTTTGCTCATTAACGCATACTTCGTTTACTGAAAACTTTTCTACGCCGTATAAAAGCAATTTTTTCCCCAAACCTTGTCCTCGTTCAGCAGGCGAAATAAACAGCATTTCTAATTTTCGTTCCGCAATTCCCATAAAAGCGACAATGATTCCCCGCTCGTTAACAGCAACAATTAAATGTGCGATATCAACTAAAGCCTGTGAAACATAGGGTTTAATAGCAGCGATTTCTTCGTCTGATAAAAATAAATGTGTTGCTTTAACCGACGCTTCCCAAACAGTCGTCAGCTGCTGCAGCAATAACGGCGTTCTGCGGTCTTCTTCAATGATAAACATCAAAACTTTCCTCCTTTGTCCAATGATTTAAAGCGTTTTTTACTTAAACGGTCAAAATAGACGCTATAATTTTGTACTGAATAATTAACTTTCTTGATAGCTTATTAGCTGTTTTATTACCACTTAATTATAGTACTACACATTCTAAAATTTGAAAACTGCGATTGCAATAGCCAATAAATAAAATAGTGATTGCGCCAATAGATAATTGCTGATAAAATGAAGAAAAATATTAAAAAGTAAAGGGTGTTTTTATTTTGGCGAGAGTTAGGCGGCAAGTTGGTACACGAGAAGCGTTGTCATTATATGAAGGAATTGTTTTTAGCGAAGCTCATCCCCATAAAGGAACATGGCAACAAATTTTTGAAAATGAACAGCCGCTTCATGTTGAAATTGGCATGGGACGCGGACGTTTTATACGTACGATGGCGCAAGAAAGACCAGAAATCAATTTTATTGGCGTTGAAGTCGTGGAAGAAATTGTCCTCAGTGCGCTACGGCGTATGGAGCGAGAAACTGGTATTCCTTCTAATTTGCGCTTAATTTGGCTTAACGCCGAAAGATTGGAAACAATTTTTGCCAACCAAGAAGTTCAACGGATTTATCTTAATTTTTCTGATCCATGGCCTAAATACAAACATCGCAAACGACGATTGACACATGGTAACTTTTTGAAACAATATGAACAAATCTTAGCTGATAATGGCGAGATTCATTTAAAAACCGATAATCAAGGCTTCTTTGAGTTTTCGCTGAATGAATTAGCCGCCTATCAATGGCAGCTAAAAAATATTCAGCTGGATATGTATCGTAAACTACCAAAAGATAATATCGCCACTGAATATGAATTAAAATTTGTGGCGCAAAACTTACCAATTTATCGTTTAGAAGCAATTAAACCTATTTACAATAAATAATTCAATATAGCGTTTGAAACGGGGCGAATTTATCAGTTTAGCAGTCGATAGTTCGCTCCGTTTATGGTAATATCGTTGCGGCTTTCATTTCATAAAATAGTTTTTCGTCCTAAAGCAGCTAAATCATTGGCGTTTCAATATAGTCAAGTAATTTTTTAGTTGTAATCCGATGAATTTTCGATTAAAATTTGAATAATGATGATATTGAGGAGGCTAAAAAAATGAGTAAATTATGGGGCGGTCGTTTCAGCAAAGATACAGATAAATTGGTAGAGGATTTTCATTCGTCTATTTCTTTTGATCAAAAATTGTATCAATGGGATATTAAAGGTAGTATAGCACATGCACGTATGTTAGGGAATGTTGGCGTAATAACAAAAGACGAAGCCGAACAGATTATTGACGGTTTGACAGAAATTTTAATAGAAATAGAAGCGGGCAAAGTAGTTTTCGATCCGTCCAGTGAAGATATCCACATGAATATAGAAGTACTATTGACGAATAAAATTGGCGCTGTAGGAAAAAAGCTCCATACAGGACGCAGTCGTAACGATCAAGTGGCTGTCGATACACGAATGTATTTGCGGGCAGAGATAGAAACTATTCATCATTTATTGTTAGATCTAATAACGACGCTGATAAATTTAGCAGAAACGCATAAAGAAACTATTATGCCGGGCTATACGCATTTGCAGCGGGCGCAGCCAGTTTCATTTGCTCATCATTTATTAGCTTATGTGGAAATGTTTAAACGAGACTGTACTCGTTTGGAAGACACTAGAATACGGATGAACGTTTTGCCTTTGGGTAGCGGCGCTTTGGCAGGCACAACTTTTCCGCTTGACCGACAGCAAGTTGCCAAAGAATTGGACTTTGACAGCGTTTGTTTAAATTCTATGGACGGCGTTAGCGACAGAGATTTCATTTTAGAATTTATGGCTGATGCTTCTATTTCATTGATGCATTTGAGTCGTCTGTGTGAAGAAATCATTCTTTGGTCATCGCAAGAATTCCATTTTATTGATTTGGACGATGCATACAGCACTGGCAGCAGTATCATGCCTCAAAAGAAAAATCCTGATGTGGCAGAGTTGATGCGCGGCAAAACCGGTCGTGTATATGGCAATCTAATGGCTATGTTGACAGTGATGAAGGGAATTCCGCTGGCGTACAATAAAGATATGCAGGAAGATAAAGAGGGGTTATTTGATACAGTAGAAACTTGGCAGAAGTGTTTGCTGGTAATGACGCCAATGCTGAAGACTGTAACGGTACGTCAAGAAGCCATGCTTCAGGCTGCTAGAGGCGGCTTTACCAACGCAACTGATTTGGCAGATTATCTTGTGCGCAAAAATATTCCTTTTCGTGATGCGCACAGCATTGTAGGACGCTTGGTAGCCTATTGCCTTGATGAAGGCAAAAATCTTGATGATTTGACGTTAATAGAGTTTAAAACATTTAGTCCACTGATTGAAAATGATATTTATCAGGCGATAGCAGTAGAAACGTGCATGGCTAACCGCAACACCATTGGTGGACCGAGCATAGCGCAGGTAGAAGCAACGATTAGTGCCGATCGTCAATTTTTGGCGCAACGCCAATAAGACAACATTTTGATTTTTGACGAAAGAGAGGGATTTGTCGATGAAAAAATATTGGCTGTATTGGGCGATTGTGGTCATATTATGTTTTAGTCTGACTGGTTGTAGTGATGAAAAACGCGTCAGCGGCTACACTTGGCTAGGCGGTGATGATTCAAAATTACTACTGGAAAAAGACGGCACGTTTATCTGGTATCAAAATCCAGAAAACACAGAAGATCACTATTATACAGGAACTTATGAGGTTTATAATGGTCGCAAAGCGATAACGTTTTTGTCAGAGTTACCAGAATCTAATTTGACAAAAGAAGATCAAGAAGAAATGATCGGACATCTAAAAAACCACCGAATGAAACATTATTTTGCATTGATATTATATCGAGAATACCATATGATTGACGGGCAAAATGTTCTGACTGAAACGGAAACGAAGCCGTATTATGGTTTTTTGGTAAATGAAGATACTTACTTGGATCTTATTGATATGACAACGCAAACATACCAAAATTTTACTAAAGAAGTACCAGCGGAGGAATAATTATGGGAGTATCAGCTGCAATAGAAAAAAGCGTTTCGTACGTAATGGCAATACCAAGACTAACTAGCGATATTGAAGATCCGCAAATGCTGATTGATCGATTGCTGGAAGCGGAAGATTTTGAGGTCGTATCGTTTAGCTATGATGAAGAAAAAGATAATCCAATGGTGGATATTCTTTATCAAGGAGAATCTTTTCATCTTGATTTTTTCTTAGAGGATTTTGTTTTGCCAGAATTATTTACTATCAATCATTTATTAACAGAAGAAGATTATACACTGCTACAAGAATCAGAGGTTGGCATAACAACTGCCATGATTTTTGGTGAAAACGCACAGCAAAGTTATCATTTGCAAATCAAAGTTTTGGCTGCAATGATACCTAATATGGCAGGAATTATGGATTTTAGCAGCGAACGCATTATTTCCGGCGTATGGGCGGATATGGCAGCGCTTTCACAAGTGCCGCCAGCGCCAACTTATCTGTATTCTATGCAGGCTGTCAGCAATAATGATGGTCAGGTTTGGCTTCATACCCATGGACTTAATCGCTGCGGTTTAATTGAATTAGAAATCGTTGATACCAACGAGACGCAATATCAAAATCACAGTACTATTTTGGGTACTATTGCTTCGCGAGCGGTGAGTGAAGGCAAATTGGAAGATGAAAAAGAGCCGATTTTAGCACTGAATTTCCCCAACGGCATTATAGTTGCAGCATGGGAAAATTTTGCTGATGCTATTATGAAATACCCTAATGCTGTCGGCGGCTGCCATGATCGTTCTGAAGACCATTTCCGCAATAATGAAAGTGGGTTGTTGTTTTACTATCCCACCCAAGAAGACTATGAACAGGGCAATTTAGTTCCTTTGACAGCTATTGATGACGGCCTGTACGATAATATGCTCTATATGGTTACTAACGAAGAAACCGAACGTATGCAAAATTTAGCCAGAGAGCGCATCGGCTTTTTGCTGGACGCTATTTCGCTTGAAGGCGCAGAAGTATTGGTCAAAATGCGGCTCGCTGTGGATGAGGACAAGCGAGAGGAAGCTGGCTATCAATATGAACATATTTGGTTTGAAGCGAAAGAAATCAATGAGAAATTTATTTGGGGAATATTGACCCAAGAAGCGTATTGGATAGCCGACATACATACGGGCGACAAAATGAAACTGTCTATTAACGATTTGACTGATTGGGTAATTTATCTGGAGGATTATCGGATTACACCTGACGATGCCTATTTGCTGGTACAACGGTAAAAAATTGTTAAACAATAACTCCAGACTAAAAGTATTTTTGGTCACGAAAAATAAAAACAATCTTAAAGTTTATGAAAACCGCCAAACTAATGTCAGATGAGATTACATAGTTTGGCGGTTTTTATGATATGCCTGTACTTTTTAGAAAACATCTGAAACGCTGTAGAGCGACTAATGAAATATCATCAAATTTGCGTGAAAGATTCTCGATATGCTATCTGCGCTATAATTATATCCACCGATCAAAATGGTATCACCGGAATTATCGACTGACGCATCTTTCTTCACACAAATTCCACAAATACCAAATTGCCCAATACCCGCCCTTTTTCAGTCAAACGCAAATAGCCCTCGTTTAGCGTCAACCAATCATTTTTTTGACATTTTGTAATCGCCTTTTCATAAACTGAAACCAATTTTCTATCGAAACGTTGTTCAAATTCAACGAGAGAAACGCCTTGATTCATCCTTAAGCCCATAAAAATCATTTCTGCCATTGCTTCTTTAACGGTTAATGTTTCTTCTTCTCGTTTTGGCAAAATATTATTCAGCAAAGGAACCACATAGTCTTGCCATTTCACGGGATTACTCGAACGTCGTCCATCTTGAAAGGAGTGAGCGCCTAAACCCAAACCAAGATAGTCCATTGTAGTACGCCAATAAATTTTGTTATGCTCGCATTCAAAATTGTCTTGCGCATAATTGGAAATTTCATACTGATGAAAACCTGCTTCCGTCAACATACTTTTAGCTAATCTATACATCGCCAGTGCCATTTCATCATCGAATTCTGTCAATTTCCCTTCTCGCAGCCAACGACCAAAAAGCGTCCTTTCTTCAATATTTAATTGATACAATGACAGATGCGTTGCCCCTAACGCCAAAACGCGACGCAAACATTGTTGCCATGATGACAGATCCTGTCCGGGTAGACCATACATCAAATCAAAATTGATATTGGTGAAGCCTGCTTTTCGAGCCGCTGCAAATATGTTCACCACTTCAGCAAATGTATGACGGCGTCCCAATAACTGCAAAGATTCTGTTGAACAACTTTGCACACCGATACTCAAACGATTAACTCCAAAAGCTCGTAGCAGCTGTAGCTTTTCCTCATTTAAACTTTCTGGATTCCCTTCAATTGTAAATTCGACTAAAGCGGGCGAAACAAAATATTTTCTCACAGCTGATAATAATTTTTCTAATAAAAAATCAGGCAAAAAACTAGGCGTTCCACCACCGATAAAAATCGTACGCGGTTTATCATTAGAATACTGCGTCAACAGCAGCATTTCTTTTTCCAACGCTTGCACATATTGTCGCATGCGTTCTTCCGATTGGTGTCCAAAACTTAAAAAATCACAGTATCGACACTTTTGTGCGCAAAAAGGCACATGAAGATAAAGTCCATCCATTATTACCGCTCCTTGCTGTTTTTTTTATTATAACGTAAAAAACTCTGCTCAGCTAGATAATTCCTTAGCTATTACAAGGCGTTTTTTTATTTTATCAGCTTAACAAAAAAATGATGATTTGCTTTATGGTGCAAGTGGTATTCTTTTTGCATTCATGATAAAATAAAAATAGTAGTTTATTTGCCCAAAAAGGAGTTATTATGATGAAAGAAAATATCAAAATCCGAGCCGCTACTGTTGATGATGCGGCGCAGCTTTTAGCCATTTATACGCCATATGTTGAAAAAACGGCTATTACCTTTGAATATGACGTCCCCAGCCTTGCAGAATTTGCCCAACGTATTGAACGTACGTTGCAAAAATATCCTTATATCGTCGCTGAAAAGAATAACCATATCTTAGGCTACGCTTATAGCGGAACTTTTATCAACAGAGCGGCTTACAACTGGTCTGCTGAAGTGACGATCTACCTTAGAGAAGACCAACGCCAAAAAGGATTAGGCAGAAAATTATATGAAGCACTAGAAAATATTTCTCGCGCGCAAAATATCCTGAATTTGAACGCTTGCATTGCATATACCAATGCAGAAGACGAATACTTAACGAACAACAGTGTACAATTTCATCATCATTTAGGTTATCGTATGGTTGGTGTCTTCCATCAGTGCGGCTATAAATTTGGCAAGTGGTACGATATGGTATGGATGGAAAAACTGCTTGACGCTCATCCTATCAAACCGTCGCCTATCATTGCTTTTCCTGATTTAAACCGATAAAATAACGATGGACATCAAAAAATATAGTTGTCAAGACTTTTCGCTATCCGTTATAATAAAAACATGATACAAACTAACGATTGAACAATTTATTAGGAGGAAATTTTAATGAGTGAAAATCAAATTCGCGACATTGCGCTCGCACCTACTGGTCATGCTAAAATTAACTGGGTCAAAAATCATATGCCAATTTTAAATCAGCTGGAAAAAGAATTTATGGCATCTCTGCCATTTCGTGGTAAAAAAGTAGCTATTTGTTTGCATTTAGAAGCTAAAACGGCTTATTTAGCTAAAGTTGTTCAAGCTGGCGGTGCAGAAGTTGCCGTTGCTGCCAGCAATCCGCTCTCTACGCAAGATGATGTTGTAGCTGCCTTAGTTGAAGACGGTATTACTGCTTTTGCTTGGCATGGCGCTACAACAGAAGAATATACCGCTCATCTAAATGCTTTAGCTAATTTTAAACCTGATCTTTTTATTGATGATGGCGGCGATTTAACCAGCCTACTGCATAGTCAATATCCGCAATATTTGGCGAACATCATCGGTGGCTGCGAAGAAACCACTACTGGTATTATTCGTTTGCGCTCCATGGCTAATGACGGGGCTCTAAAGATTCCGATGATTGCCGTTAATGACGCTTTAAGTAAATATTTCTTCGATAATCGTTATGGTACAGGTCAATCGGTTTGGGATGCTATTATGCGGAATACCAATTTGGTTGTTGCCGGCAAAACGGCTGTTGTTATCGGCTATGGCTGGTGCGGTAAAGGGGTAGCAATGCGCGCCAAAGGCTTAGGCGCCAAAGTTATTGTGTGTGAAGTAGATCCTATCAAATCCATCGAAGCGTTGATGGATGGTTTTCAAGTCATGCCTATGGTTGAAGCAGCGCCCTTAGGGGATTTTTTCGTTACCGTTACGGGTAATAAAGCTGTTATTAGCGAAGAACATTTCAAAGTAATGAAAAATAAAGCCATTATGGCTAATGCGGGACATTTTGATGTAGAAATCGACAAAGCCGCTTTGGAAAAATTAGCGAATAGTCATCAAGAAACAAAACCTAATATTGAAGGTTATCAAATGAACGACGGCAGGATATTATATTTGATGGGCGAAGGACGGTTAGTTAATTTAGCGTGCGGTGATGGTCATCCGGCAGAAATTATGGATTTGACTTTTGCTTTGCAAGCACTGTCATTGGTATATCTTTTGCAGCATTCCGATTTACCTGCTGCTGTACACAGCGTAGATAAATCCATTGATCATCGAGTTGCCCAGTTAAAATTAACAGCACTAGATATTGCTATTGATCAATTAACGGAAGAACAAACCATTTATTTGAATAGCTGGCAGTTGTAAAAATACTGCGGCAAACTATCTTTTTATTTCGGGAGGAAATCCTGTTGCAAAATTTATCATTTGTCAGTCTTGATTTGGAAACTACCGGTTTAGCTGAAAGCGCTGAAATTATCGAGATCGGTATGGTTAAAGTCAAAGACGGTCAAATTATTGATCGCTTTGAACAGTTGGTTAAACCTAAACGGGGGATTCCAGAAGAAATTACTCTTTTGACTGGCATTACCAATAATATGGTCGCTCATGCGCCCCATTGGCAGGAAATCGAAAAAGATGTATTATCTTTTTTGGGTGATAGTTTATTGGTAGCCCATAATATCAGTTTTGACCGCTCCATGCTGGAAAATCATCTTGGTTATGAAACGGAAAATTATTGGCTGGATACTCACGATATGGCGAAAATTTTTCTGCCTACGTTGACCAGTTACAAGCTCATTAGTATTGCCGGCGCTTTAGCGATTCATGGCGATGACTTTCATCGTGCCAGCAGCGATGCGGAAATTTGCGCTAAAGTGCTGTTAAAAATTATTGCAATTGCAATAGAGAGTGATCCTTTCACTTTGCAAAAAATCGCCGATGTATTTGCTAACGAAGATAATGGTTTAAGTCGTCTTTTGCAATCGTTGAATAATTATGTCGTTTCTTCTGCCGTCGTTGGTCAAAAGCGTGTTCATTCGTTTGCCAATAATGATTTTGCTTTGGGGCAAGCGCCAAAATTGACTTTTGAGCATTGCGATGATTTTTTCAAAAATGACGGTTTAATGAGTCAAGCCAGTCCATCATTTCAATATCGTCCACAGCAGCTTGGTATGCTAGAAACTATCTGCCGCGCTTTTCGCGAAAAAAAACACGGCATTATCGAAGCCGGCACTGGTACGGGCAAATCCTTTGCTTATCTTTTGCCCAGTTTGCTCTGGGCGTTTGAAAATGATTGTCGCGTTATTGTTTCGACCAATACGATTGCTTTGCAAGAACAATTATTTTGGCACGACGTGCCTTTTCTTAAAAAAATTCTTGACTATAATTTTTCGGTAGCGCTAAGTAAAGGAAGAAGCAACTATCTTTGTTTGCGACGTCATGAATTATATAAAAATCAACTGAGCAATATGATTTGGGCAGAAAAAATTTTCTTTGCCACTATTCTATATTGGCGCAGCATCACCAAGGATGGCGATAAGGAAGCCTTAAATTTGAACAAAATGGAGCGTCAATTTTGGAGCAATATTTCCAGTCAGGCAGAAACTTGCTTGGGTAATCGTTGTACCCATTCTCGCTATTGTTATTTTATGCAAAACAAAAAAATGTGTGAGCAAAGCGATTTAATCATCACTAACCATGCCTTGCTCCTGCAGAATATTAAATTGAAAAGCTCTATATTGCCTAAATATGATCATGTTATTATTGACGAAGCCCATAATTTAGATGAGGAAACTACTAAACAATTTACTGATACGTTAGATTTGGAATTTCTGCGAAAAAACAATCGGCAGTTAATCCGTAAAAATAGTTTGCTTTTCCGCATTATTGCTAAACTGAAGCATTTACCGCACGCTGGCGATGTTGGCGTTATGGTTGAAGAAAATTTGAATCAGCTGTCTGAGGACGTCAATCAACTGGAAAGTTACATTATAGATGCCATTGAGTATACATTTACCGTCAATGATTTAAAAAATACCAACGAAACACGCATCACGGAAGCTATTCGCCAGTGCAATTGGTGGCCGCAATTTCTGTATCATTTAGAACAAATCGGCATCATAATCACCGCTATCAATTTTCGCCTGTTGAAAATTTATAATATGCTTTCTTTAATTGATGAGCTGGAAGATTTGACGCGAGAGCTAATGTTTACTCAAAACTGGTATAAAGAGCGAGAAACGTTAATACAGGATTTTTTAAAAGGCGATAATCCCAATAATGTTTATTGGATAGAGTATGCTACTTCTTCATGGGGAAGTAATCTGAGTTATTCCATCGCACCCATCAATGCTATGCCTATTTTAAAAGAGTTTTTATTTGACGCTAATGATTCGGTTATTTTGACTTCAGCGACATTAGCAATTGCTAATGATCTGCATTATACCGCAAGTACTTATTTGTTGAAAGCAGACGATTATCTAAGCTATATCACGCCGTCGCCTTTTGATTATCAACAACAATCTATTATTGCAATTCCTACCGATAATCCCGCCTATAATCAAATTGGTGAGAATGCTTATGTAGAAATGGTAATCAACAATCTGGAACAAATTATCCCTGCTGTTATTGGCGGCGTATTGGTGTTGTTTACTTCGTATGCTATGTTGAATAAAGTTTATTTTGCTCTAAAGCAAAAGACGAATTTTAAAGAGTATAATATTTTGGCGCATGGTCAAGACGGCAGTCGCACCAGTATTATTCAAAATCTTTCACAAGTGGAAAAAACCATCGTCTTGGGCGCTAATAGTTTTTGGGAAGGCGTTGATATTAAAGGTACAGGCTTAACGACGGTTGTTATTGTGAAATTGCCCTTTACGCCGCCTAATCGCGCCATTACTAGTGCTAAAATGGAATATATTCAAAAGCAAGGGCAAAACAGTTTTACGCAATACAGCCTGCCGCAAGCGGTGCTTAAATTCCGACAAGGTTCCGGCAGGCTGATTCGCTCCCATACAGATTGGGGCGCGTTAATTATCTTGGACAATCGCATTATTACTAAGAAATACGGTGCGCAATTTCTAAATTCGCTGCCTGAACAGCCAATTATTAAAGGTCCGTTGCATGAGGTTTGCAAACAATTGCGGCGTTTTATGCAAAATAAGCAGGTTTGACCAAAATACTTAAATGCAAGCAGCAATTTTTTATTTACAATTTGACATGCGTTCTTTTTAGCAAATTTATTTCGCATGACCAATAGAAATCGTTTTGATGTTATTGTAAAATCGTCATTTTCATTTTTAATGAATAATGACGATTTTTTTCAATTTAATTATTAAAAAACATAAAGCAGAAATTAACAATAACCATAGAAGATTAACAAATGGCAGCATTAACATAAAACCCAAAAGATGAGGCGGTGATTCTAAGGAAAGAGACGAAAGAAAAGTTACTGTCGTATCAGGCAAAAAAATAAGCAGTAACGCCGTAATTGCAGCGGCTAAAAAACTTTGCAGCAAACGACAAAAACTATAAGGTAAAAGTGGAAGATTTTGTTCTTGAATAATACTTCCTACTTGGGCATGGATGGATAGCCCGCTCCAACCCAAAATAAAGCTGATAATAATCACTTTAAAGAACAATGGACTATCAGCGACAGAGGCGGCTTTTGCCCCTAAGGTCATTTCTAAAAAACCACAGGAAAGCGCTTGGCTAAGCGCTGGATCACAATGAAAAAACATAAGCAGATGAGCAAAAATTTTATTGGTAAAAGCGAAAAAGTTGACGGTTTTTAAAATTTCGATGGTAACGGAAAAAAAGAGCACAAACCCCCCAATAGAAAGAATACTTTTGATGCTTTTAGTTACAGCATTGGTTAAAACAGTGCCAAAAGGCGGTGTATTGCGGCGGCATTTGAGCAGCGCTTCAATACTTCTTTTAAAAATATGTCCTTCTCCCGAAAAAGCAGGAACTTCTTTAGCAGTAAATAATCCACCTAAAACACCAATAGAAAGATTTGCCAAATAGTGAGCCGTTAATAAAATCAATCCCAAATGAGGCGCTCCCAACATACCAACCGGAACAGCGACTAAAAGAAATAATGGGCTAGCATTATTGGTATATGTAATTAAACGCGTCGCTTCATTTTTTGTTAAAATATTTTTTCCGTACAAAGCATTGGTTAATATAGCGCCCATAGGAAAACCAGAAGTAAAACCTAACGCCACAACAAAGCCAGCTTCGCCCGGTTGTTTGAAAATAGGACGCATCAACGGCTCCAGTAAAACCCCCAAAAAACCAACGACACCTAACTCGAGCAAAATATCTGCCGCAATCATAAAAGGCAGCAAAGATGGCGCTAACGTTAACGCCCATGTTTCCAAACCGCTGCGCGCGCCTTCATAAGTAGCGTTAGGAAAAAGAAACATACCCACCGTTAAGCATAACATCATCAATGGCAAAAAAAGCAACTTAATCGTTGTTTTCATGATCATCACCCGCTACATTATATCGAAATAAAACGCAAAATATGCGTTTAAATCACTACTATTGGCGAACGATAATAATCCCAGCCGCCTTTATTGCGTGCAGATTCTTGATAAGCTGTGTGATAAATGTCGGTAGCACGAATATCCAACTGCAACATTTTTTGTCCCTCCAAAGGAAGCTGTCTCATGGCAACCGACGGTTTGGTGATAATAGGCACTGTAGAATAACGTTTGATTTTTTTTAGCAAACGAGCACCGGTTTGATTAAATGCCAGCACACGCAAATAATAAGGTTTTTGGGCAGCATAATCATTGGTAAAATTGAGCAGCAGATGGCATAATGAACGATTGATACGACTATAAGGATAACGTTTGGATTTGACAGCTAAGCACAAATCGTCAAGGCTTTTACTATCTTGCGCTGCTCGTATCAGTTTGTGCTCTAAACCTTCTTTGATTTCAATCAATTGCCGCAAATCATTAGGACTGCTGCGACGAATCAAGGTCAAAATAGTTTGCTTAAACCGTTCCAGATCAATCAATTCTTGTGGTAAAAGTGCCGTTGTTGTTTGAGGCAAATAACGATATGCTTCTGATTCATGCGCCAAAAGCATACGTCGAATAGCACTGGCACTGGCAAATTTTTCCTCTGGCTGCAAATTGTGATAATCTCCTTGTCGCTTGATTGCTAATGGCGTAATAGGCAGCTGAAACCGTTTGATAACTTGCAAATAACTCATCGCCAGCAGATTGTTGGGCTGTTTAAGGGGCGTTGTATCAAATTGCGGTAGAAATTGGGTCAAAGCATTGCTTTGCGCTGCCGCAAAAGAAAGTCCTAACGATAATTGTTGTTTTAATGTTTCTTGATAATTTTCTGATTCCTGCGCTAAAATATGGGCAGCAGCTAAAAGCGTCACTTCATCGCTTTCTATGCCAAATGATAGATGCGTAATCCCACAGCAAGCCAATGATAAAACGCCGCCCAAAGCAAAATAATAGGCGCTGCGTACGCTAAAAGCGCAAGGCAGTTCTAAAACCAAATCAGCTCCGCCTAAAATTGCCATATGCGCTCTTAGCCATTTATCCGTCAAAGTTGGCGTGCCTCTTTGAGTAAAATGACCGCTCATCACAACGATTGTTCCTTCAAAATCAAGAGACTGTCGAGCTTGTTGCAAATGATACTGATGTCCTAAATGAAAAGGATTGTATTCAGCGATAATGCCTAAAAGCAAATAAAAAACCTCCTTCTGTTTGCTGTTATTTGTTAAAACTATTGTATAAAAAAAGTTGTTTTGCTGCAAGCTAAGGATAGTATAACCGTATAAAGATAGGGAAAAAATAGCTGCAAAGGAAAAGAACTTGACAAATGCACGACGTCTCTATATAATTAAACAGGTTAAGTAGTTTGCCTTGCTTATGGGAATGACATTGCCTGTCAGAAAGGATGATTATGTTGACTTTAGCGTTAGATATTAGTAAAGTGCGCAGCGTTGTAGGCGCTAAAGAAAATTATCAGCTACAAGTCAAGAATTTTGACTTTCAAACGACACAGTTTGAATTGGCAGACGATTTGAGACTTTTTCTTACCATCGTTAATGAAGGCAGATATTTGCAACTTTCCGGTCAAATAGAAACTACGGTGAAAAGTCATTGCGACCGTTGTTTAAAAGAAGTTATTTTATCTGTTAAATGCAGTATTTCAGAACGGCTGTTGTTCGTTAATGACGCTAAGCTATATGCTCATTTAGCAGTAGGTGAATTGGAAGAGCTGTATTATTTGTACAACGGCGATTTTTTTGATGCCGAAGATTTGGTCAGAGAAAGTATTTTAGCTGATTTGCCATTAAAAGTTTTGTGTCGAAGAGATTGTCAAGGATTATGTTCAAAGTGCGGGCAAGATCTCAATGCGGGAAGCTGTCAGTGTCAAACGACGGAGATTGATCCTCGCTTAGCAATACTTGCTAAACTTAAAGCAACTGAGGAGGTGTAAGAAATGGGTGTATCGCCAAGTAAAAGATCTAAAGCTAGAACAAGAAGAAAAAGAACTGCATGGTCAAAATTAACGGTAACTGGCGCAATGAGTTGTCCACAATGCCATGAACCAAAGTTGCCTCATAGAATGTGTCCTTCATGTGGATATTATAAAAATCGTGAAGTAGCACCGAAAGTTGAACAAACTGCCGCTGCAGAATAGTATGATTATCAATAATTTAAGGAGCTCATAAGCGCTCCTTATTTTTTTATCAAAAAAACGTAGTGCATTAAGAATCCGTTTTCTTAATGCACTACGTTTTTTTGATTACCTCAAAATCATTTAGTTTTAATGATGACTGCAAGTATGACCATGTTCATGGTCAGCTTCACAAGCAATTTGATTATCTTTAATTTCACCTCTGAGCCAAGCTTCCGTTACTGCTCTCGTTTCGCCAGAACAACCGCGTACAACTTCGATTCCATTGGCATTTAAAACATTTTTAGCGCCTTCTCCCATACTGCCACCTAATAAAACTAACACACCGGCTTGTGCTAATTCTGGTGCAATATTAGATTTGCAGCCGCAGCCTTCCGGAGATGCCATTGTTTCTTCGGCAGTAATTTTTCCACCTTCTATTGTATAAAGGGTGTAATAAGCACAGTGACCGAAATGATCGTCAATGCGTCCATCTCTACTTGGTAATGCGATTTTCATGATTGCCCACTCCTTTTAGCTTGAAAAAATCATCAAATAACTTATTAAAATAATAATACTATTATAGCACAATTTCGCCCGACATATCATGCAAATATTTTATATAAATTATTCATTTTTCTATCAAACTCAATTGCAAAAGCAAAGATAAAGAAATTTTACCCAAAAAAACAGACGAAATTAAATGATTATTACCAGAATATGTAGAAGTATTAAAAACAGGCTTACTTAAAAAATTTTTTAGTATTTGAATGTGTGCCTTGATTGATAAATTGAACCTATTTTTGATGCAGCTTTTCTTATCATTCAGTAGTTAAATTTTCAAAAGCATGAAACCGCTTGCAAAAGCCATACTAACAAAAAGAAAATCGGTGCTCTTAGTTGCCGAAAATGAAAGGAAAATGGTACAATAATTTTAGTACATTCAGGAGGTGTTCCTATGATTTCACAAGAACGTCAAAAACAGCTTCGCTCTCTTTTACAAACACTAGCAGTTGAATTAGAGCAATACGATTTACTCAACGTTGCTTTGACGCATCCATCGTACGTTTTAGAAAAAGACGGCGCTGAATCCGTCCATAACCAACGTTTGGAATTTTTGGGTGACGCAGTAGTCGATTTGGTCGTTGGTGATTATTTGTTTCATGAATTTCCTTTGAAAACTGAAGGCGAGCTGACCAAAATGCGGGCGGCTTTAGTTTGCGAAAGCACGCTTGCCAGCGCCGCTAGACGAGCGCAGGTAGGCAGCTACTTACTAATCGGCAAAGGCGAGCGCAGTTGTGGTGGTAAAGATCGTTCCAGCAATTTAGCTGACGCATGGGAAGCGTTAATTGGCGCATTATATTTAGAAAAAGGAATTGATGCGGTACGTTCAGTAGCTATTCGTTTCATTATGCCAGAAATCGAATTGGTCAAAAAAGGTTATTATGGTGATTATAAAACACAATTACAAGAAATCATTCAAAAAAATCCTGATGATCATGTTTCCTATCAAATTTTGGCGGAATCAGGACCAGATCATGATAAAAATTTTGAAGCTGGCGTTTATATCAATGACGAATTTCGCGCTAAAGGTGCTGGCAAAACTAAAAAGGAAGCCGAACAGAACGCTGCTTTTTATACGTTGGTCCAATTAGGCGAAATCAATGGCTAAAGTTATGATTGTGCCTGTATTTATTCCGCATTTGGGCTGCCCACATCAATGTGTTTTTTGCGATCAACACAAAATTACGGGAGAAACGTCGCCGCCAGATGCTAATGAACTCGAAAAGCTTGTCCGCCAATATCGGTTAAGCTGTCGTAATCTAGCCAATACGGAAATCCAACTGGCTTTTTATGGCGGCAGTTTTACCGGCATTGCAGTTCCTTGGCAGGAAAGTCTGTTACAAGCAGCTATGACGCTCAAAGCCAACAAATTGCTTGATAAAATCAGACTTTCCACCAGAGCAGATTATATTGATCATACAGTCTTGACCCGTTTGGCGCATTACCAAGTAGACATTATTGAACTAGGCGTGCAGTCTTTAGATGACGGTGTGCTTGAGAAAAGCCAGCGTGGTCATACTGCTCTTGATGTAGCAAAAGCAGTGGCTTTAATTAAAGAATATCATTTTACTTTGGGTCTGCAAATGATGTTAGCACTTCCCGGAGATACACCGGAAAAATCGTTGGAAACAGCCCAAAAAATTATAGCTTTGCAACCAGATTTCGTACGAATATATCCTACTGCTGTTATCAAAGACACCAAACTAGCAGAAATGATGATAAACGGCATCTACCAGCCATGGTCGTTGGACGTAGTAATTGACACGGTTGCGCAAATTGCTGATGAATTTATGCTTGCCGATATTCCTATTATTCGTATTGGTTTACAAGCAGCAGATAATTTGGTATGGGGAAAAGATTTACTGGGCGGCGCTTATCATCCAGCCATGGGAGAATTGGTCAAAAATCGTCAAATTTTTCGTCGTTTAACGAACGCTTTGGCAAAAATGCCGGATACAATGGTTATCTATTGTAACAAAAATGAATTGTCCCAATTTATTGGGCAGAAGAAAAATAATCTGTATAAATTAAGAAAAATTTATCATTCTGATTTAGCAATTAAAGCTGACGAAGCGCTTCCAAAAGGAATATTTGAACTTGAGCAAAAAGGAGAAAGGAGGCGATTTGATGTATTTGAAACGGCTGGAAATACAAGGCTTTAAATCGTTTGCCGATAAAGTCGATTTTGCTTTCGATCAAGGGGTAACTGCTATCGTCGGTCCTAATGGCAGCGGTAAATCCAACGTTGTTGATAGTATCCGTTGGGTTTTAGGAGAACAGAGCGCTAAAAATTTGCGCGGCGGCAAAATGGACGATGTTATTTTTGCTGGCAGCACCAAAAGACGTCCCGTTGGTATGGCGCAAGTCATACTGACTTTAGATAATTCTAATGGACTTTTTCCGCTGGATTTTAATGAAATAACCATCGCTCGCCGACTTTATCGCTCTGGTGAAAGCGAATATTTAATCAATCAAAGCGTTTGTCGCCTGAAAGATATTCACGAATTATTCATGGACACTGGCTTGGGACGAGAAGGTTTTTCGATCATTAGTCAAGGCAAGGTAGATGAAATTCTTTCTTTAAAAGCAGAAGATCGTCGAGGCTTAATTGAGGAAGCGGCGGGTATTATCAAATATAAATATCGCAAACGGGATGCTGAAAAAAAATTAGCCGATACGGAAGAAAGCATGATACGTATCAATGATATTATCAGCGAATTAAGCGCTCAAGTTGGTCCTTTAGGCGAACAGGCAGAAAAAGCTCGTCAGCATCGTCTATGGAAAAGCGAATTGGACGATTTGGAAATTTCGCTGGAAGTAGAGCAGATTGAGCGCAGTAGTAGTGAAGAAAAAGAATTTATGGCGCAAGCAGAAAACGCTGAAAACCAGCTTGCCCAAACCGCATCTTCTTTTAGCCGTTTAGAAGCTGAACTAGCAGAAAACAAATTGATTTTACAGCAGTTGGAAAGGCAAATCAGCGATGAACAAGACCGTTTTTATCAACAACAAAATCAATTGGAAAAAGCTCAGAATGAGCTGATGCTTCATCAGCAACGCAAAGCTGATTATCATCAGCAAAAGGCAAAATTATCACAGGAAGCAGCTTATTTTGCCAATGAAAAAGAACGCTTAACTAACGAAAAGCGTTTATTAAAAGAGCGTTATAACGCGCTAAAAATACAATTACAAACGATTGCTGGCACTTATGATACACTGCATACTGATTTGTCCTGTAAAACCAATGCTATTATCGCTTGTGAAGAAAAGTTGGAACAACTGAAAGTTGACCATATCCAAAATATGCAAGTTCAAGCTAAAAGTCATAATGAACTTTTGCGTTTGCAGCAACTTTTGGCTAATAGTGAGAAACGATTGAGCCGCATTGACGAGAAAGCTGATAAACTACAGCAAGAAACCCTGAACAGTCGCGAACGTTTGACTGCTTTGCAAAAAGACAGAGAACAACTGGCTCAAATATATCAAGAACAGCAGCAAACTCTAAAAACCCTTAAACAACAGATAATACTTTTGCAGGAGCAACTAATCGACAAGCAACACACTTTAGAAACAACAAAAAATAATTATCAGCGTACTTTCAGCCGTTACACAGCATTGAAAGAATTGGAAGATAGCGGCGACGGCTATCAAGTCGGCGTTAGAGCGGTTTTAGAACAAAAACGAAATGGTCATCTTTCCGGCATTGTCGGTACCGTTGCTCAATTGATCCAAGTTCCTCAACAGTTAGAACGGGCCATCGAAACGGCTATAGGACAAGGCTTGCAAAATATCATTACCGAAAACGACCATGATGCTCAAAAAGCCATCAGCTATTTAAAAAGCGCTCAAAAAGGTCGCGCAACCTTTTTACCATTAAATACCATACACAGCCAAAAAAGTCAGGATAACCTTCGTGATGAAGCAGTACTAGGTTTAGCAGTAGATTTAATTACCTTCGATAAACGGTATCAAGCCGTCATGAATTACTTATTAGGTCGTGTTTGGGTCGTGCGTGATCTGGCGCAAGCGGTGCGCATCGGCAAACAAAAAGGATTTAATCAGCGTTTGGTTACTTTAGAGGGGGAATTAGTCACGCCGGGCGGCGCTTTGACTGGAGGCAATTACGCTCGCGAAAAAACGGGACTCTTGAGCCGCAAGCGACAAATTGATGAATTGTTCACCCAAGCGCAAGAATTAAAACTCCAATTAGATGAACAAACCGAAGAAAACCGCCAAATTTCTACGCAGCTAACAGCGACGCAAAACCATTTGGAAGAAACCACTGTTGCTGGACAAGACTGTCAGCTAAAGACAGCACGATTGGATCAGCAGTTAAGAGAGCTCCAAAGCGAACAGCAACGTTTAGCACAGGAATTGTCTTTGGAAAATTTGGATCGACAAGAATTAAACGAGGAAATTATCCAGCTTGAACATAATATAGCGGCTGAACAACGACAAACGATACAGCATGAAACGGATAAAAATCTGTTAGAAAAAGCTATCGCTCAACAGAAGAACGAGTTAACGCAGCTGAAACAAGATGAAGCAGCTTTAAATAATGAAATCAGTACACAAGAGATACAATTAGCAAGAGATCAAGAAAAGCAAAATTCATTAAATGAACAACTGCAAGATTTTCAGCAACGGTTAAATGAAGTTGAACGTCAGTATCAGCAAAAAATTAACGATATAGATGTTTTGGCGAAAGAAGACCAAAAAAGAAATCAAGAAATTGCACATAACCAAGCAATCATTAAAGAATTGACTTTACTTTTACAAAAGAATCAAATTGCTTTAACCAAAGAACGAGAAATTCAGGAGCAAAAACAACTAACTATTAGCGAAAAAGAAACGCACAGTCGCCAGTTGCAAAAACAGCTAGATACTTTAAAAGAACAAAAACATATCATTGATACAGCATTGACTCGTGTACGCACATTAAAAGAAAGTGGATTAAACCGTTTGGCAGAAAATTTTGAGCTGACCTTAGCAGAAGCCTTGCTGCATTACACCGTTTTATCGGACGGACAAGAAGCTCGTCGACGGGTACAGCAGTTAAAAAATCAAATTAAACAGTTGGGAGAAATCAATTTTAATGCTGTTGAAGAATTCACCCAAGTTAAAGAGCGGCTACAATTTTTACAAGAGCAAATCGACGATTTAACTAAAGCCAAACAGAGTTTGAATCGCATCATCAAAGAAATGGAAACCATCATGGCAGAAAAATTTCACCAAACTTATCAAGTGGTCAACGAAGCTTTTGCTTCCGTTTTTAATGCAATGTTCTCTGGTGGACAAGCACGATTGGAATTATCCGATCCTCAAGATTATTTACTTACTGGTATTGAAATCGTCGCCCAACCGCCGGGTAAAAAAGAACAAATTCTTTCGCTATTATCTGGTGGAGAACGGGCAATGACGGCTATTGCACTTCTATTTGCTTTGTTGACGGTAAAGCCCAGCCCATTTTGCATTTTGGATGAAATTGAAGCGGCGCTTGATGAGGTCAACGTTGACCGTTTTGCTCGTTTTATCAGAGAGTACACTCACAAAACACAGTTTATCATTATTTCTCATCGCAAAGGAACCATGGAAGCCGCTGATGTACTCTATGGCGTTACAATGGAAAATGACGGCGTTTCCCGATTGATGAGTGTTAAGCTAAGCGATTATCAATAAGGAGGTTATTATGGGTTTATTTTCAAAATTTAAGCAAACATTTTTTGGTGGCGGTGAAGAATTAACCGACAGTCTTGCTAAGACTCGTAAAGGCTTTGTTGAAAAAGTTTTTGACGTATTTACTGGCAAAGAAATTGATGAAGATTTATATGAAGAATTGGAAGAAACACTAATCCAAGGCGATGTTGGCGTTAATACTGCTATCAATTTAGTAGAAAAACTTAGAGAACGTGAAAAACAGGATAAAATTAAATACGCTCACGATTTACGCGATGTACTCATTGAAGAAATCATCAAGCTGATGGGCACAGAAACCGTACCATTGGCTTTAAATGAAAATGAATTGAATATTATTTTGGTTGTTGGCGTTAACGGTGTTGGCAAAACTACCAGCATCGGTAAGTTAGCCAACCGAATGAAAAAAGACGGACATAAAGTGATTTTAGGCGCTGCCGATACTTTTCGTGCCGCTGCCAGTGAACAGTTGAAAATCTGGGGCGAACGCGTCGGCATCGACGTCATTCGCCATCAAGAAGGCGCTGATCCAGCAGCGGTAGTCTTTGACGCTATTGCCGCTGCCAAATCCCGTCAATGTGATGTGTTGATTATCGATACCGCTGGACGGCTGCATAACAAAGTCAATTTGATGAACGAATTAAGCAAAATTCGACGTGTTATTGATCAAGAAGCTAACGGCGCTTTAAAAGAAGTTTTATTGGTTTTAGATGCTACCACAGGTCAAAATGCTCTTTCGCAAGCGAAAACATTTAGTGAAGCTTGCGGTGTAACGGGCGTCATTTTAACGAAATTAGACGGTACTGCTAAGGGCGGCGTTACTATCGGCATTAAAGCCGAATACGATTTGCCAGTAAAATTGGTCGGTACTGGCGAACAAATCGACGATATGCATATTTTTGATCCCCAAAGTTTTGTATCGGCATTGTTCGCTGATCTCAATGAAGAAGAAAGCGAGGCAACAAGTAATGAGCAAACTATTGATTAAAAATACCTATATTTTAACTATGACTGAAGAAAAATTGACGAAAGGCGATATTTTGATTGATGGACAATTTATTGTCGCTGTCGGTCAAGTACCGGCATCAATGTTCACAGATGATCAGGTAGAAATACTTGACGGAACAAATTGCTTGACTATGCCAGGATTAGTCAATACCCATACTCACGCTGGCATGACACTTTTACGTAGTTATGCTGATGATATGGAATTGATGCCATGGCTTAACGATGCCATTTGGCCGGCAGAGGCAAAAATGACGGACGAGCATATTTATTGGGGGAGCAAATTAGCCATGGTCGAAATGATTAGATCGGGCACAACCGCCTTTGCCGATATGTATTCTAGTATGGAAGAAGTAGCACGCGCTGTCAGCGAAACCGGCATACGTGCTAATTTAGCGCGAGGGTGCTTAGCTATCACTGACCATGACGATAACAGTATCAAAGAAAGTCGTACACTTTTTGACCATTGGCACAACAGCGCTGATGGACGAATTAAAGTATGGCTGGCTCCTCATTCTCCTTATACTTGCCCGCCGGATTATTTAGCAAAATTAGTTAATCTAGCTAAAGAATTAAAAACCGGTTTACACATTCATGTAGCTGAAACGACTGATGAAATCAATCAAATTGCCGAAAATTATCAGCGGACGCCCGTAGAATATTTGTTGGATAATCATGTTTTTGACGTGCCAGTATTGGCTGCTCACTGCGTTTATATAAACGATAACGATATGACTATTCTAGCTCAACATCATGCTGCCGTTGCTCATAATCCTGCTAGCAATATGAAACTGGCCAGCGGCATAGCTCCTATAGCAGCTATGCTAGAAAAAGGTATTACGGTAGGTTTAGGCACAGATGGAACCTCCAGCAATAATAGTTTAAATCTTTTTCGTGATATGAGTATCTGCTCATTTTTGCATAAAGTTAATTTGCTGGATCCCACTGCTTTAAAAGCCTATGATGTGCTGAAAATGGCCACTATTGGCGGTGCCAAAGCATTAGGTTGGGAACAAGAAATTGGAACGCTGGTTGTAGGCAAAAAAGCGGATATTATCATGGTTGATTTAGATAAACCTCATTTCTGTCCATGGAATAATGTCATTGCTGATTTAGTTTATTCAGCGCAAGGTAGCGATGTTAAAAACAGCATTATCGACGGCAAAATCGTAATGAAGAATTATCAATTGCCTCATCTCGATGTACGAGAAATTTATCAAAAAACTTATGAAAGCGCACAAGCAATCAAGTAAAACACCTTACGCTCAACGACAATACAATAAAATTATATCCTATTAAAATTAAAAAACTTCCCGTTAAAGGCAAAATTTGCAATTACCTTTATCAGGAAGTTTTTTATTGTGAAGAATAATATTTTTTTACTACATTGCTGCTTATAAGCATATGTCTTCATTTTTCTATTGTTAGGATTTTGCTATATTATTGCTATATCTCAAATATCATACTTCAATTTTATTCTGAACAAATAATTATATTGCTAGACATAGGAACTTCGTATTTTATGCTACTTTCATCTGCGCGAGAGTTAAGGTTAATAAACTTTCAAAAGCGGTATTATTATGTTCTTAAATAGCATAAATTCTCCATTTGCGTTATATTCTATACTACACAAAAATTAGGTGTCCAAATAGAAAACTTACAACATTGAGAGCGAAAAGAATGAATTTTATGCATGAAGGGAAAGAATTATTCGTTCAAAACAAGCAATAAACGTAAAGATTCTCTAAATGCTACCTTTTATACAAAAGGGATTGTATTCGAAAAAATCCCTTTAACTTCCAATTAAATACCGTTAAAAAAACAATACCAAAACCTTATCTAAAATAGAAGACGTTTGCTTATCTTTTTTTACAGAGTGAATAATAAAATCTATCAAAAATGTTATGATAAGCTCATCATACTGTTAAGAGCAAAATTTTCTATTTTTAAACTTTATAGAATGACTGAAAACAGGTATTAACTTTGAACATAGACTACCAACTTTTGAAAGTATCAGAATCTAAGTATTCCTGAAAAAATATCATTAAAAAATCTGTATAGATTTTTGCCAAGAGCATCTACGACCAGAAGTACTTGAAAAGTTTATGTATGACAACGCTGCTAAATTATTATCTCTAAAATAAATTTTCCATACAAGAAAGCCGTTTATCGCTAAATCTTAGCAATAAACG
>CATJSX010000044.1 GCA_949743265.1 uncultured Peptococcaceae bacterium
ATTGTCTTTTGACTAATCATTATTAGTTTAGTGGTTTACCAAGCTATTTTCAATAGCGCAAACGATACCGACTGATTTAGTAGTAAAAAAACTTTATCCAAAAACACTTCCTAATCTTTTCTGTTTTTTATTTGAACGCTTCGTAAATCTTTTCACATTTTCACAAGATAGTCAGAAATTCGTCAGAATTTGTTATAAAAATATTGGTTTAACATTAAAGTTTTTGTTAGAAGTGGGTGATATACTTGGTATAAATTATAGGAGAATTTATTATTTTAGAGGAGGCAGCAAAACATGAATGTTCTTATTCTTACCAGCCGTTTCGGTAACGGTCATTATCAGGCAGCACAAACTTTGGCAATGCAGCTGCGTCAGCTAAGCGGCGTCAACCCCATCGTCATAGATTTAATTGGACTCATTTTGGACGAGCATAAAGATAGCGTTTATGAAGCGTATGGTTCATTTGTTAATAAGGGCGGCAGCAGTCTTTTCAATTTACTTTATAAGCATACCGATAACGGCGAGTTGCAAGGATTCTTGCCACTAAAGAAATCATTTACCAGTGCTATTCGCCGTTTAGTTGTTACACATTCGGCTGACATGCTTATTGCAACGTATTCAGCAGCGGCAATGGCAGCTTCCGCTTACAAAAAACAATATCGCCATAAGTTGCCTTTGATAACATGCATTACCGATGTTATCAGCCATAATAATTGGTTGACGCCACAAACTGACGGTTATTTAGTAGCTGCGCCTTTGAGTAAACAACTATTGACTAAAAAAGGCGTCGCCGCTGAAAAGATTTTTGTTACGGGTATTCCTGTCGATGAAGTTTACCATCATCTCCCTCGCCATCGCCAAGGAGCTGTACGCCGCTTATTAGTAATGGGCGGCGGATGTGGACTATTGCCTAAGCAAATGAGCTTTTATGAAACGTTAAACTGCTTACCGCAAACTGAAACAACAATTTTAACCGGTCGCAATGAAGCGCTACGGATGCGGTTATCGGGACAATTCGAACATATTGAAGTAGTTGGATACACCAATCAAGTGCCGCAATATATGGCACAAGCTGACGTTTTACTTTCTAAAGCGGGTGGATTAAGCATCTTTGAAGCCATTTACAGTGAAAAACCGTTGTTGTTATTTCATCCTAATTTGGTTCAAGAAGTACGCAACAGCCAATTTATGATTAGTGAAAATATGGCTTTTGTTTTACCTAAACAAGCGCAAAAAATGAGCAAAACCTTGTCTTATGTTTTGCATGATGAATTGCAGTTAAAACGTATGACAGCTAATATGCGCCGTTTCAAAGAAAAACTGGAGCCAGAAGCACTCATAAAATGGATAACGGCTTATGATGAAACAAGGGAGGCACTATAATGGCAATTTTGTTGTTATTGCCTTTACTTATTTACTTAATATATGGACCTTTGCCGGCTTTGCTGCGTAAATATTGGACACGCGAAAAATTACGCCAAGAAACAGACAAGCCACAGCTGGTTTTAACTTTTGATGATGGTCCCGACAGCCGTTATACGCAAGAAATACTGGCGGTGCTGGCTCGTTATCAGGTAAAAGCGGTTTTCTTTTTAGTTGGCAATAAAGCTTTAAAACAACATAAAATCGTAACGCAGATTCTTGCGGAAGGTCATCAGCTGGGTTTTCATTCCATGCAGCACAAAAATGGTTTGCTGGTTGGTCCATTTAGTCAGAAAAAAGATTTTTTTCATTGGCAAGCCATAGCGCAAAGCTATCATTGGCCTATCAGTTATTATCGGCCGCCATGGGGATTGGCTAATATTAGCGCCATGTATTACGCACACAAATTTCATTACTCAGTGCTTTATTGGAGCGTTATCGTCGGCGATTGGGACAAACGCCATTCGGGAGAAGAATTATGCAATCGTTTATTGTCGCAAGTGCATAACGGCGCCGTCATTTGTCTGCACGATTCAGGCGAAGGCACTGGCGGTGATACCGATGCGGCTGCCAATACTGTTGCTGCATTGGAAAAATTCATTCCTATGATGCAGCGTGTTGGTTATGAATTCGTTTTGCCAAAGGAGGTTATTCGATGAAAGAAAGTTCGGCAACACTCGGCAAAAATCCGAGCCGTATGATACTTTTATTATTATTTGCCGCTCTGCTGATGACGCTAACGCTAAGCGGCGGTCAATCATTATTACAGTTGCCGCAAGCGTTGGCGAACGCTAACGCTTGGTGGCTGGCAGCTGCTATCAGCGCAGTGGTATTTTATTTCAGCGCTCAAGGGATTAACCTTAAATTTCTATTTGCTTCTTTGGGCTATACGGTCAGTTTTCGACAATCTTTTGGCTATGCACTCATTGATTTTTACTTTAGTGCTATTACTCCCGGCGCTTCTGGTGGACAACCGGCGCAGCTTTATTATATGCAGCGTCACAAATTGCCAGTGGGCGCGGCGTCATTAGTTATTTTATTGTTTAATATGACGTATCATATCGCAGCAGTTATTTTGATGATAACATTTTTGGGACTACGCAGTGATTTTTTAGCTGTGCAATTAGGCTTTGGCAGTATTTTTCTGATTTATGGCGTAGGAATTCATTTGACCTTGACGTTACTATTTGCTTTAGCCATTTTTAAACCTAACTTATTAAAAAAACTATTGCACAAAATATTATCGTTGCTGACACAATGGCGCATCGTCAAATCACCCGAAAAGTGGCGCCAAACAATCACCGATCAAATCAATGAATACAGTCGTGGAGCGGAACATATCAAAGCGCATCCTTTTGTTCTTCTGCGCTGTCAGTTAATCAGCTTTGCTCATTTATTAGCATTGTTCTCTGTTCCATTTTGTCTTTTTGGTGCATTTAGTTTGAATGGTTTTGGCTATTTTGATTTAACGGCTCTGCAAAGCGCTTTATCTATTTCTATTGACACATTGCCTTTACCCGGCGGTGTTGGTGCCGCAGAAGGCGGCTTTATGCTGATTTACCAATCTATTTTCGCGAACAATCTTTTGCCGGCTATGTTACTTTTCCGTGGCTTAACTTTTTACGCACCGCTTCTAGGTGGCGGCATAGCAGCGTTGATTGCTACTAAAAAGAATAGCCGTTAATTGGAATAACTTTTCAGTTGTTTTCACACATTTTCATGGTTATAAATAAAAAAGACAAGCGCTTTCTCAGCCAGCTTGCCTTTTTTATTTTGCTTTCATTTAATTTGGGGCAATCTCTTAATCTCATCATACTCAACGTTAATTATCATCATTAGCTTTAACATAATCAAAAAATTTTTGGTAATTTTTCTTATTTCAACTTATCGCGAAACTTGCAGGTTTGATAATTTTACAAAGCATATCTTTAAGCCGCCTATCGTAAAATAGAGTCAAGGAGCTGGTGGTGATGAAAAAATTTTGTGTTGATGTTCATAAACGTTATGAGGACGAAGGCAGAAAACGTTTAGAAAAAATGGGCGTCGATTATGAGCTGTTCAGCTTTCCCGAAAGAAAAAGTCGTTTTATCCTATCAACAGAAAAAAATGATCCAAAGCTATTGACTTTTGCCAGTCAAATGGCCGTAATACAAGGCGCTTATTGGCTGGCATTGAAATCTTTAGCCACGCAGAGCGAAAAATTGAGCCGTTGGCAGCAAGCAGAGATCAGACCTTTGTTGAAGCTGCGGATAGCTTTGGAGGAAAAACGCTTGATTGAAGCGGCGTGTTGGGATTTGCACCATCTGCATTTTCACAAACCTTTACTGGATTTGGAAGGATATCTTTATTTTGCGGCGCATGGCTTAAAACGATGCATCAAACTTTTAACAGCAGCGGAAATCGAGCATTATTTGTTCCAAAAGGAAGAAGAAGATTTTATTAACGTGTTACGCTTTATGGTCAACATTCAGGAAAGTATGGTTGAAGAAGCTCATATTTTTTTGCGCGAGCAGTCCTTTGACATCAAAGACAGTGCAGGCAATGATCTGAAAAAAATGTACGCTGCCAGTTTGGAATCTATTGATGATGATAGTATTAACCAAGAAGACTTGATTATGAGTATTTTGATCACATTGGTGCCCCAAAAAATCATCATTCACTTTATCAACGCCAAAAATGATAGCCTATTAAAGATTGCAGAATCGGTATTTGATCAGCGCTTGCAGATTTGCACTGGCTGTGAACGCTGTCAAAATTTATCCTGCCATGACGGCTCATAATTTATTCTTGACTTTTTATGCAGAATGTCTATAATAAAAGACAGCAAAGCAAAAATTCGCTAGAAAAGGACATGTCGTTTGTTTAAGCGCGCTCAGAGAGGGAGATGTTTGCTGAGAGTATCCTGCCCGCTAATCTTACGGTACCGCCTTAAAGAAGCTGCTGTGAACAGCGGCCGTTTGATCGCCGTTATCTGATCAGAGAGCGGGCGCTTAAAAAAGCGTCAACTTGGGTGGAAACACGGGAAAGTCATTCTCGTCCCAATAGGGGCGGGAATTTTTTTGTGTTATTTTTATTAAAGAAAGGATGATTTATCGTGTTAAAAATTACTTTACCAGACGGCGCTATTATATCGTTTGACGAAGACGAAATTACGCCGTTAGCCATCGCCAAAAAAATCAGCAACGGCTTGAGCAAAAAAGCAGTGGCCGCTAGCATCAATGGTCAAAAAAGCAGTTTATCGCAACCTATCCGTCAAGATTGCACTGTCAATATTTACACTTTTGACGACCAAGAAGGACGCGATGTTTTTCGCCATAGCTCGTCCCATATTTTAGCGCAAGCGGTCAAAAGATTGTTTCCTGATACAAAATTAGGCATTGGACCAGCTATTAAAGACGGCTTTTACTATGATTTTGATTCTGAACACAAATTTACTCCCGATGATTTGGAAAAAATCGAAGCAGAAATGCAAAAAATCATCAAAGAAGACATCCCGTATGTTCGTCAGGAATTGTCAAGAGCCGAAGCTATTGCGTTTTTTAAAGAACGTCAGGAGCCATATAAGGTAGAATTGATTGAAGATTTGCCTTCAGACGCCATCATCAGCATTTATGAACAAGGCGATTTTGTAGATTTATGTGCTGGTCCTCATTTAATCAGTACTGGAAGCGTCAAAGCGCCTAAATTATTAAGTTTAGCCGGCGCTTATTGGCGCGGTAGTGAAAAAAATAAAATGCTGCAAAGAATTTATGGGACTTCATTTCCTAAAAAAGCGGATTTGGACGACTATCTCTATAAGATGGAAGAAGCCAAACGCCGCGACCATCGCAAATTAGGCAATGAATTGCAGCTATATACTTTTGTTGACGAAGCGCCGGGCTTTCCGCTGTTTTATCCTAAAGGCATGGTTTTGCGCAATGAGCTAGAAAATTTCTGGCGAGAAGTCCACAGAAACGCTGGCTATGAAGAAATCAGAACCCCTATGATCATGAATCGTTCACTATGGGAACGCTCCGGTCATTGGGAACATTATCAGGAAAATATGTATTTTACTGAAATTGACGAACAACCCTACGCCATTAAACCCATGAATTGTCCCGGCAGTATTTTGCTTTATAATAGTCAACGACATAGTTATCGCGAATTGCCATTGCGATGGGGTGAAATGGGACTAGTTCATCGTCATGAATTATCGGGCGTGCTACATGGATTGATGCGAGTAAGAGCTTTTACACAAGACGATGCACATATTTTTATGTTACCAGAACAAATTGATACAGAAGTTAAAGGCGTTATCAAGTTGATTGCCAGCATTTATGAAAAATTCGGCTTCCCTTACCATGTAGAACTTTCTACTCGTCCTGAAAACTCTATGGGTTCTGATGAATTATGGGAACAAGCTACCATTGCTTTAGAAAATGCATTAAAAGAAATGAATGTTGATTTTATCATCAATGAAGGCGACGGCGCTTTTTATGGACCAAAGATTGACTTTCATTTGACCGATTCGCTGGATCGTACTTGGCAATGCGGAACCATTCAGCTAGATTTCCAAATGCCAGAAAAATTTGATATGACTTATATCGGCGAAGACGGCGAAAAACACCGCCCTGTCATGCTCCATCGAGCCGCTTTAGGCAGTATGGAACGCTTTATCGGCATTTTGACAGAACACTATGCCGGTGCCTTTCCCACATGGCTTTCACCAATACAAGCAGAAGTTATTCCCGTAACCAGCCATTTTGCTGATTATGCTCATCAAGTAGCACAAAAATTGAAAGCGCAAGGAGTGCGTGTCGAAGTCGATGACCGCAACGAAAAAGTGGGCTACAAAATTCGCGAAGCGCAACTGCAAAAAGTGCCTTATATGCTGATTGTCGGCGAAAGAGAAGTCGAAAACCAAACAGTAGGCGTTCGTCATCGAGCAAAAGGTGATTTAGGCGCTGTCGCCATTGATGAATTTATTGGTGATATTACAAAGGAAATTAAAGAACGATCATAAACTATAACTTATTGACTAAAAAGTCGCGTTTATTAAAATGGTTTTCATTCGATTGAAAAACAGCATAGCGTTAGTGCTATGCTGTTTTGTTCTCAATATTATTATCTGTTTATTCAAAATAAAATCACAAACGGCAGCTGAACATCAGCTGGGATGACACCAATCGAAATATATATTCTAATACGACAAAATCAGTCGCAAAATTTACACACTATATAATGAACATCATCTTAAAGGAGGTTTTACCATATGACTAATAATTTTATTTTACCCACTCCTATTGTCAATCAAAAGGAAACGGACACTTTAGATATTTTAAGTGAGAAATATCGTAAATTGATTGAACCAAACAAAATAGTTTAATTAGGTGCAAAAGCTGGTCAGCTCGTTCCTGAGAGGTTTAAAAAATTAGGAGCTGATATTGGCTTAACTATATCAGAATATGAATTATACACTCGAATGATGAAAGTTGCTGAAAATGGCTTTAAAACGCTTGAAGAACAAGCAGCAAAATTTTCTATTAACGAAAAACAGATATTAAACAAAATCAATCATCAATCTTCTAAACATGATATAATTAGCTTAGATGAAATTTGCTTAATGCGAAGCTATGATTTAGCTAAATTAGTCAATACATATAAGAGCCAAGATATTGCTACAGCTGCAATAGAAGGCGGAGGAACCGGCGCGCTCGGTTTTTGGGGATTACCTTTCAATTTCGTCCTCAGTACTTTTCTATATTTTCGTGCCGTTCAATCAATCGCTATGTTTTATGGCTATGATGTCAAAAACGATAGTACGGAACTGGTGATAGCGAGCGAAGTATTCACCAGCGCACTTAGCCCTATAAAAAATGATATAAACAATGAAGCAACAAATATTATTGGAAAAATCATGTTAATGAGTCATGCAGCCGTTATTCAACAAACAGCTAAAAAAACGTGGACAGATATGGCAGCACGCGGCGGAATCCCTCTCTTATTAACGCAAATGCGAGCTTTAGCTAATAAAGCAGCACAAAAAGCACTCCAAAATGCAGGTGCTAAAGAATTAGAAAGTCGTCTTTTTAAAGAAGCCTTTGAACAAATCGGTCGTAAATTAACATTAAAAACAATAGGTAAAGCTGTACCAGTCGTTTCTGCCGTTATCAGCGCTTTAATTGATACAGCACAAATGAGACAAATCTTAGAATATGCTGATATTTTCTACCAAAAGCGATTTATCTTGGAAAAAGAAAATCGAATCTACACTTTGCTAAAAGAGTATGATATTACAATAACTGATACTGACATAACAAACAATATTGCTATGGATGTTGAATTTGCAACCAAAAATTTTGACGCCTAAATTCCAACAACAGACGAAAACGGCGCATTATCAAATAATGATAATGCGCCGTTTTTCGCAAAAATGTTAAAACCCTGCAATAACTTCTTTATTTAAACGCTTGAGAATTTCTACTGCCAACGTCACGCCGCCAGCAAAATCATCATAACTAGAGATACCATAATGGGTATGAGCATAACGAACCGGCACGCCGATAACGATTACAGGTACGCCGCCATTAGATAGATGAATAGCAGCGCCATTGGTGCCGCCACTAACGCGTACGGCTTCCTGAACGGTAATATTCAGTTCATGTGCCAAATCTAACGCATACCGTTGATAGCGAGGATTTGTAATCATGCGCCCATCAATATGCCGCAACATAGGACCTTTTTTAAGAGCTGTTTGACTGGCATAACTTTCCACAAAAGTATCATCAGCAGGACAGCCTTCAAAAACGATGGCAATATCTGGTTGAACAGTTCGGCAAGTGACGCTGGCACCTCTAACGCCAACTTCTTCTTGGGCAGCAAAAGCGCCCACAATGTCAACTGCCAATTCGTTCTGAGATAACGCTTGCATCGTTGCCAAAATAGACGCACAACCCAAACGGCAATCAAAGCCTTTGCCAATCATCAAATCATGCTCAGCAATATATTCAAAATGAACATCAGGCACTATAGGCTCACCAATACGAATTTTAAAATCATTTACAGCCTCTTCAGCTGAAGTTGCGCCAATATCAATAGCCATTTGTTCAAAACTCACGTTGATTTCCTGTTCGCTTTTGCTCATAAAATGAGGCGGCTTACTGACAACAATGCCGGGAATATATTTTCCTTCACTATTGCGGACGCGTACTCTCTGAGCCGCTACGTTACTGGCTACCCAACCGCCCACAGGAATAAACTGCAATGTCCCGTTAGGTCTTATCGCTTGCACCATAAAACCAATCTCATCACTGTGAGCATCCAGTTGAACAACAGGCTGTCCGCTTTTATTTTCTTTGCGATACAGATATAAATTGCGCAAACAGTCTTCTTTGAATTCGCCCAGAGCTTTACCATATTTACGCAAAACTGCTAATACCTCGTCTTCAAACCCCGATATGCCATTGGCATCGGAAATTTCGCTGATCATTTTTAAAGAAATCTGTTTGTCCATAATTCTCTCCCTTATTTTGTGCTTTTCAACTCTACTTTCTTAAACTCTTCAATGAAATCCACAATATAATCGGCTGTCGTTTGCAGCATTTCTTTGCCCCATGCTTCAGTAGCAGTCGTTGGATGATCATCGCCAATCCAGCCATTATCAGTAACATTAGTAGTACTGCGGGGAATATTGATTGTTACGCCTTTATAAGAAATGCTGGTAAAACCGGTAGCTTTTAGATTTTCGGAAATATCTTTTAAAACCAACGGTCCTTCTATTTCGCTCATATCAACCAGAGACGGATCTACTCCCATAACGCCAGCCGTTTCTTCACCACCGCCATGACCACCTTTCCAAGCTGGATTGAGATCCCATGCCATTAGCCACCAGTTCAATTCAACGACCATAGCGCCTTTCTTTTCAAAATCCAAAGCAACGCGATCAATGGTTTTGATATTGCCACCATGACCATTCAAAATCAAAAATTTTCGTGCTCCATGTTTGTACAGCTCATTCATAACAGCCGTAAGCAAATCGTATAATAAATCTAAACCAATATCTATTGTACCCGGAAAATCGCTCAAACTCTGACAAGCCCCAAAAGGAATTGTTGGCGCGATCATAATATTATTTTTTTCTTCAATCAATTCCAAAATTCGATCAGGGATCAATGTATCTGTCCCTAACGGCATATGCCGACCATGAGATTCAATACTGCCTACCGCAAAAATTACCATGTCGTTTTCATTAAAATAGTTTTCTACTTTTGGCCATGTTGTATTCGCTAATCTCACAACAAACCCCTCCTAAAAATGGTTAATTATACACGTTTTGACGTGTATGTCTACTAATCAATACATTAACACACATACGCGCCAAACCGCCAAGACACAAAAACGCAAAACCCACCGCTATCAACAGTGGGTTTTGCTAGTCATATTAACGACTATTGAGCAACTTTTACAGTATGCAGTTTGTGATAACCGATAGGATCCATAATAAATCCTTCAACTTTGCTGCTAGCTCCAGCAGTAATATTAGAATAATAAACTGGCGCGTTATTGTTGATTTCTTTCAATTTAATAGCCAACTCTTTGTAAGCAGCCAATCTTTCTTCTTCATCGCTAGTTGTTCTGCCTTTTTCAACTAAAGCGTCAACTTCAGCATCAGCTAAGAAGGTTCTGTTACCAGCAGCGCCTTGCTGAGAAGAATGTTCTAAGGAATAATAGGTGTAATCGGCATCAATGGTAGAAGTTACCCAACCCATATAAGCCATATCATGTTCTCCATTAGTTGTCATTTGAATAAAGCTGCCAAATTCCATAACATCTACAGAACATTCAATGCCCACTTCTTTAAGCATACCTTGGATAGCTTGGCAAACTTCGACACGAGTTTGATTATCGTTAACAACAATACTCGTATTAAAGCCATTAGGATAACCAGCTTGCGCTAATAATTCTTTTGCTTTTTCTACATCGTACTCATAAGCACCTGGGCTAAAATAACCAAATACGCCCGGAGCGATAATAGCATCCGCTGGTTGGCCAGAACCATAAGCAATAACATCAACTATAGTCTGACGGTCAATAGCATAGTTGATAGCGTCTCTAACTAATTGATTGTTGAATGGTTCCTTGTTCATATTCATAGTAACATAGTAACAAGTCAAAGATGGTGCATCAAATAACTGCAAGTTTTCATTGGCAGCAACTTTTTCCAAGTCATTAGGAATAATATCATAAGCCAAATCAATTTCGTTATTTTCTAATGCAATGGTTCTCTGTGATGCTTCAGGAATAACTTTCATAATTAAGTTTTCCGTTGCTGCTTTGCCACCAAAATAGTCTTCAAAAGCAACCAATTTAGCAGAATCACCCGGTTTCCATTCAACAAATTTGTATGGTCCGCAACCGATAGGATTCTTGATGAACGCTTCTTCATCAGCTTCTACAAGCGCCTTCGGCACAATAGCTGAAAATGGTACAGACAAGTTTCTCAGCGCTGGTGCATAAGGTGCTTTTAAGTTAATCAAAACATTGTATTCATCAACAACTTCAATATTGTCGATAAAGTCAACAATGTAAGAAACAGAAGCAGAAGCAATAGCGCGATCCAATGAGAATTTGACATCTTCTGCTGTTAGTGTGCTGCCATCATGGAACTTAATGCCTTCTCTGATTTTAACAGCATACTGAGTATCGCTGGTTTGTTCATAGCTTTCAGCAATCAATGGCTGTACTTCGTTGTTTTCATCAACGACAAATAAGGTATCAAAAATTTGATCGGTGAATTCTACCGCTGTTGTTTCTTTCCCTTGATGTGGATCCAATGAAGTAATATCAGCGCCTTGACCCCAAGTTAGGGTATCTTTGTAAGCGACTTCCCCACCATTTTGTTGTCCTTGATTGTCGTTATTTCCTTGTTGTTTGGTGTCGTCACCGCCGCCACAGCCAAAAGCGGTCAACGCCATACACAAAACCAAAGATGTTGCAAGAACCTTTCTTCTCTTCATTTGTTAAAACTCCCCCTAAAAATATATTATTTTTATTAAACTGTGCTTATAGTCACAGATTTAACCTCTTTTACTGCACCAAGCGACAAGTCACAAAATGTTCCGGCTCTACTTCTCTAAGAACAAGATCTTGTCCACTACATTCAGCAGTAGCCAACGGACAACGCTTGGCAAAACGACACCCCGGCTCAGGATTGATTGGCGAAGTGATCTCTCCCTGAAGCAAAATACGTTCCATTTTATAATCAGGATCCGGTACTGGAATGGCTGACAATAAGGCTTTTGTATAAGGATGCAGCGGATTTTTAAACAACAATTCAGCTGGCGCTTTTTCTACCAACTGCCCCAAATACATAACGGCAATATCATTAGCAAAATGCTTAACTACCGACAAATCGTGCGTGATAAACATATACGTCAAGCCCAATTCATCTTGCAAATCCTGCATCAAATTTAAAATCTGGGCTTGAATAGAAACATCCAAAGCCGAAACCGGTTCATCACAAACGATAAACTTAGGATTTAACGCCAGCGCACGAGCGATTCCAATGCGTTGACGGCGACCGCCATCTAATTCATGAGGATAAGTATTGATTAAACGTTCGGCTAAGCCAACCAAATCCATTAGTTCACGCACTCGTTTTTGCAATCCAGCTTTATCTTTTTTATCGTATACGCCCTGAATAATCAGCGGTTCGATAATCGTTTCGCTGATACTCATGCGAGGATTTAAAGAAGCAAACGGATCCTGAAAAATAATCTGCATTTCTTTACGCAATGCTTTCATTTGTTTCTTATCATAGTCGACGATATTTTCACCTTTGAAAAATACTTTGCCTTCTGTCGGTTCGTGCAAGCGCAAAATCGTGCGTCCCATCGTCGACTTACCACAGCCCGATTCGCCTACGACACCCAGCGTCGCCCCTTCATTGATGCTGAAATTAACATCATCAACTGCATGCAAAACAGCTCCGGAACTGCCAAAATATTTTTTCAACCCTTCTACACGAAGGATCTCATTCTTAGCATCAGTCATTTATTTCCCTCCATTACTGTTTTTGACACCGAACGCACCGCACCAAATGACCTTCGCCAATGTCAATTAACGGCGGAACATTTTTTTTGCAGATATCTTGAACATACTTGCATCTGGTATGAAATTTACAGCCTTCCGGCAAATCCGTTGGATCAGGCATCAACCCTTCAACCGGCTGCAAACGCTTGACGTTAGCCGCTAAACTAGGAATAGAGCCAAATAATCCTTCTGTATAAGGATGCTGTGTATTTTTAAACACTTGCTGCAAATCACCGTATTCTACAATTTCACCAGCATAAATAATCGCTACGTGATCACAATTCTGGGCGACGACGCCCAAATCGTGCGTAATCAACAACATAGATGTATTTAATTTCTTTTTTAAGCGGTTAATCATTTCCAAAACTTGTGCCTGAATAGTTACATCAAGAGCAGTCGTCGGCTCATCAGCAATCAACAGTTTAGGATTGCAAGCTAATGCAATAGCGATAATTACCCGCTGCTTCATTCCACCAGAAAATTGATGCGGATAGTCGTTCGCCCTTTCTTTAACGATGCCAACTAATTCCAACATTTCGCCAGCTTTTTGATAAGCCTCCTGCTTAGAAATATTATTATGTTTTTGGATAACTTCCATGATCTGATCGCCAACTGTCATAACTGGATTTAATGATGTCATGGGATCTTGGAAAATCATCGAAATATGACCACCGCGAATATCCTGCATTTCAATATCGCCTAAAGCAAGCAAATCTTTGCCGTCATAAAAAATCTCGCCTTCTTTGATTTTTCCCGGCGGATTAGGAATTAACCGCATAATTCCTTTAGCCAGCGTCGTTTTACCAGCGCCGGTTTCACCAACCAACCCTAATGTTTCCCCTTCGCCAATAGACAAACTGACGCCATTTAACGCTTCTACCAAACCGTCGTCGGTCTGATAGTGAATGACCAAATCCTTTACTTTTAATAGTTCTTTCATCTTGTCACTATTCTCCTTGATTGTTTTTGCTTAGCTCTTTAAACGCGGGTCAAGCGCGTCACGCAAACCATCGCCAACAACATTGATTGCCAAAATTGTCAGCATAATGCCCATTCCCGGTATGACTGTGATATGCCAAGCATCACGGATGTACGTTCTAGCATTAGAGAGCATTGCTCCCCATTCTGGCGTCGGCGGCTGAATGCCCAAACCCAAGAAAGATAAACCAGCAATAGAAAGAATGGCTCCAGCTACCCCTAAAGTAGCTTGAACAATAATAGGCGCCAAGGAATTTGGAATAATATATTTAAAAATAATTCTGGTATCGCTGGCACCTACTGCTCTGGCTGCTTCAATAAATTCCTGATCTTTAATGGTTAAGACCGATGCACGCACTGTTCTGGCAAAAGTCGGCACATAGGAAATAGCGATAGCAATCAAAACATTAGTAATGCTGGTACCCATCGCCGCTACAATAGCAATAGCCAAAAGCATAGAGGGAATCGCCAACAAAATATCCATAAACCGCATGATCACATTGTCAGTCAATTTACCATAAAATCCGGCAACCGCTCCTAGTACGCCACCAACAATAGTTGAAATAACGATAGCAATCGTTCCCATAAAGAGCGAATAACGGATTGCCCAAATCATACGCAAAAACATATCTCGTCCAAATTCATCCAACCCAAAAATATGAGCGCTGCTGGGTGGCTCCAACCGATTGCGCAAATCAAGTTTAATGACATAAGCATCATAAAATGATTTATTAGTCACTAAGTCTACAATAATGGTACCGATGGCAATGACTATCAAAAACATAATAAAGCCCATACCCGCCATTGCCAATTTATTTTTCTTAAATCGTCTCCATGCTTCCTGCCAAAGAGAACGCTGTTTTTTAGTTGATATATTCGAATTTTGCTCACTAGCTGTTTTTTCTAAATTTGCCATAGCGCATCTCCTATCCCTTCTTATATTCCGATTTGATTCTGGGGTCAACAAAGGCATAGATAATATCGACTATTAAATTGACCACGGAGAACATAATGGCTAAGAATATGACGGAACCCAAAACCAAAGGAATATCTTTGGATTTGATGGAATCAACCATCAACCGTCCTAAGCCCGGCCAAGAAAATACAGTTTCTGTCAACATAGCGCCGCCTAAAAGCGTCCCAAACTGCAAGCCAACCGCCGTAATAATGGGAATCATTGCGTTACGCATCATATGACGATAAGTAATGATCCGTTCGGATAATCCTTTAGCTCTAGCCGTACTGATATAATCCTGTCGGATAACTTCCAACATGGAGGAACGCGTCATACGAGTAATCATTGCCGCTGAGCCAGTTCCCAACGTTAACGCTGGCAACACCAAACTTTGCAAAAGCGGTACCAATCCTTCCCCCATCCCTTGTGAAGGCAACCAGCCTAAATGCAGTGAAAAGATAATAACCACTAACAAACCAAACCAAAAGTTAGGCATCGCCACCCCAATCAAAGAAACAATCATCGCCACATTATCAATAAGGGTATATTGTTTCTTTGCCGAAATAATACCGGTAGGTATCCCGATAACGAGAGCGACCAAAATACCAGCAATAGCTAAAATCGTCGTATTAGGAAAACGCTCCCAAACTTGCTCCCATACGTCAAGACTGTTTTTGTACGACACGCCTAAATCGCCATGCAACATATCAATAATATAATTGCCGTAACGGATTAAAATAGGATCGTTCAATCCCAATTCTTCTCGTTTCATCTCCAATGCTTCCGCCGAAGCCTGATCACCTAAGATCATCGCCGCCGGATCGCCCGGAGATAAAGCCATGATAAAAAATACAATAAAAGTCACGCCCAGCAAAACGGGTATCATCATCAATAATCTTTTCAGTATGTATTTATACATATCTCTACTCCTAACCCTTTAGTCTTTTGCCACTATATGTTACCCTGAAACCGCTGCGATTTGATCAGCCTGTCCGCAACTTTCTATCACGAACCGCCATCGCCAGAAATCTTTTCATCACTAAAATAACAAAAACCTTTCTAAAATATACTTAGTCCAATAGACTATATTTTCTTGGAATAGTTATTTTAAGCTGACAAACGACGAATTTCCGCCGTTTGTCGGCTCTTTTTTTGCGATTTTTTCTTGTCTAAAAATCTATACATTTCTGGACGCATCAATTCTCACAAAAGCAGTTTAACATATATCGTTTTATTCGTTCACCATTGTATCATACTCCAATGGAATTCGCAATAAAAATCACACTATCTAAAAATCGTCATGGTCTTTGCTTCCTAAATAAAATCTCCTTGCTGGCATTTCTTAATTTTTATTGCCGCTTAGCGGCTAATGGTTCAAATGCCTTATCAAAAACAATTTTCGTTGCAAAATACCTTATCCCAAAATCATGACAACTATGCATATATTCGCCAATATATCCAGTAGGAGCGGCAAAAGCAGTTCGTTTTTCATTTTTTGCTACGACATTAAAATAAGTTCTCTATTTTACACCGCCAGTTTAAAAAACAGTTTAATTTTTTGCCATTGGCTCGAAATCTTTAACCAATCCACTGATTTTTTCTAGCATTTTGCAAAAGGCGCAAACGTTTCGCCTAAAACCTTTTGGACATTCTTGATAAAAGTATCCGTCGTCTGTGGCGTATCATAGAGCAAACGGAAGAATTCATTTCGCCTGTCTTTCGGCCACGCTTCATAGGCTTCGTAAATCATCCATCGTCCGTAATAATAACACGGATAATATGTGCTCTGTACTGGATGGGTGAAAAAGCGATAAACGTTGTTAGCTTCCACTTCTGTCAAAAAACCGCTACCAGTCATATAAGCCACTGCTTCTTTTTGCGATGCATTTTCCACATTAACCATAAAACAAGCGTTATTCTGGTACATTCTTTGTAAATCTAACACATGACGTCCCAAAGCAAAAACGGTTTTATCTTTTGACGTCAAATATGGCGTTTCAACAGTTTCATCATCCCAGCCCAAAAAATGGAGTCCAGTCTCCGGCGCGCCTTCAAACAACGCGTTGGTCGGCGTATTATAGGCATAAAAAGCGCCTTCTAATGGCAAGTCACCACGCAAAAACAGCTGATCCCATCGACAATAAAATGTTTGATGACCAGGATAGCCTTCATGACAAAGAATATTAGCAAAAAGCGGTCGCGCCCAAGGGCGATCGAGATTAAATGTTAAATCACCGCGAAAGTTCCCCAAATAACGGGAAAAGCCGCTCCAAAACACTCCGCGAATACCAGATACAGCGTCAATACCATCTTCCGGCGGTAAATCAACGATTTGCGCCAGTGTTTCTGCTTTGGCATTATCCAAAAATTCTTTAGCCGCAATCGTTACTTGTTCAGGTGCAATAGCGGTATCATTTATCCATGAAGCAATCATTTCACCAATTTGCCCCTGATAGCCCAAATTGCGCAAAGGCTCAGCAATTTTATCTTCCAATCGGCAGAAATTTTCTTCTGGAATCCGTTTCATCTCCAGTTGTTGAATCCGTTTCACTCGCGTTAAATAATCAATAGTATCACCTTGCATGACTTGTGCAAAACACTTCATCGCTTCTGTCATGCCAAAAACATATTCACCGCCATGACCACCTAAAGTAAGAGCGGTTTTTTGGATTTGCTCCAAATTATCATTAATCTCGTCCAATGTTGTCATCGTCGGTTCTGCATGGCTATAATTGGCTAATATCAACGCCTCGTCGTACTGTTTCTGTGAATATCGGCTCAAACTAAGAATACAGTCAAGATAGCGATGACTCATTTCTTCATCTAAATATCGTTTCATAATCACTACTCCTTTAACAATAGGCTAATAAAGGATCGCCAATATTGATAGCCAGTGAACTGATGACATACAAAATGATGCCGTCTTTAGGCGCAAAATATTCGCCTAAGACTTTACCAAAACAATCGCGAATTTCACCGACTTTTTGACCGACGACCACTTTTTCTTTCAGCCCAACAGTCGGATACCAAAGTCCTGTTTGTTCAGCATTAAGTCCGCCCATAGGCGATAATTCTTCACTTTTGCCCAAGTCAAGCACATTGCCGTCAAGTGTGCCGATAAATCGCAATAAGTTATTCACGCCAGCCAGATAGGTCTGCACTTCTTCTTCAGACCATAATCCACAACCGCCGATCTCTGACAAAATAGCAGGAACATTCATGGCCGCAGCACAACCAAAAGCGCCATTATTGGACGAGGACGGAATAACATATTCAATGCCCATAACTTTTGCCGCCTCTTTAGCCAGTTGACTACTTTCACTGCTGCCTAAAGTGGAATAAAAAACGAACGGCGTTAAATTTTCGTGAATATCTCCCCCATGCAAATCCAAATAAAAATCGGCTTGAGTAAACAATTGGCTGGAAATTGTATAAGCAATACGCTCCGTTACCGTTCCTAACGCTTTGCCAGGATATTCTCTGTTTAAATTTTTGTTATCATATGGTCCTACATACTGCGTTTTGGCAAAAAACGCCGGAATATTGACAGGATGAACGATAGCCACTTGCCCACAAACATCAGCAGGCATCAAATCCCGCGCTAATCGAACAGCTGTCTCAATGCCCGGATATTCTCCACCATGCGTTCCACCAGTAATAACTACCGTTTTACCTGCTTTCGCGCCATTGATTAGCGTAATAGGAAGTTTGATGTCACAACCAGAAACCGCAAGATAGCCTTGCACTTTTGAACCGACAGCGGCAGTTAATTCCCCTACTTGAAATAAATCTTCCATATCAATAAACACCTCTCCACTTATTGTTGTTAATTTCTGTTATTCCCATTTTTTTGTTATTATAACATGATTTTTATAGTTACTCAATAGACAATTGTCCACTGATAGCGCATAATATAAAATACAATTTTGTCGAGAATTGCTGTTTTGCTTTGACCGTGGTATAATAACTTATCAATAAATCAACAAGCGAGGGATTTTACCATGAATGAAATCGGTGGATTATTTCTATTTGAACAACTGCCCGAAAAAGAAAACGGCTATATTGAACGCATTGGCGGCGATGTGCGCTACTTAATGAGCGGTCGCTGCGGTATTTATTATGCTTTAGAAGATTTAAAATTAACAGATGCCAAACGAGTAGCTTATCTGCCTGTCTATACTTGCGAAACGGTCATTGGTCCTTATCTCAAAGCTGGCTATACCGTTTATTATTACGATGTTGACCAAAATTTGCGTCCTATTTTTGACGAAGCTATGTTAGAAAAAATTTCGCTTCTGCATATTTGCGGATATTATGGTTTTTCTACTTATGATCATGACTTCGTCGCTCGCTGCAAAGCCAAAAACATTACTATTTTGGAAGATATTACGCATTCGGCTTTTTCTACTGACGGCATTGATCCTCATTGTGACTATGTTGCTGGTAGTTTGCGCAAATGGCTGGGCGTTCCTTCTGGCGGTCTAGCGTTTAAAATGAACGGTCATTTTACACTAGAGCCTTCCCCTTTTGATGAAGTCCATTTGACTATGCGTACCAATGCTATGCGTAATCGTGCTGAAGCTCTCCAGCGTGGCGACGAAAAAGCGGCTGCTGAAGCCTCTGATTTATCTTGGTCAGCAGAAATGATGTTACGCCAAATTTTCGCCGACCAAATCAGCGATCAGCAATCTATTGAAATCATTCGCCATTATCCGGTTCAAGAATTGATTACTCGCCGCCAAAGTAATTATCGCTATTTATTAGAACATTTTACGCCTTCTGAACAAGTACAGCTGATTTTTGCGACATTGCCTGATGGCGTATGTCCTAGTCATTTTACCCTTTATGCGCAAAATCGCCCTTTAGTACAAGAAAAATTAGCGGCGCAAAAGATCCATACAACTGCTTATTGGCCGATACCACCTTTTGTTGATTTGACCAATTATCCAAACGCCCAATATATTTACGATCACATTTTCTCTATTCCCTGCGACCAACGTTATAATGAAAACGACATGCATCGTATCAGCAAAGCTCTAAACGCTTTATAAAACAGCTTTTAAAATCCCGAAATCTATGACAACAGATTTCGGGATTTTTCGCCAACCAATGTTTTCCTTGTTATTTTCTTCTGAAATATGTTACAATAAAAATTAACGCAATACCATTGGAGGTACAGGTAGATGGAAGAAACTAATGAACACTCAAGCAAAACAGTCGCTTTTTTAACTTTAGGCTGCAAAGTCAATCAAGACGAAACGGAAGCAATGGAAGCTATTTTCGTCCAAAACGGTTACCAACTGGTCAATTTTGAAGAAACCGCCGACGTTTATGTTGTCAATACCTGCACCGTTACCCACTTAAGCGACCGCAAATCACGACAAATGCTGCGCAGAGCACGTAAAAATAACTCCCAAGCCGTCGTCATCGCCACCGGCTGCTACGCACAAATCGCTGCTGCTGAAATTCTCTCCTTAGCTGACGTCGATCTCGTTGTCGGCAATAATCAGCGCACTAAAATCGTACAACTAGCAGAACAATTTGCCAAAGACCAACAAAAACGAGCCGTTGTCGAAAACAGCGCTGGATTCAAACATTTTGAAGAACTGCCCATGGAACGCATGATAGAACGTACACGCGCCTATTTAAAAGTACAAGATGGCTGCGAACAATTTTGCACCTATTGTATTATCCCCTATGCTAGAGGTCCTCTACGTAGCCGTTCCCTAGAAAGCACCTTAGCCGAAGCCAAAAAATTAGAAGAAGCAGGCTTTAAAGAATTGATTCTGACAGGAATTCATTTAGGGGCTTATGGGCAGGAGCAGCCTGAACAGCAGCTTAATATCACTGCGCTTTGTCGCAAAATTTTGCAAGAGACATCAATTGCTCGTCTTCGTCTAGGCTCCATTGAACCGATGGAAGTCACTGATGAACTAATCGCTTTGATAGCCAGCACCCATCGAATGTGTCGTCATCTGCATTTGCCGCTGCAATCCGGTCATGATGATATTTTGGCTCAAATGCATCGTCCATACCGTACCGATGATTATCGGCAGAAACTTCTTGAGATTCGCCGCAGCATACCGGATATTGCTATTAGTACCGATTTAATGGTGGGTTTCCCCGGCGAAAATGACGACCATTTCCGCAAATGCTTGGCGTTTTGTGATGAAATGGCTTTCAGCAATATGCATATTTTTAAATATTCACCGCGAACTGGTACGCCTGCTGCCGAATATGCCCAGCAAATTGACGCTGCCGTTAAAGATTCGCGCAGCAAACGCATGGCTGATGTTGCTGCGAAAAACAGCACGCTCTTTATGCAGCGATTTGTGGGACAGCAAATGCTAGTTTTATGCGAAGAACAAGACAAATACGGTCTATGGACGGGACATACCGATAATTATTTAAAAGTTTCTTTCACCGGCGAAGCAACGCGAGGCGATTTGGTTTGGGTATCGTTGGAACGTATCGGCAAAAAAGAACTTATAGGCAGTAAAATTGAACAGAATTGATTTTTTCTGTTGCTTTTATCGTTCTGAGCCGTTACACTATAAGTAAAGATTGATTTGGGAGGTGAAGCAAACGATGGATTGTATCTTTTGTAAAATTGTTCAAGGTGAAATCCCCTCAAAAATAGTTTATGAAGACGATGCCGTTTTGGCCTTTGATGACATTAACCCTGAAGCGCCAGTACATGTCTTGGTTATTCCCAAAAAGCATATTGCTAGTTTCAACGAATTGACAGCACAAGACGGCGAATTATTGGTAAAAATTATGGAATCCATTCAAAGAATCGCCATTTTGAAAAAAGTAGATCAAAGCGGCTATCGAATCGTTAATAACTGCGGCGCAGATGGCGGGCAAACAGTCGGACATTTGCATTTTCATATCATGGGCGGTCGCGAAATGTTGTGGCCGGCTGGCTGATAGTTCTTGATTAAATCAAAAACATATAGTATAATAAGTGATGTGTTTTGATTAGAAGGTCCCCTTAGCGGTAAAAGCTCAGGTCAATACCGCTTAGTATCGGAGGGAGGGAAAACTATGGGAGAAGTGCATGTTCGCAAAGATGAATCTTTAGATAGCGCATTACGCAGATTTAAACGTTCTTGCCAAAAATCCGGCGTTTTGTCCGAATGCCGCAAACGTGAGCATTATGAAAAGCCAAGCGTAAAACGTAAAAAGAAATCAGAAGCTGCCAGAAAAAATAATAAAAGAAGATCGTTCTAATTATCTCTTTCATGAGTGTAAAGTCGATAGTAAAAAGCGCTCCAATGGGGCGGCTCAATAAAACAGCATAAAAATGTTTTCGGAAAAATGGCGTAGCTTCGGCTACGTCATTTCTTCGTTTGACAGTTATTATTTCCCAAACCCTCATTTCATTAACCCCTTGAATTACAGAAGACGTCAACTTTCCAATCGCTAAACTTCTTCCATGAGCTGCTTTATCTTGTCCATATCGCCAGCATAAATACGCTCTGTTTCATTGATACGCTATACAATCTGGTTAACGTTCACCCGATAATGATATACTATACAGTTATTTGTTTTCCTTTGCCGATTATGCGGAAGTTCTTGAACCGTAAATTATCCAAGAGCAGGTGAAAGAAAAATTAGCTGCCATGCAGAAAAAAATATGTAACCTGACATGAGGTTGCAAGTTATACGCTGTATAATTTGCTTAAAAAAGGAGATGCCTATTGATGAAACACGAATGGAAAAAGCATGAGAAAAATTTATATGGGGCAAAACCAATTCCCGCCTTGATTACTGTGCCTAGGCAAAGCTATATCATGATAGACGGAAAGGGAAATCCAAACCATGAGGATTTTTCAAACAGAGTAGCTGCGCTGTACTCATTGGCTTATGCTATAAAAATGGGGTATAAAGCTGCTGCGACGAAAGGCGATACGATTTTAGATATACATGATTTTGCTGTCTATCCTTTAGAGGGTGTATGGCAACAAAAACAAAATGATGAACTTGTAAAGGAAGAACTGGAATACACCCTTATGATACGACAGCCGGATTTTATTACCGAAAGCATGGTATATGCGGCATTAGAAATTGTAAAAAAGAAAAAAACCAATCCATTGTATGAGAATATTCGCTTTGACACCATTCAGGACGGAAAATGTATTGAAATTCTGCATATTGGAGCATTTGATGATGAACCTGCCTCTTTTGAAAAAATGATGCAGTTTGCAGAGGAAAACGGCTTGAAGCGTGATAAGCGTTGTCATCGAGAGATCTATCTAAATAGCGCTAACAGAGTAGAAAAAAGCAAACTCAAAACTATTTTGAGATTTTCAGTGAAGCAGCACGAAACCTATTCAACTAAATCATAACGGATAATAAAAAACTGTTGTTTTGTTAAAGTTAGACGACAGCGTATTTATGTGTCTAATTGAATAAGAAAAATCTAAGGCGGTTTTGAACACCACTCAAAGCCACCTTAGACTTTCCAAAATGAATTTATGAAGCGTATATTAAAGTTGCCCATCTTGAAGAATATGGCAGTATCAAGAAGGTGTCGCCATGCTCATTTTATATCGACACTATTCGATAGTTGGTAGCTTGTCAAAAAAAATTTACACATCATCACAAACGCTGTCTTACCATATTTCATAAGCAGCCAACTCTGTTACAGGAATGCGCGTTTGATGATGACGTTCTGGATCAGCAGCTCTCCCTTCGCTATAACCAATGGCTAAAATATTGATAGGCTCCCAATGAACAGGTAGAGCAAACTCTTCGCGAATCACTTCTGGTTTAAAATAACAAATCCATACCGAACCCAATCCTAATTCAGTTGCTTGCAGCATCATATGATCAGTCAAAATAGCTGCATCAATATCCGTCGTTTGCTTTTGGTCAAAAGGACGTGTCCACGCTTTAGAATGATCAGCAGCCACAATAATTGCCAATGGCGCGCAATAAATATCAGCTCCTTTGCTTAACTTTTTTAAGCCTTCTTCACTTTGTACCACTAGCAAACGCACCGGCTGAAGATTGCCAGCGGTAGGCGCCACATGAGCCGCCTGCAAAATCTGCGCTAACTTCTCTGTCTCCACTTTCTGCGTCGTATAGCTGCGAACAGCATAACGTCTCTTAGCAATTTCCATAAAATTCATCGCTATCAATCCTTTCTTTGTTTTTCTTGCGGGGCTTTTTCCCGCTGTTTTCATTGTAACAAAACCATGTCTTTCTGCAAGAATGCACTTTTACGATAGATAGTTCCTAAAAAGAAAGCATCATTGATCGTGCTTGTCGTTTTTCAGATAAATTCTATCAATAAACGATAAAGACGTTTCTCTCGGCAATATTGCCAAAAGAAACGTCTTTATCCCATATAAAAATCTATCGTTTTTCCTGTTAATCTATCCCAGCATCTTTACTATTCCTTAATCAAAACCACATTAGCGCTGTGTACCAAGTAAACTTTTCCATCTATTTTCACTTGAATTTGATCGCCATCATTATAGTCAGTCCAGCTTTCCACGTCACCCTTGACAATTTGTCCATCAGGCAGACGAATAATAGCAGTATCATACGCATAAGTCAAGTCAATTAGCGTTCGGTTATAAAAATTATCATTGATAATAAACGCTACTGCTGCTACTAACAATACAACTATCACTAATACGGTAACTATCATGATTTTCTTTTTCATAAACGTTTCTCCTTCAGTAGCTTAGGTCAAATTGCTGTCCATTTCTTAAGCAAAAGCGTTAATTTTAGAGACTCTATATTATTATCCCAATTCTCCATAATGATATAACACCATAGCTAAAGCCGCCATACCGGCAGTTTCTGTGCGCAGAATTCGTTTACCCAACGTTACGCTGTAAACATTTCTTTCTTTTAACAGCGATACTTCTTGAGCACTAAACCCGCCTTCGGGACCGATAATTAAATTGATTGCCGTCGGAATCGGTTGTTCGTTAAGCAGTGTCTTTAATCTCAACGCTTTTTCATCTTCCCACAAAAGAATATTTAATTGATCTTGCGGCAGCTCTTGCAAAAGTTGGGCAAAAGTCAAAGGCAAATTGATTTCTGGCACGTTAAAACGCTTGGATTGACTAGCAGCTTCTTGCGCAATTTTTTGCCAGCGGCTTTGTTTTTTAACAACTTTATCTTGATCAAGTTTAACAACGCAACGCTCGGTAAGTACAGGCGTTAGAGAATCCATGCCCAATTCGACACCCTTTTGGATAATCCACTCTAATTTATCGCCTTTAGGCAAGGCTTGATACAGGCACACAGCAATAGCCGTATCTCGTTGTTCTTGTGATTGACTAATAATGGCGGCTCGAACACTTTCTGCGCCAAATTCACACAAACGAGCAACCAATAATCGCCCATCGCCTGTTGTCGCAGTTACTTTTTCTCCCACTTTTAAACGCAAAACATGGCTGATATGGTGCGCTAACTGACCGCGAAAAATAATGTCGCTATCGTTTATATCCTCTTGATTGACAAAAAATCGTCTCATCGTTTATCCTCCATAGCTGGCGACAATAGCTACCCAACCGGCAGATTCGCGAATTTCCATGATTTTAAAATTAAACTGTGCCAATGTTTTCAACACATCATCTTTGCGTGTATCAATAATCCCAGAAGAAATAAATAACTTGGGGCCTTTTAAATAACGGATAGTTTCTGGCGTCAGACGAATAATAATATCGGCAACAATGTTCGCCACAATAATATCGCCCGCTTCTCTGGCTTCTTGAAGCAAATCACTGCGGACAATAGAAACTTTTGAGATCAGCTGATTAAGCGCAATATTTTCTTTCGCCGCTTGTACTGCTACAGTATCATAATCCATGGCTTCTACATTATCAGCGCCTAATAACGCTGCTTGAATCGCCAAAATGCCGCTGCCGGTGCCTACGTCAAGTATTTTCATACCTTTTTGAACATAATCTTCCAAAAGGTTGATACACAATGCCGTTGTGGCGTGATTGCCTGTTCCAAAAGCCATGCCGGGATCAATTTCAATCACCAATTCATCATCTTTAGCAGTGTAATCTTCCCATGTAGGTTTAACCACTGTTTTTTTGCCAATTTTTTCTGGTTTAAAATAAACTTTCCATGAATTCGCCCAATCTTCTTCTTTGACGTCAACAATGGATAAGGCAATTTCTCCCATGTCCATACGTTTTTGCACCTGATTTAATTCTTGCTTCAATTCCTCTAATTTACCTAACAAAAACTCATCTTTGGGCAAATAACCTTTAATAACAACTTCTGTTTTTGCCAATAATTCTTCCGAAAATTCATGATCATCCCATTCTCCCCGATGAGCATAACTAGCAATGAGTTGCGGATCATCAATCACCACACCGCCTGAACCCAGTTCATTGAAAATATTAGCAATGCCGTCGATGCACGCTTGATTATCAACGACCAATTTCACTTCAATATAATCCACCTAGCTTCCATCCTTCCATTTTTATTTATCGAATCGGCGTTTTATGCCGTTTGTTCAGCCAGCGCAAACCGGTTAAAAAAACGCCTACAAAACAAATTATCGCTGCAAAGCGGTAAACATACTGCATACCATACAGATAGACATCTGGTCGTCCTTCAATAAAGCCCAACACACGATAACCCATCTTTTGGCTCATCATTCCATAAAGCAGCAAAGTAGAAACCGAAATACCAAAGACCATACCTAAATTGCGTACCAAACCATTGATACTACCTGCTGTACCGAGTTTATTTTTAGGAACAGTAGACATAATCAGCGAGGTATTCGGCGATTGGAACAAACTAGTCCCGAAAGCTATCATCGCAACGCCTCCTAAAAATACCCCAAGCGGTGTATTTTCACCTACAAAAGACATGACCATTAAGCCGCTGCTACTGATAGATAAACCGATAAATCCCAAAATTTCCGAGCCTATTTTGTCTGATAAATAGCCGCTCAAAGGCGCAACCATAAACATCACGATAGGGTAAGTCATCATAATCATTCCTGTTATGGTAGGTGAAATTTCCAGCACCTTTTGCAGATAAAACGGCTGAATAAAGTTGTTGCTGGAAATAGCAAAAAACGACAAAAAAGAACACAAAACACTGATGGTAAACAATTTATTTTTAAACAAACTCAATTCCAGCATGGGGCGCTTTTCGTGGCGTTCAACCTTAACAAAAATAAATCCCATAATAAAAGCTACACCAAAAATCAACAACCCTTCCCAATACTTATCCATTCCTTGCTGCAATAACTTAACGCCCAAATAAAGACTAGAAACAAAAAACATAAAAAGCAGCGATCCTTTAATATCCAAACGTTTCTGACCATCATTTTGAGTGCGAGGTAAAATTTTCATTGCTAAAACAAGTGCCAGTAATCCAATAGGCACATTAAGCAAAAAAATCATATTCCACGAAAATTTGCCCAAAATTAGTCCTCCAAAAGCAGGACCAAACATACTACCCATTGCCACGAAACTACCAGAGATGCCCAACGCCCGTCCACGCTCATTGGCCGGAAACGTTTGCGCAATTAAGCCTTGATTCGTCGCCATCGTTGCCGAAGCGCCAAAACCTTCAACAATCCTGCCAATAATAAGCAATGGAAAACTAGAAGCCATGGCACAAATCAACGCGCCAATGACAAATACGACGATACCAAACTTAAATACTTTATCCTGACCAATCATATCGCCCATACTGCCAAAAATTAAAATAAAACAAATAATCGTCAACAAATTGGCCGTAATCACCCATTCTATGCTCGCCATACTGACTGCCAATTCTTCTGCCATTAACGGTAGAGCGACATTAACGGAAGAACTGTCCAAGCAACACAAAAAAGTGACAAAAACGATATTCAATAAAATGATCCAGCGATTTTTCTTTAACGCCATTATCTACCCTCATTTCTTATCAATTGATTAGACAAAAAAATATCCCTTTTTATCCAGCGCTTCTTGTGCCAAAGCCAACTGCTCATTTTTTACAAAAAAGTAATTATTTTCTATGCCGCTAACAACAAAAACACTAATCGTATGACTAGCTAAAATCTGACTGATTTTCGCAACAATACCGACCAGCTCGTAATTCAATTTGCCGTCAATGCAAAATCCTCGCCAGCCATCGTCGTCACTAAGCGTTTGAGCAGGTTTTTGTACGGTAGGACAAACCACTGTTATTTCTGTTGTACTCTTTAAAATAAATACCAAAGGCGCTGTCCAATCGACCGCTTTGTAATCGGACAATCGACAAATCGAAAAATCTTCTGCGAGTAATTTTAACTTCATCTTCTTTCCCCCCTGTCTTTTTCCTTATTGTACCACAAAAAAAGCGATGCAGAAATTAAAATTCTGCATCGCTGGTGGAATTATTCCATTTTATCATCATCCCATAAATCTTCTACCGCATCTTTTATTTTACTGAAAAAGCCTTTATCTTTACTTTTTTCGGCGCCTCTTGTCATGTCGGTTTTTTTTTTATCGTCATCAAAAGTGTTGGTCGTATGATTGCTTTCTTTGACTACCATGGTTTCACCCAACTTTTTAAATAATTCTCTCTGTTCGGCGGTCAAATTTTTAGGTGTAACAACTTTAATGGTGACATATTGATCGCCTTTACCATAGCCTTTGACGTTTTTGATGCCCTTGCCTTTCATACGGAATTTAGCGCCATTTTGTACACCGGCGGGAATAGTCAACGTCACATCGCCTTCCAGTGTAGGCACTTGAATATCAGCGCCTAAAGCGGCTTCTACAAAGTTGATTTCCTGTTCCATATAAACGTCGTCTTCATTACGCTGGAATATTTTGTGGGCTCTGACATTGATATAAATGTACAAATCCCCCTTTGGTCCACCCATTTCGCCGGCTTCACCTTCACCGCTCATTCTTAGACGCGAGCCAGTATCAACGCCAGCTGGTACTTTAACTTCCAGTTTGCGAGTCATGCGTTTCTTACCCTGTCCGTTGCAGTCAGGACAAGGATCTTTGATAACAGTTCCTTTGCCGCCGCATTCTGGACACGTTTTCACAGATTGAAAGGAACCGAAAGGAGTTTTTTGCATAACTTTTTCTTGCCCAGTACCATGACAGCGCGGACAAGTCACTGGCGATGAGCCGGCTTTAGCGCCGCTGCCGTTACAAGTTTGGCATGTTTCCCAGCGAGGAATGCTGATAGTTTTTTCTGTTCCGAATACCGCTTCTTCAAAATCTATCGTCAAATCATATCGCAAATCCTGACCTCTGCGAGGACCACGCTGACTTTGAGCGGAACCAAAGCCGCCGCCAAAAAACATATCAAAAATGTCGCCCATATCGCCAAAACCTTGACCGCCGCCAAAGCCACCGAACCCGCCAGTAGGACCGTCAGGACCAAATTGATCATACTGAGCGCGTTTATCCGGATCAGACAATGTTTCATAAGCATCGTTGACTTCTTTGAATTTCTCTTCTGCTTCTTTATCGCCGGGATTGACGTCGGGATGATACTGACGAGCCAATTTCCGAAAGGCTTTTTTCAGCTCGTCATCCGTTGCATTTTTGTCAACGCCCAGCACCTCATAATAATCTCTCTTAGCCACCGTTTGATTGCTCCTTTTTCTTTTTGGAATTTAATGCAAACAGACGCTTCGACCAATGTGTAAGTAGCTCGAAGCGCCTTGAGAGCAATTATTTTTCGTCGTTGACTTCTGTATATTCAGCGTCGTATACGCCGTCTTCAACATGAGGTTGTTCATCAGATGGACCAGCTGCGCCTTGTGCCTGCGCTGCAGCATACATTTTTTCCGTCATTTTGTACAGCGCGTTGGTCAATTCCTCGGTTTTTGCTTTGATTTCTTCTGTATTGCCGCCATCTAAAGCCTTTTGTAAAGCTTCTTTAGCCGATTCAATAGCACTTTTATCAGCAGCATCAATTTTATCTTCGTTTTCTTTCAAAGTTTTATCCACTTGGAAAACTAAGGATTCCGCTTGATTTTTAGTGTCAACTTCTTCTTTAAGTTTTCTATCAGCTTCCGCATTTAATTCAGCATCTTTAACCATTCTGTCAATTTCTGCATCAGATAAACCACTATTGGATTGAATGGTGATGCGTTGTTCTTTGCCTGTTCCCAAATCTTTGGCGGAAACATTAACAATACCATTAGCATCAATATCGAATTTAACCTCAATTTGCGGTACATTTCTTGGCGCTGGCGGAATATCCATCAATGTGAAACGCCCCAAGGTTTTATTGTATTTCGCCATATCACGTTCACCTTGTAAAACGTGAATATCAGTAGATGTCTGATTATCAGCAGCAGTAGTGAAAATTTGACTGCGCGATACAGGAATAGTCGTGTTACGATCAACGATTCGAGTAAATACACCGCCTAATGTTTCAATTCCCAAAGACAGTGGCGTAACGTCCAAAAGCACAACGTCTTTCACTTCGCCCGCTAATACGCCCCCTTGAATAGCTGCGCCGATAGCTACGCATTCATCAGGATTGATGCCTTTAAACGGTTCTTTGCCGATTAAACGTTTGATAGCGTCTTGCACAGCTGGAATTCTGGTAGAACCGCCAACCAAAATAACTTTGTCAATATCATTAGCCGTTAATTGCGCATCTTGCAACGCTTGGCGAGTAGGACCCATGGTTTTTTCAACTAAATCAGCGGTCAATTCATCAAATTTTGCTCTGGTCAGCGTCAAATCTAAATGCTGCGGCTGATTATTAGCATCCATGGTAATAAAAGGCAAATTGATATTAGAAGTAGTAACATTGGATAATTCGTGTTTAGCTTTTTCTGCCGCTTCCTTTAAGCGCTGCATAGCAGTTTTATCGCCGGAAAGATCTAGTCCAGTCTGTTTTTTAAATTCGATGATCATCCAATCAATAACTTTTTCATCGAAATCATCGCCGCCTAAACGATTGTTGCCGCTGGTTGCCTTAACTTCAAATAAGCCGTCACCCAATTCCAAAATAGAAACATCAAAAGTTCCTCCGCCTAAGTCAAAAACCAAAACCGTATGATCTTCGCCTTTATCAATACCATAAGCTAAAGCAGCAGCAGTTGGTTCGTTGATAATTCTTAAAACGTTTAATCCAGCGATTTTACCAGCATCTTTGGTGGCTTGTCGTTGACTGTCAGTAAAGTAAGCCGGTACGGTAATAACCGCTTCTGTAACTGTTTCACCCAAATAACCTTCAGCGTCCGATTTTAATTTTTGCAGAATCATAGCTGAAATTTCCTGCGGCGTATAAGCAGTGCCGCCAATAGTAACTTTGTAATCTGTGCCCATATGACGTTTAATAGAAGCCACAGTATTATCGGAGTTGGTGATCGCCTGACGTTTAGCCACCTGACCGACTAATCTTTCGCCAGTTTTAGCAATGCCTACAACCGACGGCGTTGTTCTATTACCTTCTGTATTAGGAATGACAACGGCCTCGCCGCCTTCCATTACTGCTACGCAAGAGTTTGTTGTTCCTAAGTCAATACCAATTACTTTTCCCATGATAAAATACCCTCCTAAAGGTTTTAAAGCCCAACGGCTCTGATCTATAGTAAATAAATTTTACAAACCATATTATTTCGTAGAAACCTTGACCATACTCGGTCGCAACACCTTATCTTTGAACTGATAACCGCATCTGACTTCTTCAACGACAGTATCCTCATCTACACTGTCATCCACCACTTGCATGATGGCCTCATGCTTATTGGGATCAAAAGACTGACCAACGGTTTCAATGACCTTAAGTCCAGCGCCTTCTAGCACACCCATCAGCTGAGTATAAATCATTTCTACACCTTTTAAAAAACTTTTGACTTCTTCATTATCGCTGCTGTTTTTGAGCGCCAACTGAAAATTATCAATAATAGGCAACAAATCGCCAACCAATTTAGCGTTGCTGTAAGAAAGCAACTCGTTTTTTTCTTGTGTCGTGCGACGCTTGTAATTTTCAAAATCAGCTGCCACCCGCAGAAATTTTTGATTCAAATCAGCCAGTTCAGCGCTTAATTTCTGCGCTTCTTCATTGATGTTTTCTTCATTTTCTACTGTTTCAGCCGATATTTCCTCGGCTGCTGTTTCTTCTGCTAATTCCTCCATTAATGTTTCTTGTTCTTGTAAACTCACCCGTCATTCACACTCCTATAGCTATTTATCAGTATATGGTTTGCGTTTAATAATGATATTGATACGCAAAATAGCCTCTGCCACTTCACCGGCAACTTTTAAAGCATGGCTTTTCACATAAGCTGGATCAACGACGCCTTTTTGCAGCAAATCTTCAATAACGCCGCTATCGCAGTTAATAGACAGATGGTTATTGTTTTCCTTCACTTGCGCCCGACTGACATCACCCAATTTTTCCAGCGGATTAAAACCAGCATTGCTGACAATATGCATAAAAGGACGCTTTAAAGCGTTGATGACACATTCCACACCAAAAGCAGTCATGCCTGCTGCCGCCTCTTTCGTTTTTTCCAATAAGCGAGCAACTGCCAATTCGCAAGCACCACCGCCAGCAACCATACCTTCTCTGACTGCCATCTGCACACTAGCAGCGGCGTCTTTGGCGATACGTTCTCGTTCGCCGACAATTTCATTGGTAGCAGCGCTGACTAAAACTGTTGCCATAGCTTTGCCGCTGCCGCCAATCACTTTGACTTGCTTCAATTTTTCATCAAAAATAACAGCGTCAACCCTACCCAAGTTTTTCTTCAATTCTTCCAAAGAACGATTTAAACCGGTACGCTTGATCATTCGTGCACCGCTGTGCTCTGTCAACAAACGCAACGTTTTATTAGGTACGCGAGACACCACCATAATACCAGCGTCTGAGAGCATCTCTTCAGCCGTTTCGTTAACACCTCTGTCAACAAAAACGGCGCGGACGCCGCTGGCAATAATCTTTTCTATATTATTTTTAAACGACGCTTTGGTTTCCAAATAATGCCTAAAGCCGCTCTCAGTCGCCATCGCTTCATTTTCCAATGCTTCGGCTTCCAATGCATCGTCAATAACCAAAACAGCTACATCTTCCATTACTTCTCGCGGCATTTCTTCATTAAGCCGTTCTCTTTCTACCAAGACGCCTAGAAAAACTTCATTATCAGCGCCTTCTACCGCTTTAACCACATCAGAGAATTTAAAACTTTCTTCCAGCAGTTTTTCTTCACCAATCATCTGTACAGCGCTGACAATCAACTGCGCAATATCATGGTATTCGCGACCAGCTACCAAAGCGACGTCAAATAAGCGATCATAATCTCGGTAGTCAATCTTTACCGCTTCCGCTTCAATAAGCTGGCAGGCTGCCTCAATGCCTTTACGCATTCCTTCTATAACTTGCGCTACCGGCACGCCCTTCATCATCTGTTCTAAACCGCTTAAAACTAATTCGCCTGCTAAAAGTGCTGTTGTCGTGGTGCCGTCGCCTGCCGCTTCTTGCTGAGCCTTAACGGCATTGATAACCATTTTAGCGATAGGATGGGCCACTTCCATTTGATTTAAAATTGTCATACCATCATTAGTAATAATCACTTCGCCAAATTGATCCACCAACATAGTATCCAATCCTTTAGGACCAATGGTATTTTCTACAGCGCTCATCACGGCTCGCACAGCACTGGCATTGTTCTCCTGTAGATTAAACGCTGTTTCTTTTGTTTCTTCCACTTTTAATTGCCTCCTTAGCTATGAATCGTCCTTTTGCTTCAGACTTTGTGCTAACGCCTCTAATATGGCAATAGCATTAGAATAATCCATTCGAGTCGGTCCCAATAAGCCAATTTTGCCGATAATATCATTGCCTAATTGGTAAGTAGCCATAACAACGCTGCAATCTTGTACTTCAGGAATAATATTTTCTGTACCAATCTTGACAACGATATCGCTGTTTTTGTCGTCTTCTAATAAAGTATTAACGACTTCTTGATCTTCCAGCGTCTGCAAGATTGTTTTTACACGATTAACATCTTTAAATTCCGGCAGGCTTAGCATATTCAACGTGCCGTTTAGATAAACTTTACTGCTCTTTTCACGGCGCAATATCGAAGAGAGCATCTCTAAAGCCGCATCAACAACTTTACGCTGATGTGTCAGTTCAGCAAAAATATTTTCCAACATATCCTTTTGCCAACCGTCTACTGGTATGCCTTTAAGATTTTGATTCAACAACAAAGATACCAAATCCAAATCTTCTTTAGTCACTGTCGACGGAATAGCGATAAACCGATTCTCAACCTTTTCACCTTCGGTGACAATGACCATCAGTGCTTTGCCCGGCTCAACCAGCAACAACTGCAATAATTGCAAACTCTGCTTTTTACCGCCTTCATTGGAAATTAACATCAGCGATGTATAGCTAGTTGCCGAAGAAAGCATTTTCAAAGTATCTTCTACGACTTCTTCGACTTGTCTGGATTTATCCTGAATAGCCTTGGCCAAATATTCCCTAGCCTCAGCTTTAATGCTATCTTTATTTATTAAATAGTCGACATAATAACGATAACCGGCATTCGACGGTATGCGTCCCGCTGACGTGTGAGGCTGCTCAATTAACCCCATTTCTTCTAAATCCGCCATTTCGTTACGAATAGTCGCAGACGATACGCCTAAGTTGTATTTTTTGGATATAGTGCGAGAGCCGACCGGCTCAGCAGTTTTGATATAGTCCAAAACTACCGCCTCTAATATTTTTTGTTTACGACTATCCATTTCCATGGCAATCACCTCTGATTCTCATCATTATCATATGCCATTATTTTTCATTTTGTTAGCACTCGTTTAAGTTGAGTGCTAAAAATCTAATAAAAAAATATCACTTTCTTGCTCTGTTGTCAATGATTTTGACTAAGAAAAAAATATTTTTTTCTTATTGGATTATTTATACAGTGCTTTTGCATACCTATTTATCTTTTTTTGAAAGAAAACTATCATCTCCAAAATTTTTTTGAACAAAATCTTGTTGTTCTCGCAAAATTTTTCTCTCACAAATTTTTTCTGTTCACTTTTTAATCTGCTTTCATGTTTCTTAATATTTTTCACTTGTTATTTTCACAGCATTTTATAATATTTGATTAACACTTACCTTCGCCAAATATTGCTTTTCGCGAAAAAAAGATTGCAATTTTCTTCCTGACCTGCTATAATAAATTTCGCAGTAATGGGGATTCGCCAAACGGTAAGGCACTAGACTCTGACTCTAGCATCTATAGGTTCGATTCCTATATCCCCAGTTAGTCAAAGACAGTAAAAAAAGAGTTCGTAAACAGGACTCTTTTTTTACTGTCTTTTATTTTTTGAATAGTTAGCGCCTTTTTATCATATAACGTAGCAGATGGTTATTTTCTAAAAGGGGGGAATCCTATTGAATCATTTAGATCAAACAACTTTTCAAATAAAATGCCCAGACTGCGGAGAAATCTTGAATTTTTCTTCCAACGACGGACGCAATGAACTAATTTGCCACCATTGCCAATGTCATATTATGTTTGACAAAGACGATTTTTTGAGCGGTTTACAGGAAGCCAACCGCTTAGTGGGCAATTTATTAAAAGAAATTGGCTCATAATATGATTAGCTAATCGCCTGAGCGGTAATTTAAAGCAGCGGCTATTTCATAGCCGCTGCTTTAAGAATGGTTCCTGTCAGTTATTCTTCGCACAGACAATAACCAATTGTCAAAAGAATCATGACGGCGGCAAAATGAACAACCCACCAGCCCGGACGAAGAAAAGCAAAAATACCCAAATGATGTTTTGTTAACGAATGGAACATTACGAATCACCTCTAAAAAATAGTATGGCGGCTTTATGCTCAAAATATCAGCAAAACTTTAACAAATTTTCATTAAAACGTTGTTTTTACATTTACAAAAAATGGTTGCCATACCCTAAATTAAACTGTATACTATATTATAATAACAGCTTAATTTAGGGTATGGCATTTTTGCGTCCCCAAGAAAGGAAGTCTTAATGTTGTTGCAAGTCAAAAAAGAGCTGAACGAATGGTTCGGCAATGCCAGAGGAGATATTTTGGCGGGTTTAGTTTCATCTTTTGCGGTGATTCCAGAAGTCATTGGTTTTTGTATTGTAGCGGGTATCAGTCCAATGATGGGATTGTACGCCTCATTTTGGCTAACGGTGCTGATGGCTTTTCTCGGCGGCAGACCGGGTATGATTTCAGCAGCGGCTGGTTCCATGGCGATGGTAATTGTTGGTCTGGTGCGAGATTACGGACCAGAATATTTAATGGTCGCCACAATTTTATGCGGCGTTATTATGTTTATTTTAGGGGTATTCAAAGTTGGTAATTTAATCAAATTGATTCCCAACAGCGTCAGCGTAGGTTTTGTTGACGCGCTAGCCATCTTAATTTTCTCTTCACAACTTGGTAATTTTAAAGGAGAAGGATGGCCAATGTATGCACTGGTAGCTTTAGGAATCGTCATCATTTATTGGTTCCCACGCGTAACCAAAGCGGTGCCGTCAACGTTAGTAGCTGTTATCGTCGTTACAGCTATTGCCATTATTTTTAAAGCGCCTGTCAGAACTATCGGCGATATGGGCGTCATTACTGCCGCTCTACCACCGTTTCATCTACCTACAGTACCCTTTAATTTAGAAACGTTCCTCATCGTTTTGCCTTATTCTGTTTCTTTAGCTTTAGTGGGTTTAGTGGAAACATTGCTCACCAGTCAAGTTATTGACGAAATGACCGATACTGTTGGCAACCGCAATCGCGAATGTCGCGGTTTGGGAATAGCCAATATCGTCAGCGGCTTTTTCAGCGGTACATGCGGCTGCGCAATGATTGGACAGGCTATTGTCAATGTTCAGTCTGGCGGACGCGGACGCTTATCTAATTTTGTCAGTGGCGCGTTTTTAATGGTGCTCATTTTTATTTTGAATGATCTCATGGTGCAAATTCCGTTAGCGGCTTTGGTCGCCGTTATGATTACGGTTTCTATTACTACTTTTGACTGGGATTCTGCCCGTCATTTGCTACGAATGCCCAAAACAGACGCTTTCGTCATCATCATGGTTGTTGCTGTCGTGGTTGCTACCAGTAATTTGGCTATCGGCGTCGTCTTAGGTTTAGTCTTTACTGCTATTTTCTTTGCCAACAGTATGTCCAAAATTTCCGTAACGGCTAAACGCACCGAGCAAGCAATAACTTATCAAATTCAGGGACAGATTTTTTTTGCTTCTATTGAAGCCTTAAGCAGTGGATTTGATTATAAAGCTCCTCTTGAACAAGTTACTTTGGATTTTTCCAAAGCACATCTATGGGATGAATCAGCGGCTACTGCTTTGAAAAAAACAGTCAAAAAATTTACCGATAATGGTAAAACTGTGCAAATCGTCGGCTTAGACGCTGAAAGCATTAACTTGATCAACAAATTATACGGCGCGGATCGACAAATAGCCGCTAACTAACTTTTTAATCGTTTAAAATTCATTTTAGGCAATCGAAAACTTAAGCAAAAACTATTATCGTTCTTATTTAACAAGGAGGATACATGAACTATCAATATTTAGCGCTTATTGGTTGGGGCATGGTCATATCTCTGATATTACGCTTGTTGAATTATACGCCGCTAAGCATTTTCATTCTTAGCGCAGGAACGTTTTTGAGCGGCTTCATCATCGCTATAGGTATTTACCATCTGTATCAAACAAAACCGATTTTTGGTTATGCTTTGGTGCCAGCGGTCTTGTTAATGATCATGAAAACTGCTGAACCATTATTACTGCAGTTTTTGGCTGAGCATGTCGAAATCTTAGCTTCTTACACTGTTCATGGTGATGAATATTTGGCGATTTTCTTTCTATGGGTAGCCTTTAGAGAGTTTCTCACAGCTATTTTGTACGGAACTTTACTCAAAGGAACGCATGAATTAGCACTCGAAGCCAGAAACTTTTCTATGGACGCAAGCAGCAAACTGCTTTTGACCACAATCATTGTTATACAATTTATAATCATCCTGCTATCACTTGCTTTGACAATTGTTGTTCGATTACATGAAGGATGGCTATTTGCCTATTTATGGCACGGATACTTTTTGCGCCGATTGCTGACGGTTACTTTCCTAGTTCGAACGGCAGTTGAAGCAAGCATTATTTATCGTGTTTACTATTTAAACAAATATTGCCCTAAATAAATAAAAACAGCCGAAAGGATTCGCTTTAGACGCGATATTCCTTTCGGCTGTTTGTCTATCGTTTCTGCATTCTTTCCAATACCTTTAAAATTCCCGCTCGATTTTTCGCCAGTTTAAACCACTTAGGCAAATAATAACCTTGTGACTGCGTTAAAATATAACGTCGTCCGTCTGCTCCTTCGTAATAAGCTTTCTGTCGTAAAGTCGCTCGCGTATAATCAATCAAAAAAGCCAGATGGTCTTGATTAAGCGCCCAAACGGTATGATTTTTATAACGCTCTGTTAAATAAAGCGCCAATCCTCCCAAATAGTGATGCCAATAAATATCGTCTGTTTTTTCTGCGGCAGCAATTTGCACCTGACCACAGTGCGGACAACTGATTTTAACCTTAGGATAAAACGTGTCTAAACGCACATTAAACCAGCGACCACAATGTTGACAAATGCCTTTGGCTTTCGCTAGATATTTATATCGTCTAATTTTAGCTGTGTGATAACATGCTGAACAAGTCAAATGCAGCAATCCATTGTCATCTAAACATACTTGGGCTTTACCGCCGCAACGTGGGCAATGAACCAAAATGTGTCCATATCGCAGCTGAAACCAAACGGTATACTTTGCCGATTGATCGACAAACCGCCGTTTATCACGTTCTGCCATAATAATTATTCACCTAATCCCACCAAAAATACCACACAACGGATTTTAAAAGCGTATCTGCCAAAGCGCCGGCAGTGCCTTCCGCTGATTGATCGACTCGATCGGGACAAAAAGCAAACTGTTCCAACGCTAAAGCAAGCGCCTCATTTTGATTATCAAGCGGCTTATCAAGGACAAATTCCACCACATCATGACTAACAGTCGCCGCTACAGCACCATATTTTTCATACCATTTTTTGGCGATAGCCATCATTTCTTCAGCATTAGGACACTCATTCCAGCCGCCTATGGGTAAATAAGCAAAAATCTGCCATGGATCTTTAACTGGAATTTTAGCCAAAATAACGGGATAAGTCATATGATCGCTTAGAGTCCAATAGCCTCCCAAGCGATCAATCATTTCACCACCGTCTATTTCACCCACTACATCGTCTTCCCACGACAAGCCGGCATCAAATGAATCAACTTGCATTTCCGCCAGTTTTTCACGCAGAATTTCATCACCGTCAGCCAAATCAACTGTCAACAGCGCTTGGCGATAATCATTCGCCGTCATACCTTTGGGCGCAACCTCGGTTAGCTGATCCCATAAAACGTCGTCAACGCTAATCAATACCGGTGTAAAGCCTTCTTTTTTACCAGCTATTCTTGCTTCCCGATAAGCGTCTACCAACGCTTCATCGTTGACCATAGGCGCAAATATTTGACACGGACACGCCAGATAATCAACTATCAGCTCCGTCAAATCCTTTTTGGGGACTCGTTCTTGCGCTTTAGACAACAACTGTTTAGCTTCATCGTCTTCAGGCACTAATTTTACAGCAGTAGCTAAATAATTTTGCGCTTCAGCATACTGCTCATTGTAATAAAAAGCATATCCTATACGAATATACCATAACGGATCATCTTTCCCTTGAGCAGCCACTTTTTGTAACCGTTCAATAGCTTTTTTATAGTTGCCGATATTATTATACGCTCTTGCCAAATAACCCGTCGCTTCATAATCCAATTCCTGCCACGCTACTGCTGACAAAGCCGCTATAATTTGCGCATGAGCATTTTCTTGATGCCATGCTTCGACTTGCTTTAATAATTCATGATCCACTTTTTCCACTCCTCACATGCAGTTTATATATTCACTGGTCAACGGTAAAAATGACGCTTCTATTAGCCTTAGCAGCCCGAAGCCAAAAATCTTTACTGCTGTCCAAATAATACCATGTATACTCAAAATCCTGCTCATCGACAGGAAAACCGTACGTTGCTTCATCAAGAGCAAAATAACGGCGGCGAAAGGCTGCCTGCTCCATATTAGCCAAAACTTGTGCAGCAGTTTTGACCATTTGCGGGGTTTTATAGGTAATAATATAGTCATCTTCCTCTATATAATCGCCATAAAGAACCTCGCCACCTAAAATAACTAATGCTAACGGCGATTCATTGCCGAATTTCAGCTCGCCGTCAGTCAAGGCTCGGTGCATAGCATCCCATGATTTATCTAATTCTGCCACCCATTGGCGCGACTGTTCAAAATAAGTCTCTTCCAGAACCTCGCTGACAAAATCTACTCGTTCTTTTCGCGCAAAAGACCGCAATCTTTGGCTGTCAATCTCATCAAGTGCAAATAATACGCCTAAACAGCTCATTTTCTACCTCCCTGCGTTATTTTGAAATTAATCAAAAGTCGCTATCTCCTTCTGAAATCAACGATACGCTTCGTTTAAATACAACTCGCGCTTATAACGTTGCATAAAAACGCCAGCAAGTTACTTTTTATCATAGCATAAATAAAAGTCCTTTTCAACCAAAGCAGAACTTTCATTTCTTTTTAAAAAGTTACGATCTGCTAAAATTTAGCGTCACAATTGTTCCTTTTTGTGACATGCCCGATTGTTTCCCTATATTATCCTTGACAAAATAAACATGCTAATCATTTATCGCAGAAAAAAGCTGAGGCGTTTATTTAAGCCTGCCTCAGCTTTTTTTAAATATTTTCCGTATCGCTTATCAATCACTGCTAGCAAAACAAACGCAATATTCATTCCTATTTTGTTCTGACTAAAGGATCTCAAATTATTTATGTTGTTTTGCTGTACAGCCTACCGGTTTTATGGCTACTTTCTCCAGAAAATCATTTCCCCAGTCGCACATTGCTTCCAATACAGGAATAATGCTTCGTCCCAACGCAGTAAGAGAATACAATGTTCTGGGTGGTTTTTCGGGAATGACTTCCCGATGAATTAAATCCCAACCTTCCAGATCACGCAGCTGCTGCGACAACATTTTAGGAGTTGCTTTAGGGATCAAGCGCTGCAATTCCATATAATGTAGCGGCCGATCAATTAAATGCCACAGAATCAATGGCTTATATTTGCCACCAATCAAAAGAAGCGTAGCTTCCACAGGACAATTGAATTGAGCTTCTTGTATAGTCATCATTATAAGACACTCCTTACGCCGTTTTAAACTATATACAATTAGTATAATACATCAGCCAAGACCTTGTCCACTATAGACGTTTCTGTTAATGAAATACCTATCATTGCTCATGCTGCTTAACGCGTAATTCACAATGAAGACGCAACGCCATAACCAATGTTACAATAGCGGCAAAAAGATCAGCTATTGGCTGCGCATACAAAATACCATTTATTCCCCAGATATTTGGCAGCGTTAAAATTATCGGCATAAAGCAAATTCCTTTTTGGCAAGCACTTAAAACAAAACCTTCTTTGCCTTTGCCTAACGCCAAAAAAAGAGCAGCATATACCGTATAGAAACCAAAAAGCATAAAAGAAAATCCATTGGCAATGAGCGCCTTTTGACCCAGTAAACGGATTCCGCCAGAATCTGCGATAAACTGCGCTATAATTGGTTGAGCCAATACAACCATACAGCCGCCAAAAATTACGCAAAATATAGTGGAATAGATAAGCGCAAGTCTAAGCGCTTGATACAATCGTCCCCAATCTCGAGCGCCATAACTATAACCGGCAATAGGCTGAAATCCTTTTATGAACCCAAAAACGCTCAAGCTGCCTATGGTCATTATTCTAACAACAGTACCCATTACAGCGATCACACCATCTCCATAAACTTCGGCTTTTCGATTGATAAAAGCGATAGTTATACCTGTTAACAACTGAAAAATCAACGTCGGTATCCCGATCTTAAAAATTTCAGCAAGAATCTCTATGGTAAATCGGCAATCTTTGCAACGGAAATGAAAAATACTCTTTTTTTGCCGAATATAACTCCAATAGATCAATGTTGAAACCATTTGCGAAATAACCGTAGCCACAGCCGCACCAACAATTCCCCAAGCCATACCGTAAATCAAAACGGGATCCAGAACAATATTGAGCAAAGCGCCGCACACCAAAGCAGTCATTGCTTTTTTAGCAGCGCCTTCACTAGCCATCAGATTATTCATGGTCACATTAAAGAGATTAAAAACAGAGGCAGCCAGATAAATTTCACCATAAGCAAGCGCATAAGGCAATATACTCACGCTTGCTCCCAGCCACAATAAAAACGTTTTTAAAAACATAAGGCTAATAACCGTAACCACTGCGCCAACCAATAAACTACCATATAAAGCTGTACTGCATACTTGATCGGCCATTTTAAATTCATGCCGCCCTAATAAACGAGAAAGATACGATGCAGCGCCATTGCCAAATAATAAACCGATCCCCACCATCAGCTGACTAAGCGGAAAAATAACCGAAATTGCGCCCAGCTGGCTTTCTCCTAAACCACTTACAAAATAAGCATCAACCAAATTGTACAACGCATTGATCAGCATACCAATCATGGTAGGAATCCCCAATGATAGTAGAGCTTTTGTCATTGGCGCTTTACTCAATAACGCTATACGTTCTTGTTGTTCTTGCAACATACAAATGCCTCCTTGACAAGTCAATAGTATAAATTATAGTATTGCAGCCGCGAGATTTTAAAATACTATAATTTATACTATTTGTCAAGTAAAAGTTAGCATTACTATTTACGCTTTGAACCATGACAAATTTTTAACCCTACATTGATTCACCAATCTTCTTTTTTTGCTATAATCAAGCGTAAACAGCTTTATCACCTCACGAAGGAGAAAAGAAAACATGACTTATTACAAAACCAGCGAACTTGCAAAAATCATCGGCGTTCATGCTAATACCGTTCGACTATATGAAAAACGCCATCTGATTGCCCAAGCAGAACGACTTCCCAATGGCTACCGTCGCTTTACCGAACTGCACCTTGAACAGTTCAAACTGGCTCGAGCTGCTTTGCGTGTAGAAATTTTGCAAAACGGTCTTCGCCAACAAGCTGTCGCTATCATTAAGACTTCTGCAGCAGGCAATTATACCCAAGCAACTGCACTGACGCTAGCCTATATTACTCAAATCGAAACGGAACAAAACAACGCTGAGGAAGCTATCGCCATTGCGCAATATTTGCTGACTGATCTTACCAATGAAGCGCCACCAATTGACTCTATGGTTTATACCAGAAAGCAAGCCGCAAATCATTTAAACGTTACCATTGATACTTTGCGTAATTGGGAATTAAACGGCTTATTCACTGCTAAGCGACAAGCAAACGGCTATCGAATTTATACCGAAAAAGATTTAAAACAACTAAAAATCATTCGCTCGTTACGCTGCGCCAACTATTCCCTCGCTGCTATCCTTCGTATGCTGCGCGCCTTGTCATCTAATCCGCAAGCCAATATTCGTGCAGCAATTGATACACCAACGGCAGAAGACGATATTATTAGTGCTTGTGATAAATTGCTGACCTCTCTGTATGAAGCTAAAAATAATGCTTATTTTATTCTCGAACAACTGGAAAAACTGACAAAAATAGCAGCTTTTTACGAAAAACCCTCCATTTATCCACCAAAGTAAAAAATAATGTTATGCTTTAAACACTTTCATACAAGGAGGAACAACACAATGACCAAAACAATCGATGTTTCCGGCTTAAGCAAATCTTACGCCGGAAACAAAATTATTGACCGGCTCAGCTTAACGGTCGCTTCTGGTGAGATCTACGGTCTACTTGGCGCCAACGGCGCAGGTAAATCAACCACTATTGAATGTCTCTTAGGAACCAAACAAGCCGATGCGGGCACCATTCGAATTTTAGGTTTAGATCCGTACAAAGATCGTCAACAGCTTTTTGAACAAGTTGGTGTGCAGTTTCAAGAAGCCCATTATCCCCAACAAATCAAAGTTAAAGAATTATGTGAAGAAACTGCCTGCCTTTACCAAGACGCAGCAAATTACCAGACTTTATTGCGGCAATTTGCCTTAATAGAAAAAGCCAACGCTTTGGTCAGTGATCTTTCTGGCGGACAGAGACAAAAACTTTTTATTCTTTTGGCTCTGCTTGCAAAGCCAAAAGTGCTTTTTCTTGATGAATTAACTACAGGTCTTGATCCCAAAGCTCGCCGCGATATTTGGCAAAGCATACAGGAACTAAAAAGACATGGTTTAACCATTTTTTTGTCTTCTCATTTTATGGATGAAGTTGAAACACTTTGCGATCGAATCAGCATCCTTAAAAACGGAAGATTATCTTTTACAGGAACTATACCAGAAGCCATTGCACAAAGTCCTTATGACAATTTCGAAGAATCTTATTTATGGTTTATTGGAGAAGAGATAAGATAAAATGAATCGTTTTTTTACCCTACTTAAAATCGAAGGAAAATTATCTTTGCGCGGAATGGATATGATTATCTTTGCGCTTTGTCTGCCTGTTGTCGTAGTAGTGATTTTAGGATTTATTTATAGCGATGCGCCCGTATTTTTGGCGCAATCATTTGGTGCAATCTCGACAATCGCTATTTGTGCCGGCGGCATTATGGGTCTCCCTTTGGTTATCGCCGATTATCGGCAAAAAAAGATTTTGAAGCGCTATAAAGTTACACCTACGAAACCCATTCTGCTTTTAGCAGTACAATTAACGATTTATGCTCTTTATGCCCTACTGTCACTGTTCTTAATTTTTATAGTAGCCTTCCTATTTTTCGATATGTCCCTTACAGGCTCATGGTCACTATTTTTAATCACTTACTTGTTGGTTATGTGCTCATTATTTAGTATAGGAATCATGGTTGGCGGAATTGCACCCAACAGCAAAATAGCTAGTATTATTGCCAGTATCTTATATTTTCCGATGCTCCTTTTTTCTGGCGCTACCATTCCCTACGAAATTATGCCCACCAATTTGCAAAAAATTGCCCATATCTTACCATTAACTCATGGCATTAAACTGCTTAAAGCCGTTTCATTAAATCAGCCTATAGAAACTACGGGAATTATCATCATGATTATCTGCCTAATTATTTGTAGTGGAATTGCTCTCAAATTTTTTCGCTGGGAATAAAATACTTAATTATAGATAGAAACCATATCAAGCTATGCTGTTTGACAAAACCTGAAACAAGAAAAAGCACGCAAAAACGCTAAAAATCGTGTTTTGCGTGCTTTTTATCGCTAAATTATTTTGTTTATTCTGAGGAAGTTGTTTTAACATCACATCAATTCGTCCAATATACTTAGGATTGCATAAATACATTATCTATTTCAAAATACGCGCCGCTTAATTATTCCTTTAAAATTATCGTGTCTTCTCACATTCTGCTCACAAATTTTGGTTACTATGATATAATAGAAAAAATCTTTTGAGGAGGTTTTCTGCTATGAATGATGTTTTACTTGTTGAAGATGAAGCCAATTTGCGGCGCATTATCACCAACTATTTGAAAAAAAATCAATTCCATGTCACTGAAGCGGCTGACGGCCAAGAAGCGCTGGATCTCTTCGTTGACGGGGCGTTTAATCTGGTCATTCTTGATTTAATGCTGCCCAAAGTCAATGGCTATGACGTTTGCCTGACCATTCGCCGTTCATCCAAAGTTCCTATTGTTATTTTAACAGCTAAAGACAGTGAACTTGATGAATTAAAGGGCTTTAACTGTGGCGCTGACGAATATATTTCTAAACCCTTCAGTCCTGATATTCTTATCGCCCGTATTAAGTCTTTACTCAAACGCAGCGATATGTTGCTATCCGATACTATTACCATAGGCAATTTTGTTCTGGATAATCGTCAACGCATCGTTTCAATTGATGGTAAGCGCATTGTTTTAACACCAAAAGAATTTGATTTGATCTATTATTTGGTCAACAATCGCAACATTGCTTTGAGCCGTGAACAAATTTTGGATGCTGTTTGGGGCATGGATTATTACGGCGATGTCCGCACCGTTGATACTCATATCAAATGTATTCGTGCCAAATTAGGTGATTTTGGACAGTCTATTCACACCCTCCGCAAATTTGGTTACAAATTAGTCGCAGAAAAGGAGCCTTTATGAAACCGAAATTAACTCATATCCGCTATCGTTTTTTTATGGTAATTGCGTTCATTTTGCTCTTCAACATTTTGGTCACGTTGATTTTCGGCAGCACTTTAATGGAAAAATTCTATATAAACAATAAAGAAAATGAGCTTCGCAACGCTTCCCGCTCCATTGCTGCCCATATTGAAGCGGGTACTTTTAATTTAGATAATAACGACGAATTAAATAATGCCATTTGGGAAGCCGAACAAAAAAATATTACGGTTTTGCTGTTTACTTTAAAAGGACAAACCGCTTTCGTTAGCTATTATTCTCGAGGCAACCATCAACCAGAAAAAATGAAAGCTCGTTTTACGGCAGAAGATAACAAAGCCGAAGAATTTACTACGGTCAATCCTTTTTATCAGCGCAATTTAGAAGATATGATGCGCCAAGCTCAACGCCGTGACGTCTTTGATCTGGCTTCTTTGCCGCTTTTTGTCGAAGAAAACATACCGTTTCCTATGTTGACGTTCTATGAAACGTTAGGAGAAAACCGTTATCTTTTCTTGAGCACACCGAGAGAGCCCATTGCCATGACTGCTAAATTAGGCGTACAATATAATCTATATATTTCACTAGCGACCTTTATACTTGCTGCCATTTTAACATTTTTCGTAACCAAACGTTTTACACAGCCTATCGCCGATATTGATGCAGCGGCTCAGCGTATCAGTCAAATGGATTTTTCTCAACAAGTCGAAATCAAAACAGGAGATGAATTGGAGGAACTTTCCATCAGTATCAATCTCATGGCAGAAAAACTCAAAGCCTACATTGAACAACTGGAACTCAATCAAGAATTATTAGCCAAAGATTTAGCGCGTGAAGCTAAGACAAATCAATTTCGTCGTCAATTTATCACCAATGTATCTCATGATTTTAAGACACCTTTAGCGTTAATTCAAGCCTATACGGAAGCATTAAGTGATGATTCTTTGACTGAAGAAGAACAAAAGGAATATCGGCAAATTATTTTGAAAGAAAATCAACGAATGAACACACTGGTCACTCAACTGCTTCAGCTTTCCAAGCTGGAAGGCGGCGTTATCACACTGGAAAAATCCATCATCGTTTTGGAAGAAATGATACGTGAAATGGTCCACCATAACCAATTAGCGATCAAAGAAAAAGAACTTTCGGTTGTTATTTTACCTACAGAGGATCATTTTGCATTAGGCGATTACCATCGTATTATGCAAGTAATGGTCAATTTATTGGAAAATGCTATCAAATATACACCGCCTAAAGGCAAAATTATTTGGGACGTGCAGCTGGCGGCAAACCAACGTTATCGCATCACCATAACCAATACCACCGAACAATTGAGCGAAGACGAATTAGACAACATTTTCGTCAGTTTTTATCGTAAAGATTCCGCGCGTTATAATGACGGTAAAAGTTTCGGCTTGGGATTAGCTATTATCAAAGCTATTATGAATCTTCATCAAGAAGATTGCGGCGCGCAAAATACTACTGACGGCGTACAATTTTACTTTGAACTCCCTGCTGTTACGGATCTTTAAAGCACATATTTGTTTAAATCCAGAAAAAACAACTTAACATTTGGAGTCGCTTTATTTAGACGTGTCTCAAAATGGCAATCTTGTCTTAACCAACAGAAAATGATTCATTCTATTTTTCAGACACGTCCTAATCGCTCCAGATAACTCTGGAGAATAATTACAGCCGCCATTTTATCAATGACTTTACGACGTTTTTTGCGAGATACGTCAGCTTCCAACAATGCCCGCTCCGCGCTTACTGTCGTCAGCCGTTCATCAACATAAACCACATCAATAGCGATTTTATCTAATAACGCCTCGGTAAATTGCTGGACTTCTTCAGCTTTAAAGCCTATAGAGCCGTCCATATTTTTAGGCAATCCTACTACTAATTCACTGACATCATATTCTGTTATTAAATGCGCCAAATGAGCCACATCTTCTGTTAGTGTAGTACGAACATAAGTTTTCAAACCTTGCGCCGTAATTTTTAACGGATCGCTTAACGCCACACCTATACGTTTTTCACCGACATCTAAAGCCATAATTCGCATGTGCTCTCTCCTTATTTAAAAAATTTTACCAACAACAATTTCAGGTTGGCAATAAAAGCACCTTTCTGTCTGACAAACCAAATAGGAATCGCTCTTGCTCCTCTTAGTATGGGTTTGTGCTTCGAATTGCAACTTTTATTGCCAACCTGATCGTATTTTTTCTTATGTTTACAGACTCAAGCTATTTATCCGCCATTACTTTTTCATTCTTTCTTGAGATAGCTGGTAACCAATTCTTCCATCAATTCATCCCGCTCAATCTTGCGGATAAGATTGCGCGCATTAAGATGGCTAGTAATATACGCTGGATCGCCGGAAATCAAATATCCAACGATTTGGTTAATCGGATTATATCCTTTTGCTAACAGCGCCTGATAAACTGTCTGCAATATTTCTTGCGGAGATTCCGCTTCTTTGGACGCGTGCTGAAAATACATTGTATCATCTAATTCAATCGACATGTAAACACACCCTCTTTTTCATTGAAACCTACTTTTTGCGCTAAAAATTCCTCTACTTCACAGCATTTGCGATAAGATGTTCTACTAAAGCTAACGCATCTGACAATTTATCGTAATTTTTACCACCAGCTTGCGCCATATCAGGCCGCCCGCCGCCGCCGCCGCCAGTAATTTTAGCAACTTCTTTAATGATATTACCGGCATGAAGTCCACTCTTCGCTAAATCCTTAGTAATAGCGGCTACTAAATTGACGCCGTCTTCGCTTTTAGTTCCCAAAACCACGACGCCGCTTTGTAATTTTTCTCTAAACAAATCAGCCATATCTCGCAAATTATTCATATCGCTTGCCACTACTTCACACGCCAAGACGTTAACACCGTTAATTTTTTTAGTACCTTTCAGTAATTCATCAACCTGCCCTTTAGAAGATTGACTTTTTAACTGTGACAATTCTTTTTCTGTTTCTTTCAGTTGATTTTGCAGCTGTTCAATACGGCTTAAAATATCTTTTTCGTTAGTCTTTAACGTTTTGGCGACTTGATGTAACTGCTGTTCTTTGGTCACATAATGTTCATAAGCAGCTAAGCCAGTTACAGCTTCTATTCTTCTAACACCCGAAGCAACCGCACCTTCGCTCAAAATTTTAAAGCTGCCAATTTGGCTGACATTTTTGAGATGTGTTCCTCCGCACAATTCTCTACTAAAATCTCCTGCTTGTACACACCGCACAATATGACCATACTTTTCACCAAATAAAGCGGTAAAACCAAGTTTTTTTGCTTCCTCCAAATCCGTTTCAAAAACAACCACATCGTAGCTTTTTAACACTTCTTCATTGACCCTTTTTTCGATCAAAGATAATTCTTCTGCGCTAACAGCAGTAAAGTGAGAAAAATCAAAACGCAAGCGGTGATAATCCACTGACGAACCGGCTTGATTGACATGTTCTCCTAACACTTCTTTCAAAACTTTATGCAGCAAATGCGTAGCCGTATGGTTGCGAGCTGCTGCCTGCCGTCGCTCAGCATCAACTGTGCATGTCACTATTTCGTCTATCTGAACTTCACCATAAACTTTACCTTGATGGATATACTTACCATCAGGCATCTTTCGCGTATTTTCTACCTCAATATAGCCAGCAGCACCTCTTAAAATACCGCTGTCCCCTGCCTGTCCACCGCTTTCAGCGTAAAAGGGCGTTATGGGTACAACAACATAAACTTCTTGCCCTTCTTCCGCTTTGGTTACTTTATTACCATCAACTATCATCCCTGTTAAAGTCGTTTGAGTCGTTAATTGCTCATAACCTACAAATTCCGTTTTAGGCAAATCACCCAGTTGTTCGGTAACAGTAAGTGCCAAATCCCAAGCCGTTACTTTCTGCTTAGACATTCTCGACTGCTCTCGCTGATTCTTCATTGCCGCTTCAAAACCAGCGCTATCAACAGTCATGCCTGCTTCTTCAGCCATATCTTGAGTTAAGTCAATAGGAAAACCATATGTGTCATAGAAAGTAAACGCTGTTACACCGTCAATCTCTGTTTTGCCTTCTTTTTTCAAACGATCAATAGCATCGTTAACAATATGGATGCCATCAGTCAAGGTCAGCTGAAAGCGTTCTTCTTCAGCTTTGATAGCTCGTTCAATCATTGGCAACTTTTCGCTGATTTCTGGATAATCTTCACCCATCAAATCAGCTACCACCGCACTAAATTGATACAAAAACGGACCTTCTAGCCCTAATGATTTGCCAAAGCGCACAGCACGACGCAAAATCCGTCTTAAAACGTATCCTCTTCCTTCATTACTAGGCAAAACTCCATCACTAATTAAAAATGTACAAGAACGGGCATGATCGGCAATAACGCGAAAAGGAAAACCGCGGTGATCGCTATAATAAGTAAGCCCTGTCATTTCTTCTACTTTATTGATCAGTGGTTTAATCAAATCCGTATCATAATTACTGTCAACGTTTTGTACAACAGACGTAATGCGTTCCAATCCCATACCAGTATCAATACTCGGTCTGGGCAGCGGCGTCAAAACGCCGTTTTCATCACGATTATACTGCATAAATACTAAATTCCAAATTTCTAGCCATCGATCACAATCACAAACGCCCAAAGCGCAACCGTCAGGATGATCGCATTTTTTGTCCTCTCCGCGATCGATATGGATCTCGCTGCAAGGTCCACAAGGTCCTGTTTCTCCCATTTGCCAAAAATTATCTTTTTTACCCAAACGTAAAATTCGCTCTGGCGGTACCGGTGTTAATTTCCGCCACAACTCATAGGCTTCATCATCATCTTGATAAATTGTTATATACAATTTTTCTTCTGGCAAACCAATTTCCTTGGTTAGAAACGTCCACGCAAAATCAATAGCATCGCGTTTAAAATAATCACCAAAAGAAAAATTGCCCAGCATTTCAAAGAACGTATGATGCCGCGCTGTTCTGCCTACCGTATCCAAATCATTATGCTTGCCGCCAGCACGCACACATTTCTGTGATGTCGTGGCGCGAGTATAATTCCGTTTCTCCAAGCCGAGAAACACATCTTTAAACTGATTCATTCCTGCATTAGAAAATAATAACGTCGGATCGTTATAAGGGACTAATGATGAACTTGCCACATGAGTGTGCCCTTTTTCTTCAAAAAATTTGATAAACTTTTGCCGAATCTCTTTGCCTGTTAATACTTGCATGATTAAGCCCCTTTCCATAGCTTCTTATCTTTTATCGACGCTTGACCGCTTCCATCGCCAAATTCTATATTCATTTTATTATACAAAGTCAACATTTCCTTGTCAAATATGAAAAGTTATTTTTCACCAAACAAATAGTAGCAGTGAAACCAAAGAAAAAAAATATGCTAAAACAACTGAACTCTATAAACTATCAATCGCTAAATCAATAGTTTAAAAAAGCGCAGCCGTCGTGAATAGTATCTCATACTTTCGAAACTTGCTAACGCTCAATCTGCTTAAGCGCTTTAAAAACATTTCTGGAGTGATTTTTTCTGTCGACTGTTTCTTTCGCCAAAGCGATAAGGCATACCGAAAAATAGTTTCATAGTATTTTTTATAAATTTTTTCAAATGCTTCCACACAAACACTTTCTTTTGAATAATAATTTTATCTTTCCTCTAACTGTGTGATTTCCAACATGCCAAAATGTTGCAAAATCCACCCAGCATTATTTATCGTCAATAAAAATACGCCCCGATCAATTGCTGATCAGAGCGTATTATCACGTTAATAAAACAATCAAAAAACTGCCTTACGCATTCTATATGGAATTTTCTATTTCGCATAATCCACCGCTCTAGTTTCCCGAACGACAACAACTTTAATCTGTCCCGGATATTCCAATTCTTTCTCAATGCGCTTGACAATATCACGACTCATTTTCACTGAAGCAGCATCATCAATTTTGTCTGGTTTGACAATAATCCTGATCTCTCTGCCGGCTTGAATAGCGAAAGATTTTTCGACGCCTTCAAATTCGTTGGCGATTTCTTCCAGTTTCGTTAAACGTTTTAAATAAGATTCCAGTGTTTCTCTTCTAGCGCCTGGTCTAGCGGCTGATACGGCATCGGCAGCGGCAACCAAAACGGCTTCAATAGTAAGCGGTTCCACATCACCATGATGCGCTTCTATAGCATTGACAACATCTTTAGATTCACGATAACGTTTTGCCAGTTCAGCGCCAATCGTAACATGAGGACCTTCTACTTCATGATCTACTGCTTTACCCAAATCATGCAATAAGCCGGCGCGTTTGGCTAACTGAACGTCGACACCCAATTCAGCAGCCATCATGCCTGCTAAATGAGCAACTTCAACAGCGTGTTTTAAAACGTTTTGTCCATAACTGGTGCGATATTTTAAACGTCCCAATAACTTAATCAATTCTGGATGCAAACCGTGTACACCAGTATCAAAAGTCGCCTGTTCGCCTTCTTCTCGAATTTTGATTTCAATCTCTTTCTGTGCTTTTTCAACCATTTCTTCGATTCTCGCCGGATGAATACGACCGTCAATGATCAATTTTTCTAACGCTACGCGGGCAACTTCTCTCCTAATGGGATCAAAACCGGATAGAATAACTGCTTCCGGCGTATCGTCAATGATCAAATCAATACCCGTAAGGGTTTCCAGCGTACGGATATTACGCCCTTCGCGTCCAATGATGCGCCCTTTCATTTCATCATTAGGCAGCGCAACGACAGAAACCGTCGTTTCTGCTACATGATCAGCGGCACAACGTTGAATGGCCAACGAAATGATTTCTCTAGCTCGCTTATCGGCTTGTTCTTTTGCAGACGCTTCAATTTCTTTAATCATCATGGCGGTTTCATGCTTGATTTCTTCTTCAACACGACCTAAAAGCAACTCTCTAGCTTCGTCGGAAGTCATATTAGCGAGTCCTTCCAGTTCGGCCAGTTGTTTATGATAAAGTTCATTGATGTCGTTTTTAATAGTTTCTATTTCCTGTTCGTTCTTTTGCAGATGTTCTTCTTTACGTTCCAAAGCTTCCGATTTGCGCTCTAAAGATTCTTCCTTTTGTACTAAGCGTTTTTCTGTCTTTTGCAACTCACTGCGTTGCTCTTTGGCTTCTTTTTCCGCTTCGGTACGAATTTTATGAGCTTCGTCTTTGGCTTCCAGAATCGCTTCTTTTTTGATGGCTTCCGTATTTTTAGTTGCCGTCTCGATGATCTTTTGCGCCTCCGCCTCGGCTGATTGGATCTTTGATTCGGCAATAGATTTTCTTAATAAATAACCGGCTAAAATTCCCACGGCTAAAGCAATAATTCCTATTATAATTTTCTCCAGCATAATCGCCTCCTTTCTTCTGTAAAATAAATGCTAAATTACTCAAACGCTACTCAAAAATCAATCAACGGGGGTCTTTTTCTGTCCACAAAAAAAGCAAACCGAGAATTTCGGTTTGCTGAAATCGACTATATATAAATACACCATTATGGATGATGACCAAAAACCTTTTCTGCTGCGGCTAGTCTGCACCAATCGTCATTCACTTATCCAACATTTTATATATAGATTCTGTCACGAACAGAAATAATCTCATTAAACAATTTCCCCTTTATCATTGTATAAATAAAAAATCAAACTGTCAAGTGGATTGCATGAACTCTTTAAATTATTGATTAGTTTTATCGACTACCGCTTCGATCAAATCATAATCAAATCCCTTATAGGCTAAATGCCGTTTAATTTTCTCATAAGGTAAATTTTGACTGGCTTTTTTATTCGCTAATTGTTGTGCCAAGGCCAATTCAGTTTCGTATGGATAAAACTGCATTAAAGCTTCATCAATAATGGCACCATCAATACCTTTCTCTTTCAATTCATTCTTAATCTTGTAACGACCAGTAGGTTTTAAGTTGATGCGGCTATTGATCCACGCCTCGCAAAATTTCAGTTCGTCTAAATAATGATACTGCTGCAAATAAGCAATCACTTTGTCGATAATATCTCGCTCATACTGTTTTTTTTGCAAGTATTGTCTCATTTCCCGTTCGCTGCGCGGTCGAATCAGCAAATATTTCAAGGCTTGTTGTTTCGCTTTTTCCAACATTATTCATCGTCCTCTGACATAAACAAATCATCCATTTCCAATTCTTCATCATTTAAAAACAACGCTTCACTTTCTATGCTATCTGTTTCTTCAGAAGAATCTTCTGTATTTTCTTTAGCATCGTCTTCTTTGACGCCAATAATTTTGCTGGCCTCTGCAGCGTGCTCACGAATTTTATTTTCGATTTCGGTGCAAATATCTTCATGTGTTTTAAGAAAGTTTTTGGCATTTTCGCGTCCCTGCCCCATTCTTTCTCCATTATATGAATACCAAGAGCCGCTTTTTTGTACGATTTCCAACTCAACGGCAACATCAATAATATTGCCTTCTTTAGAAATTCCTTCGCCATACATGATATCAAACTCCACAATCTTAAATGGCGGCGCTACTTTATTTTTGGCAATTTTGACTTTAGTGCGGCTGCCAATAATATCATCGCTTTGTTTGATAGCTTCTCCTTTTCTGACCTCCATACGCACAGAAGAATAAAATTTTAGCGCACGACCGCCGGTAGTTACTTCGGGATTGCCATAAGTAATGCCAATTTTTTCCCGCACTTGGTTGATAAAAATCATCGTGGTATTATTTTTGCTGAGATTGCCCGTTAATTTGCGCAAAGCCTGCGACATCAGTCGAGCTAAAAGCCCTACATGAGTATCGCCCATATCACCGTCAATTTCGGCTCTCGGCGTTAAAGCCGCTACCGAATCAACCACAATAATATCAACCGCGGCGCTGCGCACTAACGCATCGCAGATTTCCAGTGCTTGTTCGCCGTTATCCGGTTGTGAAACCAGCAAATTGTCAATATCAACGCCGATTTTTTTAGCATATATAGGGTCTAAAGCGTGTTCAGCATCAATAAAAGCAGCAACACCGCCGGTTTTTTGGCATTCGGCAACAATGTGTAACGCTACGGTCGTTTTGCCTGACGACTCTGGTCCGTATATTTCAGTAACGCGTCCTTTGGGAATGCCGCCAATACCTAACGCGGTATCCAATGCGATAGAACCCGTAGGAATCGCTTCGATGTCCAACCGTTCCTGTTCACCCAAGCGCATTAACGTGCCCGCGCCAAATTGTTTGTCAATCTGTTTCAATGCATTTTCTAAGGCTGTTTTTTTGTCAACGACTTTATTGTCATTTTTTTTACTTGCCGCTGCTTTCGTTTTTGATGATTTTTCTGCCATAATGGCGCCTCCTTTTGGTTCTCCATTGGCCGCTCGTTAAAAATTTTAACGAGCGTGCCTATATCGGACAATATATTGAGTCCTCTCTGTGCTTCCATTTCAAAATTTTTTTACAGTAACATATGACAAATAGCAAGTCGCTTGAGCTATCACTTTCAAATAATCGTCAGCTTCTTCTCTCGTTTTGAAAACAATGATGGTTTTATTTTTTTGATATTGCGCTAACAACCGATAAATATTAGGAAGTTGTTCTTGAGGAAAGTTAATGATCCACTGTTTAAACGTTTCATCAAATTCTGTTTCCACCCACGGCAAGTCCTCACGCTTTTTCCCAATGCGAGATTCTGCGCCTTCAAGACATACCCTCAACGAATAATCCAATAAAAAAACCGTATCACAAACGCTCAAGCGCATAGCAAGGGTACGCTGGTAATTTCCGTCAATAATCCAACGGTCGCTTTGAAGGATTTTATCTAATTGTTTATCAAATTCTGCTAAAGAAATATTAGTGCCGTCAGATTTGTGCCAAATCATATCAAGATAATATAAAGGAAGATTTGTCACCGCCCTTAACTGACGGGCAAAGGTGCTTTTGCCCGCTCCGGGACTACCAATAACGATAACTTTCTGCATAACGTTCCTCCATGATTTTAACTGACAACAAAACTCTGGCATTCTTTTCCTATAAATTTCACTTAAATCGTTTACACCTCAACACGCATCGCTCTTTTACCGAAAATCAATGATATTCTTGCAACGGTCATTAAAACGTTCTTCTGCCAGAGCAACTAGCCGATCCAATAGTTTCGCCATATCTAAACCAGAATATTGCCATAGCTTGGCATACATACTGATCTCTGTAAATCCCGGTAATGTATTGATTTCATTAAGGTAAATTTTGCCCGTTGCCTTATCGATAAAGAAATCCACTCGAGCTAATCCAGCACAGTCAATAGCTTGATAAGCTTCTTTTGCCAATATGCTGATAGTTGCCGCTTGTTCATCAGTCAATTGCGCTGGTATTTGAGCAATAGATTTGTTGTCGATGTATTTGGCGTTATAATCATAAAAATCATTGGAAGCGATAATTTCACCAGCTATAGAAACTTGGGGATTATCATTTCCCAATACGGCCACTTCAATTTCACGTACGTCTAAGCCTTCTTCTATCAACAATTTGCGGTCATATTTACCAGCCTCTTTGAGCGCCGCTAATAAAGACGATTGGTCGATCGCTTTGCTTACACCGACGCTAGAACCAGCATTAGCTGGTTTAACAAAAATGGGATAAGGCAAATTTTGTTCGATCATCAATAAAATATCTTCTGGTTTTTCTTCTACTTGACTGCGTAAAACCGTTACAAATTTGACTTGCGGCAAATGATGATACGTAAAAATCTTACGCATCAAAATTTTGTCCATTCCTACCGACGAAGCCGCCACACCAGCGCCCACATAAGGCAGCGATGCTAATTCAAAAAGCCCCTGCAAAATACCATCTTCACCGTAAGTTCCATGAATAATCGGGAAAACAACATCCAAATGAACCAAAACCGCTTGATCTTTTACCCGACGCAAAGGCGCTGATGGTATAGGCAAAAGCACTACTTCATGCTCATCATAATTTTCTGGTTTAAAAGTCAAAATATCATCTTCTCTAATGGGACCATACCATTTGCCGTCTTTAGCTACTGCAAGAGGCCAAATATGATATTGCTCATGATCTAAATGAGCGATAATAGCAGCCGCCGAACTCAATGAAACCTCATATTCGCCAGAACGACCGCCGAAAACAACCGCTATATTTTTTTTCATTTGTGAAGAACTCCTTAATCTCATAATAGTTTTACTATCGAATAAGCAACGACCGCTAACGCCACCATAAACTGAAGCGCTGTACCTGCCGCTATGCCTAAGAACACACCGGCAGCTACGGTCATTGATTCAGTGAGCGTACGTTTTTGCAACCACAATTCTGCTATTATAGCACCCAAAACCGCACCGACTGCCATGCCTAGCACAGAAAAAATCAGCATCCCAATAACGCCGCCCACCAATGCGCCTATCAATCCTTTGGTAGATACGCCAAATTTTTTGGCGCCGATGACGCTGGTACCATAGCTCACCAAACCGCAAACCGTAGTCAAAAATCCTACAAACGCCAAATAAAGCCACGAAAAAGTTTGCCAATCGTCAAACCAGCTATATACCAGTAAAGCGACGAAAATCAAACTCATGCCCGGTATTAGCGGTACAATCGTACCCAAAAGTCCCAACAAAAGCATAAGCGTTAAGATCCACTGACTATTATCCACGGCTTTCCCCTCGGCTTAATTGACCAACGGCAGCGACAACGCCAGCAATGGCATGAGCTAATGACAAACCGCCTTGCATATAAGCGATATAAGGCGGTCGCATTGGTCCGTCAATACTCAATTCAATAGAAGACCCTTGCACAAAAGTCCCACCTGCCATAATTACTGCATCATCATAGCCGGGCAGAGGCACGTCAATGGGAGTAACATGAGCGTCAAGAGGCGACGCCATTTGTATGCCGCGGCAAAATTGGCGCATATTTTCGGCGTTATTTAATTGGATTGCCTGAATAATGTCAGTCCGCGCTTCTTGGGCTTGAGGCGATACTTGATAGCCCAGCTTTTCCAGCAACTGAGCAGTAAAAACAGCACCTTTTAAGGCTTGTTCCACAATTAGCGGCGCCATAAATAATCCTTGAAAGACCAAGCGGTTAAAATCAAGAGCAGAACCAACTTCGCCGGCAATGCCCGGTGCCGTTAAGCGACAAGCGGCATGATAAACCAAATCTTTACGCCCAGCAACATAACCGCCTCTAGGCGCTAAAGCCCCGCCGGGATTCTTGATTAGCGAGCCAGCAATCAAATCTGCGCCAACTTCCAGCGGTTCCTTAAGCTCTACGAATTCACCGTAACAGTTATCCACATAGCAAATAATCTGAGGGCTAATCTCTTTTACAAAACGAATAACTTTTTCAATTTTGGCAATGGACAACGACCGTCGCCATGAATAGCCGCGTGAACGTTGGATACAAACCATTTTAGTCTGCGGTGTCACTACTTTTGCAATGGCATCATAATCAAAATCATCGTCAATCAATTCGACTACATCATGACGAACACCTAATTCAGCGAGCGTACCCGGTTCTTTATTTTTGCCAATAACTTTCTGCAACGTATCATATGGCAGACCACTTAAGGAAACAAAATGATCGCCACAACGCAAATTGCCAAAAAGCCCCAGCGCCAAAGCATGTGTACCTGAAGCGATATTGGCTCGCACCAGAGCAGCTTCACCTTTAAAAATTTCTGCCCAAATCAATTCCAGTACATCGCGACCTGTATCGCCATAGCCATAGCCAGTAGAGCCGTTTAAATGGAAATCTGACGCTTGATGTTTTTGAAAAGCGTTTAAAATTTTCAACTGATTAGTATATGTTTTTTCATTGATCTCATTGTAAATTGGCTGTATCTCTACATATGACTGTTCAATCAACATCATCAGCGTTTCGTCAAGCTGATAGTTCCGCTTTAGCTGTTCAAAAAATGCTTTCATTTTCTATCTCCAATACAATATATTCTTCTAATTCTGGAATCATGTCGTTTTCATTGACAGCTACCCGTACCTTAACGACCTCATTATCATAGCAAACTTCTGCTACCTTACCAATACTGTATAACTTGCTGAGCAAATCTCCTCTAGCAACAGGCAGCGAAAACAGTATCGTTTTATGGCGCTTACTTAATTGTGTAGTCAATAGCGTCAATAACTGGTCGAGATTTGTCCTAGCCTTTACTGACATATAACAACAATTTTCTTTGGGCAAATCAAGACTAACTGCTGGCAATGCAGCTAGTTGGTCAATTTTATTGAATACATAAATCATGGGTTTATTTTGTACATCTAATTCACTTAAAATATGCTGTACAGCTCTAATTTGATTTTCAAAGTTTTTGTTGCTGACATCCACTACATGGATCAATAGATCGGCCAACTGTAATTCTTCCAGCGTCGCCTTAAAGGCCTCGATTAACTGTGGCGGTAAATCTCTGATAAAACCAACGGTATCAGTCAGCAACACTTTAGTTTCGTCAGGCAAACTTATTGCACGCGTTGTCGTATCCAAAGTTGCAAAAAGCTGATCTTGAACATAAATCTGCTCGTCAGCCAAAAGATTGAGCAAAGATGATTTGCCGGCATTGGTATAGCCAATCAAAGCAGCCTGTGGAAGCTGATTTCTTTCTTTGCGCTTTCTTTGAACAGCACGATTTTTGCGTACGATTTCCAATTCATGACGCAATGCTTCAATACGGCGACGAATATGACGTTTATCACTTTCAAGTTTAGTTTCGCCCGGACCTCTGGTGCCAATGCCGCCGCCCAAACGGGACATTTCCGTACCGTGTCCGCTCAAACGAGGCAGCAAATAATTAAGCTGTGCCAATTCTACTTGCAATTTACCTTCTTTGCTTCTAGCCCGTTGAGCAAAAATATCTAAAATCAATGTCGTCTTATCAATGACCTTGAGATTTAAACGTTTCGTCAGATTATTTTGCTGTGAAGGCGACAGCGCTTTTTCCACAACAAGACAATCTGCTTGATGATTCTGCGCCAAAAGTGCGATTTCTTCCAGTTTGCCTTTACCTAAGAAATAAGCGCCATCAGGCTTTTCTTTTTTCTGTATCACTTGACCAACGACTTCCAGACCAGCCGTTTTCGCTAATTCTACCAACTCGGTCATCACATCATCTTTTTCCCATTCATCATAATGCTGACTAAAAAGCGCTGCTAAAACAGCGCGGTCTTTTTGGGGAACATTATGGTACAGCGGCTCGTCAAGAGCACGCTCTACTTCTGCTAATAACATCTGAAAATCAAGCGACAATAGTTTATTGACACTAAAAGGTCCCGCTAAAGCTACATTCTCGCCTAAAACACCCTTTTCCGGTCGCAGCATTGCCAATGAAATCGTCATTTTTTCACCAACACCAACAGCACATATGCCGTCTAAACGCAATTGAATTAAAGCGCTAAGATCAGGTTGACTAAGATGGCTTTGTCCATTGGGATGCGTATGGATACAACGCACGCCGCTTAATCCGTTGGAACTTCTTTTGCGCCAGATTTCCGGCATTTGCGCCAACTGACGACTGCCGACGCTGACCATTTCCACTCGTCCCTGACGATTGATATAAAGAGCAATCTCTCGGTTTAATATTAAAGTTAACTCATTGAGTTCCGTCAAAAGTTCACCAGAAATGATTTCGCTTCTCGCCGTAGAAAAATCATATAAATTCTCCAGCCGACCGAGCATATTCTGATCAAGTCCCGCCATTGCGCCCATTATCTTTTTTTCCAAATCCATTTCTCCTTTATATAACTCCCTTTTCGGAAAAGTGTTGCCATTGCTTAACTTTCCTACAATTCACACTCATTTCTCAATCATATTCTGCACAAATATATTTGAAATCCTCGGTCTTGTGCAACGTTGACAAAGCATGTTTTTCAATATGCTTCGCCATAATTTCTACTGCATACTGGAAATTTTCTGATGGATGACCCTCGGCGCAGCGCACCATTGTTATCAGCATCTCATTGTCGCCCTCAATGTATTCAGACGGATAGTTGCCAGAATTATCGCAGGAATCTTCGTGACGGTATTTCTGTCTTACATCTTCCATTTGTGCTGCTGTGCCAATCACTGCATGGTAATCCATGTTATCGCTATCACAGTAATAGTCAATAAAAAGTCTTGCTACCACATCTGGGCATTGTTGGATTTGCTTAATAATGGCATCTGCATTCCGAATGGCAAATCTCCGAATTTCCTGCTTAGCGTGCTCCTCGTTTTCATAGTGAATGTACAAAAGTATTTCGTGACCATTAAGCGTAGCGGTGAGATTCTGAAGTGTTGCGTCCTTGCCATAGACGGCACGCAGTGTCCGAATAAGCTCATCCTCCGGCACGCTGTACAGCGTCATCTCACGCTTGCTTTTCCCAACAGGAATGTCATAGGTGAGTATTTGATATTGTGCGTCATAGTCAAAGGAAATAGCGTTGTAGCCATCAATGTCCTTACTGAAATCAACAACGCTGTATACACCTTCTTTGTAGGTGAGCGGAATGTTGCGTAATTCTGGCATTTGGGTCTCCTCCTTTTATCAATTTCCGATTTGTATTTCTAATAGAATACCACAATCACACTCATATTTCTATCCAATTTCCATTAAATTTCTTCCTTTCTCCAGTACTGTTTTGTTGTCTGTTATGCTGTCGGTTCTTGTTCTGAATTTCTCATTCAAGATTCTTCCTGTTATAGCTGATGACCTTGGTATAGGCTAATTCTGTTGCGGTCTTGGTCTGCTCTTTG
>CATJSX010000045.1 GCA_949743265.1 uncultured Peptococcaceae bacterium
ACAAACATAATGGTTTCTGGCAATGTATGGACACGCAGCGGGATAAGAATTTGTTAGAGAGATTATGGTACAGCGGAGAAGCCGCTTGGAAAGTGTGGGATTAAACCATGAACAGAAAACGTTTCATACGACCAAAAATTACTTTCTTTATGATGGCTTACAATAGTGAAAATTACATCGCCGAAACCATACGGAGTGTTTTGAATCAAACAGAACCAAACATTCAACTGCTCATTCGTAATAATGGCTCAACGGACAACACCGAAAAAATTTGCCGTCAATTTCAGAAGAAAGACAAACGCATTATTTATTTGCATAATCAAGTTAATATGCTCAGCGATGAAGGCAAACATTATCCTGACAGAAGTTTCTGGCCAACTCATTTTGCTGGAGAATACGTTTCTATGATTGACTCTGACGACTTATTAGCGCCGCAATTTACGAAAGAGATGTATCAAGCGGCTAAAAGTATCGACGCTGATATCGCTATCGCTGGAACCACTATGTTTGAAGATAAAAGCAAAAGGATCATGACACAAAGAATTCCTCCATCAATTATTGCCAAAGATATGCGTTTTTTAGCTGAAAGCTTCTCAGAATTATATGGATCTCTCCGTCCAGTATGGGGCAAAATCTATCGAACGGAATTTTTTGAACAATTTTATGATTTTGCTTGGAATAAACCAGAGTGGATGAGCAACGGTATGGATACCTATGCCAGCTTAGGGTATTTGATGTCTTGTCAAAGATTAGTTGCGCTCAATAAATCACTGCATTTTTATCGGATGCGTCAACAATCAGCCTTTCAGGCAAAAAAAGTAGATACTTATCGTATAAAAGCAGGAGAAATCCTCTATGATCGTGGATTCGCTTGCATAGAAAAATTACAAATTAGCACTTTTCAAAATAAACAATATTTGGCATCTGTTTATTGGGGACACCAATTAGATTTACTGCAATTGCTGGATCAAACAACGGAAATGACAACCAAAGAAAAACTGAACTTTATAGAAACATTGGTAAATGAGCCGATGATTGGCGAATTGTTAACCAATCAAAGCAATTTTCAAACGATCTATGAACGAATAAAACAATCTTTACAAACAATATTCACCAATAAAGACTGTGTAGAAGCCGAACAATATCCAAATCATTTTCTAAACAGACTGTACCATATCACACAACAGTCCGAGCAACAGCAAAATCAATTATCGGGAATGATTCTTTTATCTGTTGTTGCAGATGAAAAAAACGGTCAAAGATTTGGTTGGCAATTATTAGAAAAATATAAAAAGATACTATCAGCTGGCATTAAGCAAATGCTACTGCTACCTGATGAAAAAAAGAAAGCATTACTAAACGACCCTGTAAAATTGCGAGAGTTTATATTGCAAATCGACCAAAATCAAAAAGTACAAGAACTAGAATTATTTTTACAACAAGCTTTAGAAGCTGAAGAAATAGAACAAGCAATAGCAAGTCTCAATGCCATTAGCGCAATTTCACCGCTTAATGTCATGAGCCTGTATTTTAGAATTTATTTTGCTTATTTGGCAGGAGATATTGCTTTTGCTCGACTCATAGCTTGTGCAGCCAAGGTATTTTGGCCGGAGCATAGCGAGATTAAACAAATATACAAGGATATATGGAATAATACCCAAAATTAGGAGGTGTATAAATATGATCATAAATCATCAAACGATAAATGAATTGATACAGTCTTTAGATGAGCATTTGCCTATTGTTCTGTACGGCGCTGGCGCTAACGGAAAAGTACTGTGTAAAGTATTAGAACAAAATAACTTATCTATAGCAGCGTTTGTCAATTCTGGTGGTTGTCATATCAATGATAAAGAAAGTTACAAAGATGGCCGCTATTTTAATAAACCTTTCTTCTATTTATCTCAGCTTCCCTTAGAAATAACAAATTGTCATGTTATTATCACTATATTCGGCGGAAACAATATGGTTGAAAAATCATTGGAGCAATTGGGATGTCATCATGTCCATCGTATAGAGAGTAGGGTTTATTCCGAATGTTATCAAATCTTGCTGCAAAAACTTCTAGTGAAAAAGGGCGTTGATTTGTCATTTAAGCACATTGAAATTGCTTTAGGACAGTGTCATTTAAAGCTGCTTAATCCTTTTTGTGCTAATCATGATTATGCGGCTGTATTTTTAACGGAGGCCAAGGATTTGCTATTCCCCTTATTAGGCGATGACGATCTAATGACAGAAGGATTGTATGAGCACGACAAAATCACTGTTAAACAACAAGATATCGTTATAGACTGCGGAGCTAATATCGGACTCTTTTCTAGTTATGCAGCTTCAAAAGGAGCGAAAGTATACGCATTTGAGCCATGTTCTGAAACAGTCAATTATTTGCATGATAATGCAAGATTATATCCTAATCAAATTATTATTGAAGAAAAAGCAGTATCTCATCAAACAGGAAACATTCCTTTTTATCTTTCTCCACGATCGAGTGGAGAACATTCTTTGTTAACTCTTAAACAAGATGACTATCAACAAATTTTCGTCAAAACTATCACAATAGATGATTATGTACAAAGTAAAAAATTGAATCGTGTTGATTTTATCAAAGCAGATATTGAAGGCGCAGAACGTATGATGCTAAAAGGTGCGCGTGAAACATTACGAAAATATGCACCTAAACTAAGCATTTGTACTTATCATTTGCCCGATGACGCCCAAGTATTAAAAGAAATCATCTTAGAAGCAAACCCAAATTACAAAATACATTATAAATGGAAAAAATTATTTGCTTATGTGGAATAAACGAAAAGCTAATGCAAACACGAATATCGATTATCCTATTCGAGTTCTGCACGAAGTTGGCAGGATGGAAGCCGGCGGCATACAACAACTGCTGATGAATCTTTATCACCATATTGATCGAGATAAAATACAGTTTGATTTTATGGTATATCGATCAGATGATTATTTTAAAGCAGAGATAGAAGCATTGGGCGGACATATTTACGCGTTGGATGATCACATGAGCTCTTCTAAAATTTTAAATGCTATTAAAAAAGAATATCACAAATTTAAGATTTTGCGTAATGAACAGCACCAGATTTTGCACATTCATTGTGGTAAACCGCGATTTTGCCATGTGGCGTTTATTCCGCTGTTGGTTGGTATACCTGTGCGAATTTATCATGGACATAATATGAAAAGGAAATTATCCCATTGGTGGAATAGATTGGCTGTTTATTTGGCAAGGGAATTGATCGCTTTATCTTGCAACCATTTTTTTGCTTGCTCTCATGCAGCAGCCGAATGGAATTTGAGCAAAAAAATTGTGCGGAATAATCGATATGACATCATCAACAATGGGATCGATCTTAAGAAATTCAGATACGACGCTCAAAAGGAAAAAGAAATCCGTCATCAGCTCAATTTAGAAAATAAATTTGTTATCGGACATATAGGACGTTTTACGCCAGCAAAGAATCATGATTTTTTACTGGAAATATTTTCTGAAGTTCATAAAAAAAACCAAAATGCTCGGTTGCTTTTAGTTGGCGAAGGCGCGCTAAAAAAACAGATGCAATATAAAGCGCAAATATTGGGAATAAATGAAGCTGTAATTTTTTATGGCGCAGCAACTCAAGTACATGAATTGCTGCAAGCCATAAATGTTTTTGTTTTTCCGTCATTGTACGAAGGTTTTGGTATAGTTGCTTTAGAAGCGCAGGCGGCTGGCATACCGCTCATTATGTCCGATACTATTCCACAAGAAGTTGCCATAACGACATTATGTACAGTTTTATCATTGAAGCAATCCGCGTCATTTTGGGCTGATAAAATACTAGAACGAAAAACATTTAAGAAAGAAGCCAATAATGAGCAATTAGCACAAAGTGGATTTGACATTGATATTTCTGCTAAATTACTAGAAAAATTATATGAAAAATATATTTTCAAAGAAAAAGAACAACTATAGATAAGTAACCGTTTGTAATCAATAGAAAAAACGAAAATATACGGAAAAACAAACAAATTTTAAAAAGAAGGATCTATTGCTTTATTTGGCGCTGGTAGAGATGGTTTTTCAATAAAACACTATTTTGAAAGAATAGCGTTGAAATCACCATTCTTACTATTCAAATAAAATGAGTTAATGCAAAAGCATAAATATTAGTTTGGAAAAATTACTATAGGTGATAAAAATATGACGTTTATTACAGACAATATATCATTATTGAAAAGTAAAAAATTTATTATTTTATATGGAGCGGGATATTGGGGTAATATCTTTCAAACCATATTAAAGCAAGAAGGAATTGATATCACTTGTTATGTGGTTTCAGATGGACAAATGGTACCTTCTTTCGTAAATGGAAAAGAAGTAAAATTTCTCTCTTCCATAGCATATAAGCCAAACGATACTGTTTTTATTTTAACGCTGAATCAAAAATATAGACCTGAAATCCAGCAAAAGTTAAACGAAAAAGGCTATCACTGCATTTTATCGTGGAATTTACAAGCAATAGCGAAACATTTCAAAAAAATTTTTGATACAGTCATGAACAATAAAAAGATTCACTTGAAAGATGATGTTATTGATTTTGGGATTTTAAAAATAAACACTCCCCTATCAACGCAATTTGAAGAAATTTTTTGGCTGGAAGCAGCAGATTTGATTTTACCCTATTTTAATGAGTATAACTTTTGCAATGAAGGACCTTATGAAATTAAAAATGTTGAAATAAAATCGAACGATAAAGTTATAGATTGCGGTGCTAATATTGGACTCTTTTCTACCTTTGCGGCGCAAAGAAACGGAGAAGTATTTGCTTTTGAACCAGTACCAACCACAAGAGAATATTTACAACAAAATGCTGATTTGTATCCAGATAAAATTCATGTCGAGCCTTACGCATTATCTGATAAAAATGGTAAAACCACTATGTTTATAACAGATAGCAACGGAAGCAGCACTTTGATACATGAGCGTGTTAATGAACTTGATCAAACCACCGTTCCCACCATTACCCTAGACCAATTTGTCCATGAGCGCAATCTAGCGCGAGTAGATTTCATCAAGGCGGATATCGAAGGAGCAGAACGATTGATGCTA
>CATJSX010000046.1 GCA_949743265.1 uncultured Peptococcaceae bacterium
AGCGGATTATAAGTTATGGCTGCTTAGTCAAGACGGTGTGGGCGCGGTGAAAATCTATCCTGTTTGGAATGGTGGCGGCAGTGTTAAATGCGTTTTTCTAGACAGTAATTATAATGTACCAAACGCTGATCTGATCAACCGTGTGCAAACAGCTATAGATCCCGAAACTAATCATGGCGAAGGTATTGGACTAGCGCCTATCGGTCATACCGTTACCGTTAAAGGGGCGGATAGTCACGCAATCAATATAAGCACGACGTTAACATTATAATAATCGATAGAATGAGCCTGTAAAACTGTTATAAAACACAGGATAGCCAGCATATTTTTCGGAAGTAAATACAAAGTTATGTTCACTGTACCATTCTGAACCTGCTTTTAATCGTTTCTTTTTTTGCTCTATAATCTGTTGATGTAATATTTCCATAGTTTCGCTATCTAGTTCTACGTCTCGAATACTGGTGCTTGTTTTTGGTGTTTGAAGATGAAAATCTTTAACATTTTTTGTTGCACCAGTGCTAATAGTTTGCCGTACTTTAACCACTGAATGCTTAAAATCAATATTCGACGTTTCAAGGGCCAACGCTTCGCCGATGCGTAATCCAGAATAAATCAGCAGACGTAATAGCGCAAAATTCCGAAAATTTCCATAGTCTTTAGCGGCTTGCATCAAGCGCTCTACTTCTGTGCGTGTCAGATATTTTTCTTCAATATCGCCCGCTACATCTTGAAGGCTTTTAACGGTTTTAGGTTTCTTAGCAGATTTAGCGGGATTGGTCGGTATCAAACCACATTCAACTGCATAATCTAAAACCATAGATGTGGTAACGTGAATACTATTTAATGAATTGGGCTTATAATCTTCGTTCAAGCTAGTTAAGAATCGACCATACATCACTTTGTTAAAATCTTTGAGTTTTGTTTGACCTATATAATTATAAGCGATTTTAAGTAATGCTCAACGCGATTCAATCGTGCTCGGCTTATTACCGCTGGTGCTGCTGTACCACTCCAGCCAATCTTTTGAAATTCTTCAAAAGTCACATTAGCTTGTTGTTTTTTAATGACTATACCGTTATTGGCTTCATTTTGCAGCCTGCGCAATTCGTTTTCAGCGTCTCTTTTGGTAGCAAATCCACCGCGATGGACTTGACGACGTTTGCCGGTGAGAGGGTCGCGCCCTAAATCGACCCAAAATTCATATTTGCCACTAGCTGCTTTCTTAATTTTTGGCATAAAAATACCACCTTTCATTTGATAAATTGAGGTGGCTGTGATATACTTTACTTGCTTAAGGTGTTGTATATCACAACCGTTAGTCCCTGTCTGCATTGGCGTGTAGATGGGGGCTTTTTATTTTGTCGGATTTATGCTATAATTGTCGCGTTACTTTCCCTATACCGGTAACGGAAAGGGGGCTTAAGTTTTGGGAGTACTCGCCAGTTTTATGTTTACCGTTGCGGCAGGTGTTATTTGTCACATCATCTGCAAATGGTTAGACGGTAAAGAGAATAAGTAACTAGCCTAGTCTGCTCGACTATAAGAACAAAAGAAGAACCCAGTAGCCGGTAACTACTGGGTTCTTTGCTTGAAAATAATTCATTCGCTTTGTCAAGCATATTATAGCATATGCAAAAAATCTTTGCAATATCCCCAGTAAAATATTTTGATTTATAATTTTCCTAGTTAAAAATATCTGCTACAGCAATAATGATTTC
>CATJSX010000047.1 GCA_949743265.1 uncultured Peptococcaceae bacterium
GCAATTTTGTATTATAAATCATAAAATATTTTATTTTCATATCGTCTGCTGCAACTCTTACATAATCTAACTGCTTATTTGTTCGCATTTCAAATCGCACGACACGCTCTGGAAACAATGAGCTTGCTGTTCCTTTGGAAACCATTTGCATAACTTTCGCTCGATTGGTAAGCGTCAAAGAAATATTACCTGCGCAACATTTCAACTTGTTTAACATAGCGTTTTTATCACCAGATAAAAGCACCATATTGATTTCACGCTTTAGTGCATTAACCTCCTCCAAGCTAATCACTTCTTTTTTCACAATGGGATGATTTTTGTGTATCGCTAAAACAAACTCATCATTACCCAGTTCTTCTATCTTCCATTGCGGGTTATTCTTTTCAAATTTTTTAAATTCCGGCCAACTAATTGTCTCTGAAACAGATAATATCGCTATCATATTTTTATCTCTGGAAAGCGCACTTAATACTTCTCCCGCTCCGTATTCTCGCATTTCCAGTGAAACACCGCTTTTCCCTGTAATAAATTCTTCCATTAGATCATTCAATATGGGAAAAATAGCATAAGAAACGGCCAATTTAATATCTTCTTTCCTTGATTTTATCATCTTTAAAATTTCCCAGCTATCGGCAATCTGCAAAATTTTTTCTGCGCCTTGTAAAAAAATATGCCCTTCTATTGTTGGCTCCATACCGGCTCTTGATCTCATAAATATTTCAAATCCCAGTTCTTTTTCTAACGATATGATAGCTTCGCTCAATGCTGTTTTTGTGATAAATAAATTTTCACTAGCTTTTGATAACGACTTTACTTTCATAATTTCTAACGCATATTTTAACTGGCTTAATCGCATATGGCTACCTCCGTTACTGCGGAAATGATTTTCTGGTATTGTCGGTATTATTGTATATCAACCTTAGTATACCATATTTCCGTCACTTTGATAAATTTTTTCATGCTTTCACCATGCGATAATATTGATCAATAATTAAAATTCGTACTCATTCTTTTTCGATGCCAACCCTTTAGCGGGGTTTCCGCGCCAATAACTTTTGCCAAAATGACGGTTTTGTCGAGCGCGGCTCCTGCAAAATCAAATTGGCAGCGACATCCTCCAGATGAATGGTTGTAAAAAGTTCCGAGGCAAAGACAGTATGCAAAATTTCGCCGCCATCAGGCGAAAGCACGATAATATCAAAACCCATTTGGTGCCAAAAATTCAAATATAGTCCGTCTAAAGGCACCAATGGCATACTTTGGCGCAAATAAAGAATGATTTTGGGAATGGCTTTGCCGTAATCATAGCTTTTTAAACAGTTAATCAACGGCTCTGAAACGCTGATACTGTTTAGCAAAGCGTTTATTAAATCATCGGTGAGCGTAAATCGGTAATGTTGGCAGCTGATACTATTGATAGTTTGATTAAGCGCGCGTAACATATTGCGTTGTTTCGCTTCGGATAAAACAGTTAACGGCTGCCACAAAGCGGCAGAAAAAATCGTTTCAGAAAGACTTCTTTCTGCCAGATAAGAGACGTTATTGTCATTTATTGGTCGCGGCGCAATTTGGGTTGACTGATAAAAAACATATTGTGCCGATGTTTTAAGCATTTTTACCAAAGCAAAATAATCCTGATGTTCTTGGGTTACGCCTTGCAGTTCCAGCCAAAATACAGGCAGCGACACATTGTCTTTGACTGCAAAATCAGGACGCAAAGTGCCGTCTATCGACCAATAAGTAAGCAAATCCTCATAAACGCCATCAAGCAACAACGGCACAACGGTACGCTCAGCCAACTGCCAAGGCTGATACAACCCCGTATCTTGGTAAAGAATTTCATGAATTTGTTCATGAGCTTCTTTAGCAATCGTTGTGATTTTAGTAGACTCATTCATTAGCACACTTCCTTAATTTTGGTAATAATTTTATTATAACAAACTGCCTTGTAAAAAAACAGGACACATTTAGGAAAAAGAAAATTTAGCGTCTGTGACTAAAAATAAAAAACAGGCGATATATTGACGAATATACGCACACGTCATCAAAATGTTATAGAAAGATTTTTGAATGGATTAGCAAGAAAAATAGTAAGCAATTAGCTAACCAACAGTTATTTTTTATTGACCGATTTTTGTAGATAAGGTACAATAAAAGCGGCAAGATAAAAGGTATGGCAAAATTTTGTGATAAAAGGCGACTATCCGCATTTGATTGCATATAATAGTAATAGAGAGATAAAAAATAGGGAATAAAGGAGGTGGCAACCTGACTGTTTTTGATAGTCAGGCATTACGATTGGATAAACTTATTGTGAAAGGCGGCAAAGCACTTAAAGGAGAAGTCGTCATTAGCGGCGCTAAAAATGCTGTATTGCCTATCATCGTCGGCGCATTATTAGCAGAAGATATTTGCACCATTAACGATGTCCCTGATTTGGCTGATGTAGCGACTATCAGCGAAGTTTTAGAAGGGTTGGGCGTTAAAGTCAGCCGCAACGGTAGTACGATGCTCGTAGACAGCCGCCATATTGATAACATTACAGCACCTTATGAGTATATTCAAAAAATGCGCGCCAGTGTGCTTATTATGGGACCGCTTTTAGCGCGTAAAGGACAGGCGAAAATTTCCATGCCCGGCGGCTGCGGTATTGGAACAAGACCGATTGATTTGCACTTAAAAGGCTTAGAAGCATTAGGAGCGCGCATTAGTTTGGAGCATGGCGATATTGACGCCAAAGTTGACGGTCGTCTTAAGGGCGCGCGAATTTATTTAGATTTTCCCAGCGTAGGCGCGACAGAAAATATTATGATGGCCGCTGTTCTGGCGGAAGGCGTAACAGTTTTGGAAAACGCCGCTGAAGAACCAGAAATCGTTGATTTGGCAAATTTCTTGAATAGTATGGGCGCTAAAGTTCGCGGAGCAGGCACCAGCGTTATCAAAATTGAAGGTGTTGACAGTTTGAGCAAAGCGGTACATACTGTTATTCCCGATCGGATAGAAGCAGGCACTTATTTGATCGCGGCAGCTATTACTGGTGGCGATGTGCTACTGAAAAATGTCATTATCGATCATATCAAGCCAGTCATTGCTAAACTTGGTGAGTGCGGCATTGATGTTATAGAAGAAGATAATAATCTGCGAGTTATCAGCAATGGTCAGTTTAAAGCGGTTGACATCAAAACGTTGCCTTATCCGGGATTTCCTACCGATATGCAGGCTCAGTTTATGGCGCTAATGGCTGTCGCCAATGGGATCAGCGTTTTTAATGAAACCGTGTTTGAAAATCGTTTTATGCAAGCAGATGAATTGCGACGCATGGGTGCCAACATTAAAGTTGACGGTCGTAACGCCATTATTGAAGGGGTCGAAAAGTTAACTGGCTGTCAGGTCAAAGCTAGTGATCTGCGAGCAGGCGCTGCATTGGTAATTGCGGGATTAGTTGCTGAAGGAGAAACTGAGATAACCGGTTTGCAGCATTTAGACCGCGGATATGAAAATTTAGTGGAAAAATTTACCGCTATTGGCGCAGATATTCGGCGAGTAACTGATTAAAAAGATAAAAGAAAAACGTGCTGACCTGATGTGGCAGCACGTTTTTTGTATGCTGATTAAATGTAATTTATCGAATTGCTTTAGTGATGACGACCATGATGTCCACCGCCGTGATGTCCGCCATAATATTGATAAGACTGGCATGGCATCGGAGCAGGTTGCTGATAAGCGTAGTAATCATCGCTGACAGTCGGATTGATGGCAGTCATCGGCGCTACTTCATCAGCAATTACAGCCGTACTGGTTGTTGTCGGCGTATCAATTGCCGCCTGTTGAGCCAGCGCTTGCTGAGTCAAAACATTTCGCAGACAATACATCCCCGGTTCGCAAATATCGCTGACAGCACAAGGATATCTGTAATCTTTACAATAATAGCCTTGCCCATTGCCGCAAAACGCCCATGCCGAAGCGCTAAAAGCTAAGGTAAGAAGCGATAGCAAAAAACAAATCAGCAATTTACGTGCGTGTTTCATGATAGACACCTCCTTATTTTATACTCACCATTATCATACTACAATTTGCTCATAGTGTCACTATTTTTCCTGCTGATTTCTATTAAAAATTTTCATCTTCATTGCTCCAAAACAGCAAAAAATCTTGCCGCCAATAAATTCAGCAGGCAAGATTTTTTCTTGAGTAACGTCAATTTATAGCTGAGCGCCGCAAGCGGGACAATATTTACTTTCTAAAGCCATCATTGCGCCACATATAGGGCAAATTTCCTCCGTTGTCGTCTGATCAGTTGGCGCAACAGACTCGTCTTCTTTTGGCTCAATATTGATGACGCCATCATCACCGGCTTTGACTGCTGAAAGCTGGCTATTTAGGTCAGCTAATTTCTCTAAAACAACAGTAATTTTAGTAAAAGTGTTTTGGAAAGGACTTTCTGGGTTAGTCAGTTCTTTTTTATAAACTGCTTGCCCGATTTCTGCATACAAACTTTGCAATTCTTTTTCGGCAGCGGAAATGTTGAGGCTTAGTTTGCCAATTTCCGCTAAATCTTTAGCTTTATCGGCTGCCTTATCAGCACAAGAGCTAATTTTTTTTGAAAGATCATCCAAAAACGCCATATGTCTCCTCCTTTTTGGTTCAAGCAACGCTTAATCTAGTCAACTAATGACTAGATTAACTCATGTCATAGTCGCGCCATCGACAGAAAGGATTTCGCCAGTAACATAGCTGGCTAAATCACTAGCCAAAAACAAAAAGGCATTAGCAATATCTTGCGCTTCACCAAAACGCCCCAGCGGAATGGTTTTGGCTAAGCGAGCTTTCATTTCTTCACCTAAGGCTTCTACCATATCAGTAGCGATAACACCCGGCGCTACAGCATTGACCCGAATGCCGTCCTTTGCCAGTTCTCTGGCTAGTGATTTAGTTAAGCCATTCACAGCAAATTTGCTGGTGGGATAGCCGCAACCAGCAGGTTGGCCGTAAAGGCTAACCATCGAACTGGTATTTAAAATAACGCCGCTGTGATTTTGGCGCATAATTTCGCTGGCTTCCTTGGTGCAATTATAAACAGCCTGCACATTTAACGCTATAACTTTAGCAAATTCACCTTCGACTTGGTCATATAGTGGAGTGGAATTGCCAATGCCAGCATTATTGACCAAAATATCGAGAGTTCCCCATTTAGCAACAACATCGCCGATCAATTTCTTAACATCTTTCGTATCCAACAAATCTGTAGCAAAACCAATAGCATCATAATCAGGATTGACGGCTTTTAGCTTTTGCAAAGCCTTGTCAACCGTTTCCTGACGTGAACCGCAAAGCGCAACTTTAGCGCCGTTATCCAAAAATGTCTGTACTGTACTGAAACCAATTCCTCTGGTACCGCCGGTAACGATAGCAACTTTTCCTTTTAACATATCTTTCACTCCTTCAAAATGGTATGATGATAAAGCATTTGCTTTATTCATACCCAATTTTTGCTAAAATAATCGTTCCATACGTCAACAAAAAGGACTTTCGCTATAAAAATTATTTTGTTTAACCAAATTTTGTTTCTCATAAGTAATAGAACACCCTTCGGGCAATGCCAGTGCCATACTGTTCATTATGCGTTCTAACGGAAAAATATGAGATCTTTTCAAACTGCCGAAAAACTATTGATATCTTCCAAACAGCTACTGATAAATTTTGGAGGTGAATTGATCCTGCCAAATTTAATCGTTTAGTTGAAAATAATAAAACACCATCTCCGCAAGTTATTTTCTGGCTCATCCGAGTTTGAATCAAAGCCAGCCATAATTACCAATACTGAATAAATAATTGCTTGCGCAAAAAACTGTTAATTGCTCAGATTGTTCGCCTTCTGTCACAATCAATAATTGATAGTTTGCAGAGAAAAATTTAGCACGAAAGGCGCCTCAATTTCAGGGCGTTTTTGTTCATTTAAAAACGTCATCAATTTCTCCTTTGGTCGTATTAGTCAAATACAGACATAAATCATTAACAGATAACAATACGCTACACCATAGCCAGAAGCTGTCTGGAAATTATTATGACTGCAAAATAAAAGCGACGGATTGGTTAACGAAAACAAATCCATCGCTTTTTTGAGGTTTAATTTTTTGTCTTGTTTTCAAGGAAAATTTTTTTAGTGACAAAATTATAAATCATTACTAACAGTGTCACCACAATTTTTGCTAACCTATAAAGCAACCCTGTTTTTTCTACTAATAGCCACATCAACAATTCCGTTAAAAACAACCCGCTTAAACTTAAAATTATAAAAAACATCAATTCTGTTGTTTTATGACGATACTTTTTGCCTTGAAAAACAAAATGCATACTCAGCCAATAATTGATAATAACAGAAACCGAAAAAGAAATCCCGCTGGAAAATAAATAATTGACTGCACAAAGTTCCGTTAGTGCGATCATCAAAGTATAGTCAATGATAAAACAAATCATGCCGACGACACCAAAACGCATTAGTTGATTAAACCATTTAGCCATTTTGTTGCTCTACTAATCCGGCGTAATGTTCTTGGATTCGTATCAATTCCATTTCAAAATCTTGCCGGTTTTTCTGATTGATGGTTTCCAAAAGCAGGCCGGAAAAAAAGGCTTGGATAGCGGCAATCACTGTAAATCCACAAACAATCAATGTTGGCAGATTAGGTACCAGTCCTGTACGAAGGTATTTCATAAAAACCGGTATAAAGAATACCAATGATAGTAACACCAAAATCATAGACACTCCGCCAAAAAATGTAAAAGGTTTATAGTTTCGAAATAACTTGGCTATCGTCTTTAGAACTTTAAAACCGTCATCAAAAGTATTGAGTTTCGATTCACTTCCTATCGGTCGATCACGATAAGTAATTATCACATTATCCATACACATATTTTTGTCAATGGCATGAATGCTCATCTCTGTTTCGATTTCAAATCCTTTTGATAAAACGGGAAAACTTTTGACAAATTGATAACTAAATGCCCGATACCCTGTCATAATATCTTGAATACGACTTTTGAAAATGTGATTGATAATTTTTCTGACCATACTGTTGCCAACATTGTGGAAAGGACGTTTGTTTTCTGTAAAATAAGTGGAGGAAAGACGATCCCCAACGACCATGTCAGTATTATTTTCAAGAACTTTACGAACCATTTCCGGTGCATATTCAGCAGGATAGGTATCGTCTCCGTCTACCATGAGGTAACATTGCGCTTCAATTTCCCGAAACATTCGACGTATAACATTTCCTTTGCCTTGTTGGTATTCATAGCGAACAACAGCGCCACAATTTCGCGCTATTTCTGCTGTTTCATCGGTTGAGTTATTATCATAAACATAAATAACTGCTGTTGGCAGCTCTCGCTGAAAATCGGTAATCACTTTAGCAATGGTTTGACTTTCATTATAACAAGGAATTAAAACCGCAATTTTATCCATAAAATTTAGTCCTCCTTTCCATTATCTTAATCCTAACCAAAAAATAGCTTCAAATTTTTCCAGATATTCTGGAAAACATGCGGTAAAATTTCTATCATGAGGAATACTCCACAACAAAAAACATTGAAGCATCGTTATATAACATAATAATGTTACAAAAAAGTTAGCTTTTTTGACCAATATTTTGGAGGAACTTTGAAAGAAAAAACCAAAGGAAAGAAAAGACGCCAAGCCTATCAGCCAATAAATATCTGAACGATAGCGTTCCAGTAGATATGGCGACATAAGTACTTCGACTATAGTTATTAGCATCGGCAAAAGCCATAAAACAATCATAAAACCATTCATATGCTGCTTTTTAAGCAAATTCAGCGTTTTTGCTTGAGTAAAGCAAAAGAAAGCCGCTATACCAATGGGAAAATTTATCAAAACAGAACTAAAAGAAACATAAGGAAACGTATTATTTAACGGTTTATAAGCAATAAAATTTTCAAGAAGTCCGTTGATAATGTTCGCTAAATCAAACCGAGATAAAACATTGCCATAATTGCTTTGATCGGCACTTGTTAGCTGATAACTTTGCCCAAATTCAAACGGATTGTCAAAACGAAGGTCATTATAAATCATCAAAAGCAAGCCAATTACTACATATGGTAACAAAAACAACAAAATTTGTTGACATAATTTAAAATCACAGCGTTTTCCTTTGAGGTAATGCAAAAACATAGGAATAGCCAATAAATTAGCCAAAGCAATAGGCGGTCGACAACCAAAAGCTAACGCGCCAAAAAAACTGCCTAAAATACCGTAAAGTACATTCTGCCGTTCACCAGAATTACTCCAAACAGCTTTAGCAAAGAAAAATAAACTCCAAACTTCCATACATAAACCGGACGCAATGGCAGTACAATACAACGCTGGCGCAGCAGCAATATACCAAAGACTCATAAAAGAAAATGCACTAGTCAGCGCAAGACAAACCGTCCATGACATCGCAGGAAAGAATTTTTTGCCCAAAAAGAAAAACAATTTAAACCATCCAATAATAAATAATGCTGCAAAAATCTGTGTAGCATGATAAGCTGCTAAGGTCACACCCGTTAGAAGACGAAACGGCAGAAACAACAAAAACACAGGGACAACACCGAAATACATATAATAATGTCCATTATAAAAAGCATGATCCCAATGATAATTGACACCCAACTTTTTTCGCAAAGCAGGATCATAAGGATTTTCCATAGCTAACAGTTTGGGATCAATATCGCTATAATTGAGATAAATATGTCCTTCAAGAATAGATTCTGTTAAAATCTCATATTGATTTCGGTGCTCCTGAATATCACCATTCCAATAAGGACTCAACGCCATCGGCAACACACAGCATAAAATAACCATACAGGCAATCGTCATGGTTATTAGTTTTTCTTTATCCGCCATTGTTTCAAGTGATATTTTGCTTAACATTGTATTTGGACGCAAGCGATAAAAAATAAAAACACTAATGCCCCAAAATAAACACCCCGCTCCGAAATAGCTCATTGTTTCGGCGTATTTATTTTTAATAAACTTATATTCATAAAAATATGCCATTCCCTCCTTTTTCTAAAACGTTTGAAAAATAACAACGCCGCTATTATTGTATATATCTAACAAAGTATAGTTTAGTAGACAGGCTAATTTGCACAAAAAAAGAGCCGACAAACGGCGAAACTTCGTCGTTTGTCGGCTCAAAATAGAGCGTCTATTAAATTATACATTTTTGGATAAATAAATTTTTGCAGATTCATCTTAACACAAA
>CATJSX010000048.1 GCA_949743265.1 uncultured Peptococcaceae bacterium
GAAGCCTATGAATTCACATGGGTGGGCAAGAAAGCCGCTATCGTGGAGGCTAACCGCCCCATCCGCAAGACCCTACGACCCTGCCCTTCCGAAAGCGTAAACTGGGACGGCACCGAAAACCTCTACATCGAGGGCGATAACTTGGAAGTGCTGAAGCTGTTACAGGAGAGCTATCTGGGCAAGGTGAAGATGATCTATATCGACCCGCCCTACAATACCGGGAACGACTTCATCTATCGGGACGATTTTGCGCAGAGCCAGGAGGAATACAGCGAAGAATCCGGTCAGGTAGATGAGAACGGCGACCGGCTATTCAAGAATACCGACAGCAATGGGCGGTTTCATTCTGACTGGTGCAGTATGATTTATTCCCGTCTGATGTTGGCGAGAAATCTGCTATGTGATGATGGAATAATAATTGTGAGTATCGATGATAATGAAATCCGTAATATGCGTATACTTTGCGATGAAATATTTGGAGAATCAAATTTTGTTGCAACGGTTGTGTGGCAGAAAATACACAGCATAAAAAATGATGCAAAATACCTTTCCGAAAATCACGAATATGCAGTGGCCTATGCCAAAAGCATAGGTGCTATTCACATAAATCTTCTTCCTCGAACCGAAGAAATGAATAGCAGATATAAAAACCCAGATAACGACCCCAGAGGCCCATGGCAATCTGGTGATTTAGTTGCTAGTGGAGAACGAAGTAATGGCCATTTTATTGTTACAAGTCCCAAAACCGGAAAAACATTTGACGTTCCAGCCGGGAAACACTGGGTTTATTCTCAAGAAAACTTGTTGCGATTAGTTGAGGATGGACAAATATGGTTCGGAGAAGATGGAAATTCTTTTCCCCGCAAAAAAAGATTTCTTTCAGATGTCCAAGATGGCAGAACGCCCAGTACATTGTGGCTTGCAGAAGAAGTGGGACACAACCAGTCAGCAACAAGAGAAGTAAAAGCTATTTTGGGGGATAGAAAACTATTTGACTTTCCGAAACCAGTCGAATATATAAAGCAATTAATACAAATATCGACCGCTTCAGATTCTATTGTCCTTGATTTTTTTTCTGGTTCTGCCACCACTGCCCACGCCGTCATGCAGCTAAACGCCGAGGACGATGGTCACCGCAAATTTATCATGGTACAGTTGCCGGAACCCTGCGATGAAAAAAGCGAAGCGTTCAAGGCTGGCTATCCGAACATCTGTGAAATCGGCAAAGAGCGCATCCGCCGGGCGGCACAGAAGATCGCCGCCGGCAACCCCGACAAGCCCTTTGATGGCGGTTTCCGTGTGTTCAAGCTGGACGACACCAACATGACTGACGTGTACTACTCCGCTGGGGAGTACAGTCAAGATATGCTATTCCAGTTGGAGAGCAACATCAAACCTGACCGTACCGACCTTGACCTGCTGTTCGGCTGTCTGCTGGAGTGGGGTCTGCCCCTGTCTATGCCCTACACTTCCGAGGAAATCGAGGGCTGCACTGTCCACACCTACAATGACGGCGACCTGATCGCCTGTTTTGACGAGAATATTCCCGATGCAGTTATCAAGGAGATTGCCCAGCGTCAGCCTCTCCGGGCAGTGTTCCGGGACAGTAGCTTTGCCGACAGCCCCGCCAAGATCAATGCGGGTGAGATTTTCAAGATGCTGGCCCCAGATACAAGGGTGAAGGTGCTATAATTGGTCAGACGAATCTGACCAATCGAAAACCCAAAAAGGCAAAATAGTGTTTAGCCAATTTATACAGCAGAGGTGAATCACTTGAAAATACAGTACAGACACCAGAAATTTCAGGCAGACGCGGCCAAAGCAGTGGTCGATGTCTTTGCCGGACAGCCTCATTTGACTCCTACCTATATGATGGATAGAGGCAGTGGTAACTATCAGATCGGCGTCAATGAAGAACGGGACTTTACTGGATTCAGTAATCAGAAAATCGTGCCAGAGCTTTCTGACCGGCAGATACTGGAACAGCTGAATAAAGTCCAGCGTGCCAACCAGATCAGACCATCGGAAAAGCTGGAAGGCCGAGAGAATGGCTACAACCTCACCATTGAGATGGAGACCGGCGTTGGCAAGACCTATACCTACATCAAGACCATGTTTGAGCTGAACAAGCACTACGGTTGGAGCAAATTCATTGTAGTTGTTCCTAGTGTGGCTATCCGAGAAGGTGTCTATAAATCCTTTGAGATGACTCAGGAACATTTTGCCGAGGAGTATGGGAAGAAGATACGCTTCTTCATCTACAACTCCGCCCAGCTAACGGAGATAGACCGCTTTGCGTCGGACAACTCCATCAATGTAATGATCATCAATTCCCAGGCGTTCAACGCCAGAGGCAAGGATGCCCGCCGAATTTATATGAAGCTGGATGAGTTCCGCTCCCGTCGGCCCATTGATATTATAGCAAAGACAAATCCAATTCTGATTATTGATGAGCCGCAGTCGGTAGAGGGCAAGCAAACCAAGGAACGGCTGAAAGAATTCCACCCACTTCTGACCCTGCGCTACTCCGCCACTCATAAGAGCGACAGCATCTACAACATGGTGTTCCGACTGGACGCTATGGAGGCGTATAATCGTCGTCTGGTCAAGAAGATCGCCGTAAAAGGAATCACCGAGTCGGGTACTACGGCCACAGACAGTTTTATCTATCTGGAGAGCATCAACCTTTCCAAAAGCGATCCCACCGCCACCTTGCAGTTCGAGATGAAGATGGCCAGCGGCGCGCCAAAGAAAAAGAGCCGCATCGTCAAGATTGGCGATAACCTTTACGATTACTCCGGCGGACTGGAGGAGTACCGAAACGGTTTCGTTGTCAAGCAGATCGACGGGCGGGATGATTCTGTTGAATTTTTGAACGGCATTAAGATTTTTGCTGGGGATGTGATTGGTGCGGTAGATGAGGAGCAACTGCGCCGTATCCAGATACGAGAGACAATTCTCTCCCATATCCAGCGGGAGCGCCAGCTGTTTTACAAGGGCATCAAGGTTCTCTCTTTGTTCTTTATTGATGAGGTGGCGAATTATCGGGAATACAATGCGGCAAATCAACCTGTCAACGGCAAATACGCCATCATGTTCGAGGAGGAATATGAGGACATTATAGATAGTATGCAGCTTGCTATTGGCGAGGATGACTATATCAAATATTTACAGTCCATCTCTGCGGTCAAGACCCATGCCGGATATTTCTCTGTGGATGGCAAAGGTAAAATGGTAAACTCTAAGGTGGGCCGCAAAGAAACGACCTCCGATGATGTGAGTGCCTATGAGTTGATTATGAAGAACAAGGAGTTACTGCTGGACCGTGATCCGGTACGTTCTCCTGTACGGTTTATCTTTTCACATTCTGCTTTGCGGGAAGGCTGGGATAATCCAAATGTTTTCCAGATTTGCACTTTGAAGCAAAGTGGCAGTGATGTTCGCAAGCGTCAGGAAGTTGGGCGTGGTCTGCGCCTTTGCGTCAATCAAAGCGGCGAGCGGATGGATACCAATGTGCTTGGGAACGATGTGCATAACATCAATATACTCACCGTCATTGCCAGCGAAAGCTATGATTCTTTTGCCAAAGACCTGCAAACAGAAATGGCTGAGGCGATTGTTGACCGTCCTCGCGCTGTCACGGTTGAACTTTTTGTTGGCAAGGTGATCAAAGACGAGCAGGGCAATGAACAGGTCATCGACCATGATACAGCCTCCGCTATTCACTATGACATGATCATCAATGGTTATATCGACCGTAAAGGCGCACTGACCGATAAATATTATGAGGATAAGGCAAATAGAGAAATCAAGGTTGCGGAAGAAGTCACCGATTCCGCTGTTTCTGTGCTCGAAATCATAGATTCTGTCTATGATCCTCGCAATATGCAGCCTGAAAATGCTCGCAGCAACAATGTGGAACTGCAAGTGGATGAGGATAAGCTGGCCATGCCAGAATTCAAGGCTCTTTGGTCAAGGATCAATGCCAAATCTGTCTATATTGTGGATTTCGATACTGAGGAACTGATTCAAAAAGCTATTGCTGTACTTAACAGCAAACTGCGTGTTTCCAAAATTTACTTTCAGGTAGAAAGTGGCACAATGGATACAATCAGATCTAAAGAAGAACTGATTTCTGGTACATCCTTTGTGAAAGAAGCATCCGCCAGTTATGGCGTGACCATGACAGCAAATTCCAATGTGAAGTATGACCTGATTGGAAAACTGGTAGATGAAACTGGGCTAACCCGTAAAGCCCTTGTGGCGATTTTGAAAGGCATTCAGCCAGCTGTATTCAATCAATTCAAAGATAACCCAGAAGAGTTCATCGTGAAGGCGGCTGCTTTGATCAACGATGAAAAGGCCACAGCAGTTATTGAGCATATTACCTACGATATTTTGGATGACCACTATGGTACAGATGTCTTTACTGACCCAACGATCAAAGGCAGACTTGGCGTCAATGCGATGAAAGCGAAAAAGCACCTGTATGACCACATTGTTTATGACTCCACCGGGGAGCGGGATTTTGCCGCCGAACTTGATACAAATACAAATGTGGCAGTCTATGTTAAGCTGCCGGATGGCTTTTATATTGCAACACCAGTCGGTCATTATAATCCGGACTGGGCTATCGCTTTTTATGAGGGAACTGTTAAGCACATTTATTTTGTGGCAGAAACAAAAGGCTCTATGAATTCCATGCAGCTACGGCTGATCGAGCAATCTAAAATCCACTGTGCAAGGGAACATTTCAAAGCGATATCAGGTGACAATGTGGTGTACGATGTAGTAGACAGCTATAAATCATTACTGGAGAAGGTCATGCATTGACAGTTTCGCTATCCGGCAAGCAGTGTCTTTGTTCCCACAAAGACTCGAAACTGCGGTTCTCAGCGTTGCCGGAAACCGCAGTTTCTGATTGTTGGGATAGCGTCCCAAACCCTTTGAACAAGCCCTGTTGCCGAGGCTGGCTACGTGTTCGGGAAACGAACGCTGTTATCCCTATAGCTAAGGGAAAAACGGAGCGTGCACCCATTGGAGGGCCGGAAAAGCGGTGGACACAGACTTGTCAGAAAAGGAAAACTGTGGGCGGGGCTGTACCCTTGCCGCCTGCTGAATAGCGGCAAGGCTTGCAAGGGACTGTCTGGACAATGCCAAATCTCGTTCTGCAAATCATCAATATCTGCCACATAGATGCTCCCGGTTTCGGTCGCTCGCTTTGCGTACTGGTTCAGATTATTGGTGTATCGCCGGAGCATGACGGTAAGCTGGCGCATACCGCCAAAAACAGCCTGACGTAGATACTATCCAGCGCCATTTTACGGACATAGGCATTCATGTTCAAAATACCAGCGTCATCCATTTTGAATTTTATTCGTTCCTTGTTCTCCAGGGAAATGCGGATTTTCAGTTCTTCGGTTCGTTTGCTCGTTGTTTTTAGGTTCCTCACCTCGCAAATGAAAATCAGCCAATTTTGATTTTCGCTGCTCTTTGTCATGATGTCCTTTCTCATATACAAGTCCTAATTTTTTTCGCGCCCCCATTATAGGAGGCAGGAATCACAAGGATTGTTTTGCCTGAAGGAACACAAAAGCGAATTGGAAGAAATTCAAAAACAGAAATTTCCAATATGGAAAGCCGTTTTCCTGAAGCAGTTCCTGACAGGCATATCCCTTTTCTGGTGCTGTGCCGTGTTTCTCACCCTTGGTACGCTCGCTTTCGATCATGGCATACTTTCCCGGCGTGATAGCTGCTCGGACGGTCATTCAGTTGTTATTTTCGTCATCTTTCTGCTTCTGTATGAGAAAGAAAAAAGCAGATATAAAAAAACGCCCATGGATTTTCTACGCAGTTGGTTATGTATCTACTAATGGATTCAAATATGTTTATGCTATATACAATTCAATTGTAAACTTCATTATGATCGGAATAAACGTTCTTGTCGAGCGCTATCTCAAAAATTTTTGAGAAGGCTGTAAATCCTACAGCTCAAAAGGACATCCTGCTCTGATATGCCAAAGAGCACCGCTTTCCTAATCCAATATTTTTCGTAGATGATGGGTACAGCGGTACAACTATGAACGCTCCAGATTTCAGCGGATGCTGTCAGAAATGGGCTTTATCTCTGTGGAAGAATTGATGAAACAGGAAACGACATGACCGAAGCCATGCCGTTCCTGCAAAAGGCAATATTACTTTCTTATGACCCTCAGCCATTCTCCCGCGGCGGTTTTGTTTCATTTAATTCCGTTCAAAAAAGTCCTGCTGGTAAATGACCTTTTAAGAAATAACACGCTACTAATAAGTTTAAGCTATTCTTCGAAGCATCATAATCTTCCACAGCTTCTTCCTTTAACGTTCCTATAGCATAGTAACGATTATCAATAAAAGCAAAGGGTCCTAAATAACCCTCATTTTCCAAAACAGCAGCTTCTAATACTGCCGCTATCTCATCTGTATCAGTCAGCGTTGTAAGCAAATGGGCGTTGCCTTTGGCAGCCCAATCATCAATGATTGGAAAACCTGTTAGATTATCCAAATAGTTTCCATCATCGATATAGCCGTCTGCGTTTAAAAGTTTATCTTCAACTTGATACACTTCTATTTTGTCAAAGGCTTGCGCAAATTGCTCTACGCTCATAGTTTCTTCTTTCCATAACCCTTCACTAGCTAATTCGTTAATAAGGGATAGCGTTTGAATATCGTTTTCATAAATATTGACGGATTGATAATAATATTTTCTTCCATTGTTTTCATTCCGTAACAGCTCCATTTGTATGCGATACAATGGGTTATCACCTAATATAGTGAATTGGCGCTGCGCTAAATCTTTCAACAAACTATCTGATAGTTTATTTAGTGTTTCAGCATTTTTTTGATTATCCAATTCGATTCGTTTATCAGTATAAGTATAGCGTGGATCATTGAGAAAACTTTCATAAGGTTGTTGACCGTGAATGCTGACAAATGAAACATTTTGACTATTATCCAACCTACTTTCCAATATTCTGTATTCCCATTGGGTTAAATTATAAAAGTTTTCATATTCAGCAACGATTTTTGCCGCGTCAACACCATTATAACGTCGTAACACTTGCCGACCATTGGTCAAGGTATAATCTACTTCAAAATTAATGTTATTAACAGAAGTGTTATTGTCATAGAGACGATAATTTTTAGTATACAACTGATCCGTGGTAATCTTCTCAACTAAAGCAAGCACTGCTTCAATTTCAGCTTGATCAGTGAAAGATATTTTTTCATCTCCAGAATAGCCTATTTCCAACGATACATTGGCTACTTTTTCTTTATCCGGCAAATAACTGTCATAATGATAAACGTCAGCATACAGCGTGCCGGTATAAATTAGCATAACAGCTAAGAAAAGCAAACAACCTTGCCAATGGTTTAAGATAGCTTTGAAATCCTTGCGAAAAATAATTTCAGCGCACATATGCGTTAAAATTGGAAAAACAATTAGCGCAAAAAGTGCAAAGCCTTTTCCCACGCCGTCAAGAAATACCATACTGCTAACAGTAGCCACAATATACATGACAACCCATTTAATGATCAGCTCTAACGGACGATAAACAACTGACAAACCAGCACTTTCACTGGGACGTTTTTGATAAACCACATGAGCAACAGCTGTCGTCAGAAGGCTAAGCAACAAGAAAACCACAATGGCTTTCAAACCCATTGGCGGTAAATAGTTTAACGATGGAGTTTGAGAAATGCCTTCCCAATAATAGATTAGATACGTTAAAGTTGAAAATGGAAACATATTTGTGCCCTCAGCACCAAATGCAACCATGGTAGCATTAAAGACGTTGAAGAAACTAATACTACACAAATAAACGGCTAATGGTCCAAAGTATAATAGTGTCATCATGCATAAATGAGTTAAAACCGTACCCGTTAGTTGTCCTGCCAGTACCGCCACACTGTAAGTCAGCCAGCAAAAAAGAAAAATCCTCCCACCATGGTAAAATATTTCTTTGATGATAATGTTTGCCGCTACGCCATTTGTCAATGCAATTATTGTGTCCAAAAGCAACATTAACCACACCATAATCACAGGCACCAGCAGACCAAAAAGATATCGTTGGGTAAATAGCTTACTGCGACTGATGGGCAGACTGTGATAAAAATTGATCTGTCGCTTATTGTGCAGATAGGCAAACATTACAAAGCCCATGATCGTTGCCATCAGCATAGCTACTAAATAGAAAAACATCATCGTGCCGCCACTAAGCAGAAAATTAGCAATAAACTTGGCTAGTTGTTCGTTTTCATAATAATAGCTGTTCCGTTGAGTTCGGCTGCTGATATACATTAACAGTGCCACCGGACCAGTAAATAAAAATACTAAAAAGTTGAGCAGAATAAGCCACCAATAATATTTGCAATCATGGGCAAATAATTTGCCAACCTTAGTAAATGAGTGTTTCAATGTCATACCCCAACACCTCCATTTCGGTAATAAAGATTTCTTCCAGTGTTAACGGCAAAAGTTCATAGTAAAGAGGTGACATGTCTTTAATAACTTCTTCCGTTTTGGCGCCATCGCCGCGAACGATCAACGTTGCCAAACTACCACGATTATGATGAGAAATGACATCAAGTGAAGCAAAATCTTTGGCTTCTTTGGGGGTAGCAAAAGCGCACTGTATTTTATGAATCCCCAAGCGCAAATCATCAATTTCACGCTCGAAAATAATACCGCCTTGATGAAGCAGTCCTACATGATCGCAAATATCTTCTAATTCCCGCAAATTATGTGAAGCGATAATGGGTGTCATCTGTGATTCAGCTACGGCATCTGCCAAAAGCCGCTTGACTGCTTGACGCATAACTGGATCCAAACCGTCAAAGGTTTCATCGCAAAAAAGATAATCTGGTTGTGCCGCTAAAGCTAAAATAATATGCGCTTGTTTTTGCATACCTTTGGAAAAGGTGCTCATCTTGCGATTGATATCCAAATGAAACATTTGGGCCAATGAAGTGAATTTTTCATAAACGAAACGAGGATAAATGCGCTCCAAATAATCAGCCATATCTTTCATATTACCCGTAGGAAAATAAAATTGATCATCAGAAATATAAAATAAACGACTTTTAAGATTTTCATTTTCGTAAACATTTTCACCATCTATGAAAATCTCTCCTTCATCTGGTCGATAAATGCCTGCTAAAAGCCGCAAAAAAGTCGACTTGCCGGCACCGTTGGAGCCAATCAGTCCAAAAATCGAACCTTTTTTGATTTCTGTGGTAACATGGTCCAATGCTTTGATGCTGTCATAGGATTTGCTGATATTTTCCGCTTTGATCATGATGTCTGCTCCTCTCTATAAATCGTTTCCACTACAGTTATGATTTGCTCTTTGCTGACGCCAAGATGAAATAACTCAGCTAACAGTTTGGCTAAAGTTTGATTCAGTTCGGCAACTTGTTGCTCTCTCAAATCAATAATATTGCTGGCAACAAAAGAGCCGCGTCCCTTTAAAGAATAAATAACTCCCTGCCGCTCCAATTCAGTGTAAGCTTTCTGAATGGTATTAGGATTGATAGCCAAATTTGTCGCCAGCTGTCGCACTGACGGTAGTTGATCATCTCGTTTCAAAACACCTTTGACCACCAATTCCTTCACATTGTCAATCAGCTGCTCATAAATAGGCTTGCGGTCTTTATAATCAATAGTGATCATCGCCTGCCCCCTGTTCTTAATTAAATATACCATCTGTATCAGTACCTGTAGTACACTTTGAATTATACGTTTTTTCAAGCAAAAGTCAAGCAAATTTTTCCCAGATCATTGACAATATTCCTCACTTTTTGTACACTGAAAAACGAATTTATTGATTAAGCCTGCGCCTTAAAATATTGAAAGACGTGGAGTTTTTTCGTTCAACGCAACCATACGTCGTCGGTATTTTAAAAATGACGAGCAGGTTTATGCTAAAGGAGTTTTGTTCAATGAAAAGTTTTGATTTTTGGTGGCGTCTTTTGCGTCCGCATACGCTGACCGCTTCTTTGATACCCGTTATTTTAGGCAGTATTTATGCCTACACAGTGATGGGGTGGCTGCGGCTTGATTTATTGGCGGCTATGCTCTTTGCCAGCGTTTTAATTCAAACGGCAACCAATTTATTCAACGAATACTATGATTATGTACGTGGATTAGATACGAAAGATTCGGTTGGTATTGGCGGCACTATTGTTCATGATGGGGCTTCGCCGAAATTCGTATTATTTTTGGCGCTAGGCATTTATTTGGTGGCGATGTTTTTAGGAATTTATATTTGTTGGCAGACCAGTTGGACATTAGCTTTAATTGGTGCCGGTTTTATGCTGATCGGCTACCTTTATACAGGCGGGCCGTTTCCTATTTCGGCTTCACCTTTTGGTGAAATATTTGCCGGTTTGTCGTTGGGAGCGGGTGTTATCTGTATTGCGTATTACATTCAGCAGGGATTTGTAACATGGGAGTGTTTTTGGCTATCTATACCTATTGTTTTGTTGATCGGCTTGATTTTGACAGCTAATAATATTCGCGATCGCGTAGGCGATGCTCAAAACGGTCGTAAAACGTTGGTTATACTTTTGGGGCATCGTAATGCCGTTCGTTTTATGACCATTATTTTTGCAGTGGCGTATTTATGGCCTTTGTTTATGATAGTGTTTTATCAGCAAACATCGTTATTATTTTTATCATGGCTTAGTTTGCCTAAAGCCATTAGCGCTGTCAAAGGTTTTCATTCTGAAGGACAGACACCAAAAGAAATGATGCCCGCTATGAAAGCTGTAGCGCAAACTAATACGTTTTACGGCTTATTATACGCTTTTGGTTTGTTGGCGTCTTATTATCTAGGAGAAGTAGCAGCCGTCATAATTATTCATTGACGGAGTTAAAACAAAACGGCGTATCTGTCCGTGATATGGCTTTGTTGCTGGGGCAGGTGAAGCGAACAACGATATCAACAACATCGAAAAGAAGAAATCCCTACCCTCTATGCAGGCTTTCTTCTATATTTACGACCTTGATGTGACGCCGCAGGAATTTTTTGATGAGGGGAATGCCCACCCAGAAGTATTTCAGGCATTAATAGCGGAGGCAAAAAGCTGGACTCCCAATCGTTGAAATATATTCTCAGCAGCATGAAGAAGTTAAATAATACAAAATGAAGCGGCCAAGCGAATGGGCGCTTCATTTTGTATTGTACTCGGTGATATTCAGGATATGTTCTACTCTTGTACTAGCGATAATCCAAGATGAAAAGAGGGCATCTGTATCCTTGTATCACATGAGTGAAGGAAGTATAATAGTTCTTACAGAGATGTTTTATAGACGATAATTACTATATAACAAATCATATATGAGGAAAGTAAGACTCTGATTGATACCAAATGACATGAAAAATCTTTGATAGCCGGAGGACTTTATCCGATAAAACTTGACGAAATTTTGACATTTACCCTATATGATGAAAAAGACTGGAGGTGTTTGCATGGTATATAGAATTTTAATTGTTGATGATGAACCTATCTTAACCGAATTGCTTTCATTTCATTTGCAGGATCACGGCTATACGGTTTTCGTTGCTAACAGCAGCGATGAAGCTCTGGCAAAGTTGAACAAAAAGCCAAATCTTATTCTTTTGGACATCAATATGCCGGGGATGGACGGACTGGAGCTGTGCAAGATTATTCGGAATCATATCGTTTGCCCCATCCTGTTCTTGACGGCGCGGATCACCGAGCAGGATAAGGTCAACGGCTTACGAGTCGGAGGGGACGACTATATTACCAAGCCTTTCGGTTTGCAGGAATTGATTGCTCGTATTGAGGCGCATCTGCGTCGGGACGAACGGAACAACCGTCCTCCAGAGATCGTAACCTCCCAAGGACTGATTATCAACCTCTCCGATAGGAAAGTATTTTGGAATGAACAGGAGATTTCTTTTTCAAAAAGAGAATTTGATATCATTGAGTTTTTGTCTTCTAACCCAAATCAGGTTTTTGACAAAGAGCGTATCTATGAGGCGGTATGGGGCTATGATGCAGAGGGCGATAGTAATGTGATAAAGGAGCATATCCGCAAAATTCGTGTAAAGCTCATGCAGACCAGCGGCAGTGAGTACATTGAAACGATCTGGGGGATGGGCTATCGATGGAAAAAGTAAAAGGGCAGTCCTTGAAACGCTCCTTTATGGGGGCTGTGGCGATGACGATGCTGATCGTGTTCCTATGTAGCGCCCTTACAATTTTTATTTGCTACCGGTTCCAAAAGCATATTCTCCCCGATTCTAATGAGGTCTGGCTGACGCAGCGGACAACAGCGCCGGATGGCACAGTTACAGAAGTAAAGCAAAGATATTATCTTGCCCGACCTTCACCGTTCACCCGACTGGAGACTGACGGTCAGGAGCATGACGAGATGAGAGAAGAAACGAGTTACATTATAGAGCGCATTGAATCCAGCTATTCCATGCTTTCGTCACGAGCAAAGGCGGCCTACCGCGCTTCACAAATCTTTATGGTGCTGCTGCCACTCTTGTTTGTTGTGATTGGAATTACCCTATGCGCATGGTGGTTTTATCATAAGATACTGGAACCGCCGATTATAGTTCTTATGAACGCCACAACGCACATCCAAGATCAGGATTTGAGCTTCCAGATCAGCTTTGACAGACAGGATGAGCTGGGCCAGCTCTGCACTGCGTTTGAGAAAATGCGGCAGACCCTATATGAGAATAATCGCCAGTTATGGAGTATGCTGGAGGAACGTCGTGCGTTACAGGCATCCGTGGCTCATGATCTGCGTAATCCCATCACTATCATAAAAGGCTATGTGGAATATTTGCAGGAGAATCGTCAAGGTGGGACTTTGACGGATGAAAAATTGGAAAAGGCGCTTTCCAATCTCGGCATTACCACAGAGCGTATGGGACGTTATACGGATACTATGCGTGACTTGGGGGCGATTGAAGAAACAGAGGTCCGCTACGCCGAGATAGAACTTCCTGTTTTTTTACAGCACATGGTGGATTCTTTATCAGTCCTGTTTCAGAACACCGGGGTGCGATTTTCTTGTAACTTCCATGTCCCAAAGGGAAAAGCTGTTTTTGATGGGGAACTGTTGTACCGAGTTTTGGAAAATTTGATCTCCAATGCTCTGCGTTTTGCGGAGCAACGAATTGAGCTTGTCTTTTGTTTGGAACATGGAATCCTGTCAGCCACTGTGACAGACGAAGGACCGGGTTTTTCGGAAAAGCTGTTGCGAAAAAAAACGGCCTTGTTTTACTCCGAAGATACTTCTGGTAAGCATCTTGGCATGGGACTGGCTGTGAGTAGGGTGTTATGCCAAAAGCATGGAGGAACTATAGAGTTGGCAAACCAATCGTCCTGTGGAGCCTGTGTGAAAGCCTCCATTAAATTACAAGGAGAATTATTATGAAAGTACTTTCCCTGTTTGTATTGCACATGGAGCAATCAATGTTATTCGAAAGCGCTGCTTTTTATTTGCTTGGACACCTACAACGCTCTCTTAGAGCCAAAACCATCTGGTTTCATTAGCATGATCGGCTTTTTAGCTTTGTGGTAGCTATTTTTGTCAAGCTCGCTCAGTACCCAAAAACGTAAAAGGATAGCTAGAATTTACCCCATAATAGACAACAATATGGATTGTCATGTTTTTTAATTCCCTTTTCGGAATTGTGTGCCCGCTGAGATTGGGTTAATAAATATGCGTTGCGAGCAGTAGGTAAATTTTTACAATCAAATAACTTCCAGTTTGCGAGGCTGTTAAGCCAATGAAAAATCAATATTATATACAATAATAATACTTTTAGAAAGACTTTGCTGAAGGTAGATGTAATGAACCTAGAATCGGGGTATGACTACATGATGCACCACAGAATGTTGTGCCAGCAGGAAACAGGCTTAGCTGCTTTGCTTCAAGTTGAAAAAAAGATAAATTTGTCATAGATTGGAGAACATAACGCAATGAAAAAATCATGCGAAGTATGGTGCTCAAATTTTATATGGTAGGAGCACTTTTCAAAAAGGGAGTTTTTTAATGATGACATGACTATTTCACATCAACAAAAATACAATAGGAGATGATTTTTATGTTTGGATTCGGAAAAAAAGAAGTCAAAGCCATGGAGGAGCGGCTGGCTGATCTTCAGAGAAAAAAGGATTGGGCTGGGGTGTCCATGACCTATTACGAGCTGGGCGTGACCGCTATGGATGCGGGTGACCTACATAAGGCTCAGCTGTGGCTTCATCGGGCAGATACCATTTACAGCGCTGACGACAATATCTATGATAAGGTAGGAGAGAAAATTATGGACGATTGCTCCAGCCGCATTGGACGGCTGGAGAATGAGGAAGGGCTGTTTTACAATGCCGTTCTCGCCGAAATTGAAGCCAGAGCAGAAGAACTGAACGATCTACAAATCCGACTATGGGGTCTGTTGTCTATTGCCCGTCTGGTGCAGCTGGGGAAACAGCTGGCTAGGCTACCAGAGTGCGAGGTGCTGGGTCAACTGGACTGGGCGGTGGATCTGATATTTCACTCTCTCCAGATTTTACCTTCTCAAGAGGTCTACCAGCGCCTGATGGATATGTGCAACGCTCTCTATGAGCTCAACGGCAAGCCAATCTATTACAGTGGCGAGGTCGAGATCCTAGGCAGGGTCCCCTTCCAGTTGTTTGATCTGAACGGTCTGTTTGGAGTGGAACAGGAGCTGAACGGCTATATTGACAGCCATCTGCGGCTGCTGGCCGCCCTGAGTCAGGATGCGAAAGAACTGCCCGAGATCGAAAGTAGCATAGTGGGTTGTGCTCTGTTGCCTGACTACTACGTTCGCTCCAGCGCGGACAGACTGGAGAATATCCTTCAGATCAAAGCAGAGCTCCAACGTATTTGGAGCGACTATGATTTTGTACGCTCTGACCTCACATGGGAGAAGGCAGGGAAAAGAATTGCAGATTATAAACGGTTAGATATTCTGGTCTGATGGCTTGCTATTCAGCTGGTGGGATAATACAAAGACGGTCCCACCTTTTAATAAAGAGAAAGGGGAACAAATAGAGATGGAACAATTTTTTTTAAACCTACAACCTGCCATTGAGGAGGCCGTGCGGCACGCTATGGAGAAGATTCGCCAAGAGATTGGACAGGAGCATATTTACAGCGCGGCGCTTGTTACCGACAGCGACTGCGTCACGCTTTTTCTGGCAGTGAACACCGAAGAGGCGCTAGCGAAGCGGGATAAAGCAGACCAGACGCTGGAGCGTCTGGCGGAACTGCGGAAATATTGGTCTGAAGAACTGGTGGACCGAGTAGCGGACGGATCATTCAGTTTGAGCCGCTATGTCCCCGACGAGTGGGGCTATTCCGATGGGGCAGACAGTGAACTGAATCGGATCAGTAATCAGCTTTATGACCAAGAGGAGAAGCTCTCCAATACGGATGACGATACCTATGATGAGGTTCATGAACAGTTTCAGGAGCGGTTTATAGAGACAGTGGCACTTGCCTTCGAGACGCTACAGGCAGAGGGTGTCTTTGGACCAGAGGTCATCTGCTTCATCTCCATGTCTGATGATGACCGGACGCCAGCAATCGAGGATAGCTCTGCCCGGCGGCTCAACACCCCAGAGCAGTATGAGCGGTTCCAGATATGGACGGAATTATTTAACGGATAAGTGATTGGACAACAAAGGTGTCCACCTATGCGCAGAAAGCCACCTTGTCCCTGAGCTTTTGTAATGTATTTTAGCTACTCTAAATCGGAATTAAGTGAGAGTGATATATACCAAATATATGAAATAATTTGAATGGAGAGTGTTACAATGAGTGAGAAATGGTATCAGATTTCCCCTATTGAACTGGTTCGATGGGCTGAACCCCTAGTATTTGATGAGGGAGAGGCTGAGGGCTTCCCCGAGGAGCTCATCGCGTCCTATGAGGCGGCAGCAGAGGTTCGCCTTCCTGCTGCTTTTCGCGACTATCTCCTCGCTTGCGGACAGGCCGATCTGAACAGCTCCCTGCATGAGATGTTCATTCCAGACAGGAACGCAGAACCCTTTCAACACCGTCTAACTTTTTCTTATGACTATATCAAGGGCGATTTGAAATGGTTCCGAGAAAAGGAGGAACAGGACTATGAGGAACTGGCACGACTGCGAGCCCTTCCACAGCAACGATGGAGTGAGATCACAGATAACTATCTGTTATTTTGGTGCGAGAATCAGGGCTGTTGGTATGCAGGTATCAAAGTGGAGGATCTGAGCCGACCAGATCCCGTGGTGTATTTCAATGATAAGGATGATATGTACCATTGGGTGCCATTTGCTGATTCTGTCCAATCTTTTCTGCTGTCCACCATCCTTGAAAACATGGAGGAAGAACTTCATGTAGACGAGATTCGAAATCCCACCCAGATTCAAAAGCATCTGGCCGAAGGCGATGTGGATTTCCAGCGCTTGCAGGAACCATATCCCTTTTCTGGTGGACGCTTTGTCCACACCTGTCTGGATAGGGATGCCAATACTTTGTATGTCTATGGAGAACAAACCAAGGAGCGTCTAGCGTATTTGAAGATTATTCAGGTCGAGTAAGAAATCGGATTGATTGCATTGAAAATCTGGATTTACTAAAGATATATTGATTTGTATTCTACATGTCACAACAACACAGGGAATTTGTGGTAATCCATCGATTCAAATTTTGATCTCATCGGACAGCATCTTGTTGACAGGAGCGGGATTTGAAGTGGAAGCCCTTTTAATGGCGATCCTTGGATATTTGTTCGTCTGTGGAATTGTTGTTTGGAGGAAAGGAGCAAATATAAAATGAGAAAGATTTTGAAATGGGCAGCGTTATTAACGGTGCTACTGGTATTTGCGGGCTGTGTCGGGAAAGAATCGTCAGAACCTAAGTGGGAAGAACCCCTTTATCGTGCGGTGGTCTACAACAGCGGGGAAGATGAAAGCGATGCAAAATATTTGGAAATTGCACAGCGCAGTCAGAAGCTGCTGGCTGTGCTGGAGGAAAAAGCGGGAGCGTTTGTCATGGATGCATACAATTATCAGACCATTGACGATGAGGGTACTCCCCTGTATACGATGAATAACCCACAGGTTCCAATCGAGATAGCTCCTGCAGGGATGTCCGTACAGGTGAGCCGGGAATATTTCAAATGGAATCCCATTGAAACAGCGGATGGGTTGGAGCTGGCAGAACAGATCGTGCAGGATGATTTAACACTGAATTTGCTGGTGCCAGAGCAGTACCGCGATATGGAGCAAGAAATATTGGCTGCATGGAGGGAATACTTCTATTTTGAAAAGGTAGAGGCCGAGAACGATTACAATGAATTGGCCAGAAAGGAAGAACGGCTGGACATCGCAGAAAATCAACTGACGGTGAACCTTATATATGTGAAGAATGGACAGCGATATTTTACTTATCGGAGCGACTGTGCAGTTTCTGACGGTAACTGGATTACTGATCCATTGGTGCAGATTTATACAGGGAACACTCATTGCAACTATGCTCATAGCTTTCTGACCCAGTGGACATATATCCCATCTGAAGCAATTTCGCCAAAGAAGGCTTACGAAGAAATCGCTCCTTACATTTTGGAATGTGGCGCGCAGGAAAGCCTGAAAGAATTACGTCCTCTACGGAATAAGTAAGCTGGAATCATGCTTTTTTGAGAGATACACATCCTATTGATAGAAAGGCATGCTCTTCCCCCACTACAAATCCTGCTCCAGCGCATTCCAATGGGTTTGGTGCGGCGCTACTATTAGACTGGAGATTCGATACTATCACGAATCGCAGCTTGAAGTTGAAACAAGAACGGTTCGATTTAAATATACCTGTTTTGGTTATCAAGCAGCAAACTTTAAAAGATGTATTAGGCAAGTTTCCTGTTTGGTGGGGAACGGATCTCAAAGAAATATAGGATAATTTTATTTTTGTAATGCCCATTTCTACTGCTGAAAGCATCGCAGAAAAAATAGGAGAACCAATAAAAGAACCAGAACGGATATTTGTCTGTAAAAATGTTATTTTTTGCTCTTTTGATAGAGCGAAATATTCCAAAGCAAACTGGTGGAAGAAAACAGCCAGTGCAGGTATTGAAGAATTGCTTACAATCAGAACCGCTAATACATTAAGAAAAATCGTCGAAATGTAATCGTTGCTCAAATCCGATCTATCTTTCTGTTTTATGAACACTTCAGAAGATAAAAGGAGGTAATAGGTATATGGCTATAAAATATAATCTGACACCAATAGAGGTTATAGAGCTGTTTGGGTATACCAAACCAATAGCAAAAGAAGCATTAGAATTATTTGAACAGGCTAATCATCTAAAGCTCCCCCAATTATTATTTGATTTTTTAAGCTTAGTAAGAAATGAAGAATTATTATCTACTGCAGATATTTGGGCAAATGGTGATTCTCTTCCTTATTTTTCCTATCAATATATTGAAGAGGGGATTGAGGATTGTAGGGAGGATTTTAATGATCCTGAGTTTTGCAAGGAAAATGATTTTTATCCATATTCAAAGATTCCAAAAGAAAAGTGGCCAGAATTAGTAGAAAACTATTTACAGATTGGTAGCGATTATGGAGCGGGAGTCGTATTCTATGGTATAAAGGAAAAGGAATTGGTGCTGGAAAATCCGCCTGTTTATATGTTACATGAAGCAGATGCATTAGCAGATTGGAAACTGATAGCAAATACATTGTCTGAGTATTTGATGTGTGTATTATTGGATGCTCTTACTGGGGCATCATATACAACAGCACAGCATGTATTAAATGAAAATGGATGGGCGTTTTATGAAGAAGAATATGCGAATAAAGAGGAAGCAAGAGAGAACTTGTCCAATAGAAAAATTGATTGGTCTATTATGGGAAAGAATATGACTTTTTATGGAGCAGCAGATTCTTTTTATCGATATTGTTTTGATGAAGAGGAAAAGATTTTTGTTATAGTTAAAAATGATACATCAATTATGCTTATAAAATCGAAATAGAGTATACTAAAATTGCCAGTAATTTTGTTAAGGAGATATCTTTTTATGCACAAAAAGCCATCTATGTCTCCAGTGGGCGAGGCGATCTTAGCTGGCGACCTTGAGGCCGTGCGCTGTATGGTGGAGGACGGAAGCCTGATTTTTAAGAAGGGCAAGGTCGTGGAACTGAGAAAGAATATTCCAACGGTCGTGCGATCAGGTAAAAAGGAAATAACCACCTACTCTGACGCCTTTGGTTTTGCCCTGGCGCATAACCAGACGGAAATTGCCAAAATATTGATCGACTATAATCTGGTGGACTTGGGGCCTAAAAGCGACGCCCTTTATATGACCATTCGCTGGAAGAATTTTGCCCTGTTGGACTATATGCTGGACCATGGCGGGCAGTTTGGCAGGGAAGAACGGGATATTACCCGTTTGCTCCTCAATCTGTCGGATGTGTGGGGTGATAATTGTCCAGTGCTACTGGACCGGCTAAACCTGCCGATCAAGGAGCTGGGTGGGACAGCTCTTTGCCACGCTGCTAGTGATAACCATCAGGCTGTCGTTACATATCTGCTGGGAGCAGGGGTGGATGTGAATAGCCAAAACGACGGTCAGGGTACACCAGTCCTGCGGGCAGCGGCTGAGGGACATACGGAAATGGTGCGCTTTCTGGTAAAGCAGGGAGCGGATCTAACCATCACGGACGAGTATGGCTATCGACCTTATACCGCCGCCCGGGTCAATGGACATATGAAAACGGCAGAGTATATTCAATCCATAGAACCAGCAGTCACAGAGGCAGAGCAGGACGCACTATTCGAACAATACCATGTACCAGCGGAGATGCGAGACTACTTCAAAACCGGCCAACTGCGGCTGGAATTCCCAGAGTGGGAGCAGCTCGGCTGGATCCAGCTCTTTGCCTATACCGATGTGGCAGAGATCCGCTACCGGGAACAGCAACTTCTCTCTCTGGTGGAGGACAGCGAGGACTATGCGGTGATGCTCCTATGGGAACCGAAATCGAAGAAAGTTTGGTTCCTTGATATGGAGCATGACGTGTTTCATGCGGTTGCCGACTGGGAAACATTCATCAAGGCTCCAGGCTATTACACCAATCGGGCCGTTATGTGGGAATTTGATTGACAAAATCGTTATTCATTTCAATTTTATATAGTTGAATATAACGCCTATCTTCCAAATACCGTCCAAGAAATTGGACGGTATTTTGTTTTTCTTGACCGAATTTTGACCTTTAATCGCTATGCTTAGTCCATCAAAGTAAAGGAGGCCGTTTATGCGAAAACGATTGACCGTTGTTTCTTTTGTGTGCGGTGCGCTGTTATCTGTCGCCGCCTGCGGGAACTATGCCATTCCAGATAACATACCCCCACCGTCACAGACCGCCGCCGTAAACCCCTTTGAGAAGGTAGAGGATGAGTCAGGATTTCTGGCTATGCTCACCCACGGAGTAGCCTCGCCTGATTTCTCCGAAAATGGAGAACGGTTGGCATTTCCCTATGACGGCGGCGAATTTCAGCTTAAGTATCAGTATTCCGTTACGGGCAAGCTGGATACCGTTGGCTTTCTCCTGTTCTTGGACGGCAGGCCGCAGCCATACAAGGTAGACGATACTGCATCAGAATATGCGTATTGCCATAGCTTTCCTGCAACGGAGGAACAGAACTTTTCGTTTCTTTTTGAGCCTGTGACCGGCAGCGCAGGCGATACGCTGACATTGACTATAGTAAGCATTACCAACCCAGATTTTCAACCAGATATGAAAACAACTTCTAGCTACGGATGGTATCATAAAACGTTGGATTCCTATGTCGAGCTGCGGTTCAATGCGAACGCTCCCGCCGTACATTTTGGCTATCCGTCTGTCCATGATGTCTTTTCACAGAATAAAGTGCGGGAGAAAAAGGTCACGGCCCAGTATGTGGACATTGAACTTTCAAAGCACGGCTGGGGCGGTGTGAGCATGGACACGCTGGATCAGGGGGTCTACTACACTCTTTCCTATGATGGTAATATCATCTATGATAATCTGTGCGTCTCCACACCAGTCACGTTGCGATATACGATGTGTGGCACTGCTGGAGCGAGCTACAATGTCTCGCTGTTCCTGAATCATCAGCCTGTGAAAATTGGTGAGAACACATCCTGTTTCATGACATTGAGTAAGGGAGGCGTCGTGGAGTTTGAGGTCGTGATCAACCCAGACAAGTTAGAACAGCTTAATACCTTCTATTGTGTTGCTGTTCCTCAAGGCGAAACATCCACCCCTTTCTTTAAGAGTAATTCCATTTTATTGTATAAGGAGAATTGAACATGAAAAAGATAATCTGTATCATGATGGCTCTATTTTTTATTCTGGCATTGTCTGCCTGCAACAAGATTGACACACTGGCGGGAGCAGAGGGAACTCCTTCCGATATGCTGAATATCTCTGCGCCATCATCTGACAATCTGTCGGAGCAGACCGCTTCTCAGGCTGGAGCTTTTGCAAATTGCACCTTCAATCCCACTCTGTTTGGTGGAAAACTTCATAGCTGTGCCTATGCTGGAAATGGAACACTTCTTGTGCTGGCAGATAAGCTATACCTCTATGACACCGCCGCTGCCTCGGTGCTGGCTGTCACGGAAGCACCCCTACGTGATTTTGATGTGCAGATCATGAATGGTGGCTATCTTTTGTCCGGTATGGGTGATGATGGTATGATGGCGTACATCTATGACCACTCTCTTTCGTTGGATAAGGAAATTGTGGTTAATGAGCTTCTGGCGGGTGACTTTGTAGTCAGCGAAGCTGGCATTGCAGTCTCCACCGATGGAAAAAAGTTGGCGATTGCCGCTATGAGCGGGCTGTATCTGTATGATCTGGAAAGCGAGAGCTTGACCACGCTCCTTGATTTGACCCAAAATGCGGGAACAGCCAATCTTGAGATCGTAATGCTGAACGCTCTTGCGTTTGCTCGGGACAACAGCCAGCTCGTATTCTATGGCGATGGCATCTCTATTCCTGCGGTAAATGACGAGGACAGCTTTTCCATCTATGGAAGCATTGCCGTGGATGGCAGCAATCTGAAGCTCACAAAGCCGTTCAACTATGCTATGGAAGAAATGCAGAGCAGAGCCAATCGGTTGTTCTTCCCACAAATCTTTACGCAAAGCAATGGGTCGCTGCTCTGGATTAACCGACAAACAGGCTTCAGTAATATCCTTTCTTATGCAACCAGCGAGGAGGGCAGCAACGGTGTATATAGCTCAGAACAGGGAAATTATGTTGCAACCGCTGTTTTAGACGGTAAATTGACGGTTCGTGTTTATGATGTGGATTCGGGCGAACTGATTGTCACTAAAGTGATTGAGGACTCCGATCCCATATATTTCAATCGTATTCCCATGATTTACCTTTTAGACGACGCAAAAACCGCTGTGGTGCTTCTTGGAGGCAGCATCCGCGAAATTGATACGCTGGTTTCGACCTTTGCGTTTGGAGCGTAACATGGAGATCACATTTGAAAGCGTATCAAAGCAATACAAAAATAAGTATGCGCTGAAAAATTTTACCGCCACACTGCATGAGGGTGTGTACGGCATGTTGGGTGAAAATGGGGCTGGAAAGACAACGCTCATCAATACCTTTGTGGGTATTTTGCGCGGTGATAGTGGCACGATCTGGGTGGACGGTCAGGACGTGAGGACTCTGGGCAAGGCGTTTCTGTCTCAAATCGGCTATATGCCCCAGTATCCTATTTTTTATCGAGATTTTACCGTAAAGGATTTTCTGCTCTATATGTGCGCTCTGAAAGACATTCCTACTCGCGAAGCGCAAGACCGTGTTTTGGAGCTGCTTGCCATGGTAAATTTGATAGGCGCACAGGACAAGAAAATCGGTGCGCTTTCTGGTGGTATGCGCCAGCGTGTCGGTATTGTACAGGCTATGCTATCCGACCCGAAAATTCTGATTCTGGACGAGCCTACTGCTGGTCTCGACCCCAGCGAGCGAATACGGTTTCGGAACCTGATCTCCCGATTTGCCCAAGGACGGACGATCCTGTTGGCAACTCACATCGTTTCGGATGTGGAGTGTATCGCCCGTGAAATCCTGCTGCTGAAGCAGGGGACGCTACTCATGCAGGGAACGCCCGCCGCGCTGGAGCGGAACATTGAGGGCAAGGTGTGGAACGTAACCGTCGAGACCGAGGAAGCTGCGTTGCTGACAGATATGTACTGTATCAGCAACATGAAGCAGGATGGCAAACATTTTATACTGCGTATTGTTGAGGACGGATGTCCAATCAAGAACGCACAACCCGTTCATCCTAATATGGAAGATGTGTTCTTGTATTATTGCAAAGGAGAAGGCCATGACACATCTTATACGATATGAATTTATCAAGCAGTTCTGTAAGCGTTCTATCCTAGCGCTTTTTATAGTGTTCAGCCTCGTCGACCTGTTCAAAATCTATGGTGAATACAAGTCTTATTCCTATTTGGCAGACGGAAATGGAGCGCGGAGCTGGCATACGCTTCATTGGCAGCTCTACAAAGAATACCATGGCGAGATTACCCCAGAGAAGATTGAACGTCTGCTTGCGGCCTACCAGCCTCTGCTGGAGGCCACATCAGATATGACTGCAAGTACAGCTACTGATGATCCCAACACTATGACCGGCAACCTATACAGCGACAGAAATCTGCTGGACAAGTATTTTGTGACGCCCATGCAGTATTTCTATGGGTACAGCAGTCAGGCAGAACAAGTGACCAATAAAGCGCGGCAAAACGCCACGCTCTATGCAGAACGGGGAGCGATCTATCAGCAAAGGGAGAGCGGCGCTATTTATCATCTTTACGCCGGACGCACAATCCCCATTTTTGCCTACCAGGAAATGTGCAATTACTATCTGAACTATGATTTTTCCATCGTTTTGACCCTCATGCTCTGCCTTTATGGAATCATTGGCACATTTGTAAGTGAAAAGGAAACGCAGATGGATATACTGCTGCTGGTAAGTCCTAATGGTGGCAGAAAAACCGCCATGGCAAAAATCCTTGCAGTCACCCTGTTTTTGTTTCTAACATCATTGTGGTTCTCCCTGCTTGACCTGATCGGCTTTGTGGCTTCATTCCAGACCTTGGAAGGGCTGACTCTACCGATATTTGCAATTCCGAACTTTGCTGAAAGCTCGGTCAATATCAGCATTTTTCAGTACGTTCTTCTGTCTGCGGCATTCAAATGTACTGGTGTATGGGTGATCGGGATGCTCTGGTTGCTGGTTTCGATGTTCTGGGAAAATGCTTTGCTCCCCTTTGCGATCGACTTTGCTCTCTGTATGGCGCTGATTGTCAGCGGAGCTGCCTGCGCCTATTCCAATTTTTTCTGGACGAAGGTGCTGAACCCTTATACTCTGCTGATAAATCGCGTTCTTTTGGGCAAAACGGAGTTTGTCAATATGGGGGGATTCCCCATCTTGACTTGGCAGGTCGCAGTAGGAATTTCTTTGACAGTGGGTCTTATGCTTGCCGCCGCAATTTATTTTCTGTCAGCGGAAAACTGTCACCACTGTGTCTGGAGGACAAAATGAGTGTTTTCTTTTATGAATGGAAAAAACTGATGATTTTACAACGGGGACTGTCTTATATGCTGGCTGCGCTCTTAGTCAGTATAGCTTGGTTGGCTGTAACCGACAAACCGCAGAACAGCGCAATGGAAGAATACTGCGACGAATACGAATGGTATCTAAAATGGCTGGATGGGGCGTGTACAGAGGAAAAGGCCGGTTTGATGGAGCGGGAGATCCATGCCATTACAGAGGCTCGTTACATCCGCTCCCAGTTGCAGGAAAGCTATTACAGCAACCAGATCACAACGGAGCAGTATGAACAGCAGGTTGCGGAGCTTAACACTATATTGGCCCATGAGCATGGCTTTGAGATCGCATACCAGCAATATTTATATATCTGCGAAAATACAAATAACCGTTACTTTTTGAATACAAACGGCTGGGCTGGTCTGTTTGCCGCTCAAACGCTGGACTTCCCGCTGCTCCTTGTCATTTTGATTTTGGCAACCACGGTTTTTTGTTCGGAGTATAGCTGTCAGATGGACGTGCTTTTACGGACGACTGTACAAAGCCGCGAGAGTGCTAGGTGCAAAGTCATGATTACTCTCTGCGCCGTATTTATCCTCTGTATGGAACTGTCCCTGATCCACTTCGTGTTCTTTGCGGCGAAATATGGCTTACCCCATGGAGAATATCCTTTCCAGAGTATTGCCTGTTTTGGGGGCAGTACCAAGAACCTCTCCTTACTGAAAGCGTATCTGCTTATGACTGCTCTGCGCTGTTTTGGTTCGGTGTTTCTCGCTGTTTTGCTACTTTTTACCTCTGTTCTGGTCAAGAAATATGCTTTGACGATGATGATCGGAGTGGCATTCACCTTGATACCGTATATTGGTTTGCCCAAGCAAATGGATTACTGTTTGCCGCTACCGCTACCATTTCTGTTGGCAATCGGCTTTCTGGAGGGAACTTCTTCTGTTGAAGATTTACTGACGGGAGAAGTCATCGTTACATTTTCAGAGCGTTCCTTTCATGAGCTGTTGGTCTTGTTCAGCCTGTCCGCTATTTGTTGCGTCCTCATGGTATGGTGGGTACTGCGGCAAAACACAAACTGCTGGCAGTCTGGAAGAAAACCCGTCAGACAGCACAAAGCAGTCGCGTTGAGTCTGCTGCTTCTGCTCTCTCTGTCCGGCTGCTCTCTCGGAACCTCCGCAAACGGGATATTCAATTCATCTTCGCAAAGCGTGTCGGAAACTTACAACGCGATCTTCGACCAGCAGATGCGGACATATTCTCTGGAAAATCGAACAACTGGCACTTTAACGGACTTGGCACTCTCTCCGCTATTCGGGGCTTTTTCGGATGGGGAATCTATCAAGAACATTTATATGGATACCTCGTACATTTATTATATGGTCTCGCGCACAGAACAGTATGTTGATCGGGTTGGCAACTACAACAGCACATTTACCCAAGTGTTCATTGTACAGCTCAATATGGAAACCTTTGAGGAGCAGGTTGTTTTTGAGAAAATAACGGACAGTGGGCGCTCTATACTGGGAATTGATTATGCTGTAGGAGATACATGGATGTTTCTGCAATACTGCTATGGCTTTTTCCTAAATGATGAAAGTTTCTTTTTCATCACGAATGATGGGATTACGGAAGTGGGCAGAACGATCCAGCGAACGCAAACGCTAGATATCCCTACCAAAGGAAATATTGCTTTTGACGGGCAAACGATCTATTTCATCAATGATAATTCTTTGTTGACAGCGTATGACACCAAGACCCACAAAGTTAGACCATTTCGGAATGTTGTTGCTTATGATTTCTGTCTGACCAGTCAGGGACTGTATTTTATTAACCGCATGGATTTTGATTGTGTTTATCTATGCGGCAGGGATGGCGTTGGCAGTCTAAAAATTTCAAATGAGCCGGCCCTGTCTGTTGATTATGACGGTGAGAGAGTTACCATGATCTCAAAAGCGGATGGGAGTGAAGTAGTTTGGGAGCCGTGAAAATGGAGGCGCACCATCCACGGCTCAAAGCAAGGAAAAAACGCAGCAGAAAGATGATGATTGTCTATGCCTTACGAATAATGATCGTCCTTATGATATGCGGCGTACTATGTCAAGGAGCATTTGCTTACGTCCCTGACAGCGAACCGTCTGATAGGAATATAGAGACAGAAATCCTGCTCTTTCAGAGCCTCCTATTGTTTCGATAGATTCTGCTATTTCCGAAGATGTTACAATTTCCGATTGGATTGGCAAAACTTTTTGATGGTCACTCTCAACATGGAATTGAGTTGAGAGAGGTGAACGGCGTTGTCGTACACTACACAGGCAATCCAGGAACAACGGCGAAACAGAATAGAAGCTATTGCAAAAAATTGGCCGAAACAAAGGGAACCTATGAGAGTATATTATATTCTATGGTCTTCGACATCATAATGCTTCAGTCATGCTAGCGTTAGAAGTTCCAGATAAATATGCAATGGAATTGATGGGACATTCGACTAATAATATGTTGAAAACAGTTTATCAACATATATTTGAGGATAAGCAGAATCAAGTGGCACAAGAAATAAATTCATTTTTTAATCAAACTATGCAACATGCAAAAGAAAAAAGCCCAGTCATAGACTGGGCTTTTAAAATGCCGAAGGTGGGACTCGAACCCACACGCTTTTGACGGCGGCGGATTTTGAGTCCGCTGCGTCTGCCAATTCCGCCACTTCGGCAAAACAACTATCGTGTCGTTACTTGATTATTATAGTGTATGACCTAATGATTGTCAACACTTTTTTAAAAATTTTTCAGCGGTTTTGGCGTGTTAATGGTTTTAAGAAAAATAAGTATTTTGCCGTCTATAGGTGTCATTATCTTTTTGACGCAGTTCATTTTCCACTTGTCTAAGCTGTCGCGCTATGGCGTCGCTTTTTTGCGGATCAGTCGTTCTTTGGAGCTGTTGGGTGAGTTGTTTTTCTTTTTCTTTTAGTTTCTCGATCTCACGGTCGACTTTATCGGTATTCGCTGTGCAAGGTGTTGCTTGATCGCTGGCGTCTTTGTGCTGGGAGCCGTTGTTTTTGACGTCATTGGCTTTCTCTGGTGATTCAAAGAGAATTTGTCTATTGCCGTTTTCATCACGCGTCGTGTCATAGAGACCAATAGGTGTTTTGGCAATTTCATCTTCTGGAACGTAGCTGTCGCAGCGAATTTTGTTTTCTTCTTGAGGCTTTATCTCAGTTTGTTTAGCAGTAGCATCAGTATGCATTTTTGTGGCTGTTGGTGATGGAATATGGTTTTGGACATTAGTTACTGTCGTCATGCTGTTTTCCTCCTTTTGCTAAAATAATTGACAGTTTTTATTTTAGTCACCGAGGCAAAATTTTCAAGGGATTTGCTCTCAACGGCAGCATGATTGCTGTGAAATGTTTAATAGAATGGTTAAACAAGACGAGTATTCATCGTTGGCGGTGCTCATAAGTCCGTTATATTTTTCGATGGTTTGTTGAATAGTTGTTAAGCTAACGTCTTCTTTAAATGAATCGCTGATAAAACTATTTTTGATTTCTATCAACAGGAGCTCTCCCTGTAAATATGCAGACAGATGAATAAATTTCTTTTGGTTATCAGTCAATTTTTCACAAGCGTAAAAACTTTGCGTTAAGGCATGATTTAAAATAAGACACAGATCAGTATCGTTTACACCGCAGGAAATAGGAACGTTAAACGAGATTTCCATAGCGATTCCTTCGCTTTTGGCCAAAGACAGCTTATCGTCTAATAAAGCGTCCAGAAGCGGATAATTTGTTGAGTAGGGAAAAGATAGATTATTGATAGTAGTGGTCATTTCTGCCAGATAGTTTCTGGCGTTGGTTAATTCATTGCGCTCCAATAAACCTTTGATAATTACCAAATGGTTTTTGAGATCATGTCTAAAGGAGCGCGTCATTTGATAACGGGTTTGAGCTTGACGCACATAATATTTTTGCAGATAATTTTGCTGTCTTAAAGTAAGATTATCTGTTTTAATTGCGGTGTATTGCGTGACGATTTGCTGTAATGGCAATAACGCAAAGACGCCAAATAACATCAGCAACTGCATGCTCAGCAGTTGCCCGTGATTTTGACACAAAATTCCGCTGGACTCAGCGATGATGATGGTATTGCTATAAAAGGTATGGCAGATATAGTCGCTGATAGATAGCATCATAGTCAATAAAATTATTAACGGCAACGTCGTTACTGTTGGTTTATTAGTTGACTTTTTGAGCAAACGATAAAGCGTTAAGCAACAAAAAGCGGTTGTTATAAGAGCCAAGCTGTCGCCGATAAGGGGAAACCATTGACTGATGAATGACAAGTGACCATGATAGGTATAAGTAAACGCCAATGCTAATAGAGAATCAACCAAGCCAAAACACAACTGCATAATTTCTGTTATCAGCATGGCATAAAATAAAGACGCTGTTTTGTCTGTTTTTAACAAAAACGTTCCGCATAAAAACAATACTGTAACCAGCAATAATACTTTTAAAGAAACTAACATTGATTGACTAAATAACCAGCAAATTGGCAGCATAATAGGCAGCAGTATAAAAATTTTTTGCTGTTTTTCCAGAAGTTTTCCCAAAAATATAAAAGCGAGCGATATTTCAAGAGAGCCGCTTAAATAAGGTAGCCATAAACTAGATATCATCGTGCTGTTCGCCTCTTTCTTGTTTTAAATAATGTATGACAGCAGAAGAAAAGGCTTTTTCTCGTAAACGCGATATAGGTACAGCTTCGCCGTTTAATAAATAGGCTTCGCCTGCTTTATAGCTTTTCAAATATTGTAGGTTGAGCAAGTAACTACGATGGCATCTGAAAAAGCGATCATCTAACAACTTTATTAAATCTTCTAATCTGTCATAATAATCAAGAATAACGCCGTCTTTCAAATGGAGATAAATCTTGCGGTCGATGATTTCTCCGTAAACGATATGGCTAAACGGAACAATATGACGCTCGGTTCCTCTTTGTACCAGTAAACAGGGGTGGTTTTTGTCCCGCATAGTCTTTAGTAGCCGATTCAGTGTTTGCTTGAAATTTTCTTTTTGCAGAGGTTTCAACAAATAATCAAAAGGCTGTACTTCAAAAGCGCTGAAAACGTATTCAGGCAGAATGGTGACAAAAATAAGAAAACCATCAAAACCTTGTCGGCGTAGTTTTTGAGCTGTTTCTATGCCGTTTAGTCCTTTCATTTGAATGTCAAGAAAAAGAATATCCGGCTGCTGTTCACTGGATAGCAAAGTTTTTCCATCAGGAAAAAATAGCAAATTTGCAGCGATATTTTTTTGATCAAAAAACAGCCGCACTTCCTGTGCCAGTGCTGCAAGCATCGCAGCGTCATCATCGCAAAGCGCAATAGTTATCAAAACGTTCATCTCACTTTTTGAGTAATTTGGGCAAGAAGACTACTTCCCGCTCGCTTGGTTTGGGAAATTGAAAGAATTAAATCATATAGCGTGAATGTCAAAAATCAAATGATGATTGAACAATTTTCGAACAGATTTATTATACAAAGAGCTGATGGTAAAAGCAATGCTCCTTTGCCAAATAGCGTCATTTCTGGTAAAGCGCCAAAAAAATGATAGCATTTTTCTTTTGTTTTGTTATAATAAAAACCGACAGAAAAATTAGCGTCTGAAACAATTTTGGTTTGCAATGGCAAAAATATGATGGGCTATTTTTCTGAATAAATTCTAAACAGATAATTGTCAAGGAGGAAGTTTGTGATGAAGAAACAACTTTGCACAGTATTAACGGTGGCAATTTTGGCAACAAGTACAGCGGCAGCATTTGCCGAAGCAACGCCGATAGTTCCGGCGGTTGTTGTCGATGAACAGACGCTAGTGCTGGATCAAGCGCCTATTATCACCACAGAAGGGCGTGTTTTGGTGCCTATGCGGGCTATTTTTGAGGCGTTGGGGGCTAATGTGCAATGGGAAGCTGATTCCAACAGTGTTTTTGCTGAAAAAGATGATGTGGTTATTCGTTTGACGGTGGGAGAAAAGATTTTGCAGCTCAATCAGGAAATTGTTACACTGGACGCTTCAGCGCAAATGGCAGGTGATCGTGTCATGGTACCTGTTCGTGCTGTGTCAGAAGCGCTGCAAGCCGACGTTTCATGGGATAGCAACGCTCAAAAGGTCATTATTACTACCCAAAATGAAAAGATCGCTTCTGAACAAGCTTTGTCCATTATAACCAAAGAATTAGCGGAAGAAACTGATCAATATCATATTAAAATCAATTATCCGCAAATCGAAAATAAGAATGATGATGAAGCTGTCGCCAAACTCAATGACGTCTTAGCCCAAAAAGCACAACAATCTTTTGCCGATATGCAAAAAGAATTGATTGCCGAAGCGGCAGATACTTCATTTTCTGATTTTTTGCTGGATATTCGCTCAGATATAACGCCTGAAGAAAAAAGTTTATTGAAATCCATGAAACCGACGGCAGAAGCTGATTACGATATTATGTTCAACGACGGCGTTTATTTGTCTGTGCTGAATACTAAGGTTGTGGATTTAGGGGGCGCACACCCTATGACCTATAAAGATTCGGCGGTTTATCAAGTTGCTGATGGCGAGACGTTGGCGCTGACTGATCTTTTGAAGAACGATGAAAGTCAAATTAGAGCGCAGATTATTGCCGGCTTTGCGGCTGAAATAGATCAAGCGCCTGAAGAATTTTTTCCAGAAGCCGAAGAGGAACTGCAAACCATTACCAAATTCGGTTATTATCTGACCAAAGACGGCTTGCAGTTTTATTTGCCGTTGTATACGCTAAAGCCCTATGCAGGTGGATTCCCGCAGTTTAGTATGGCTTTTGACGCCGATACGTTCAAAATTTCTTTATAAATATTGCAGACAAAACCTTTCCTATGGGAAAGGTTTTGTTTTTTCTTTTATCAGCAAAATGGCGCTGCTATGGATTTTATGCTGTTGAGAATAATCAATATGTTTGCAGATAATTTTAACATAGCAGAGCGAATAGGTGAATTTATGATTTCTGCCGTTAAAAAATTCACATGTTACAGTAGGTTTATCCGCATGAATGATCATGACGATTGTTTTTTCTTGTGGCAAATTCAGCAACTCGTTTTCTTTTGCGGCTAAGCCGTTTTCGATCATCAAATGTACTAAACAGAAAAACAACAATCCAACAAGCAGTACGTTTAACTGTTGCAGCAGTTTAAACATTTTGGAATAATAACATCATTAGTATGACAAATCCCACCAGAGCATACAAGCCGTTAATGACTAAACAAAGCTTCATGATCAGCTGCTGTATTTTCCATTTTTGGTAGCTAATCAAGGTAAATACTCCACCAACAATCATCAATAAGCTATAGCATAAAATCGTAATTTCGGCTATGGGGGATTCCAGCGCCCATGCTTGTGCTCTGATCAAGAAAATTGTGTAAGGGAAAATCATCAGTAAAACGCTAATTGTTATAGCGAAAGATGTGATATTATTTTTCATTAGTTTAACTCCTCTCTGTTTGTTCAAAATATCGGCAAGATAGCCATAAACTGACCAATGTTATGCTGATGGCTATTGGCAACCAAAGAAAAAAATTGAGATTGCTTTCCGTCATGCTGGTTGATAATTTGGCATATTCGGTAGCAACGACATAAAAAGGATATGCCATAGGGTATAGAAACCAAATTTTAGTGTTAATCAGCAAGATTGATGGCACGATAGACGCTAGTCCTGTGCCGACACAAAAAATCGGCGTTTGAATGCATGTCGACAAAAGCCAAAAAACAGCCAACATCGGAATAGCAGAAAGTAGCAGAAAAAAGATTTCTTTCAACACAAAAGACACAGGCAGCAGAAAATCGTAATTTTGTAAATGTGAAGCAATGGAGGCACTAATAAAGTATGTCAGCATGGTTAGCGCCATTTCTGAAGCTGCCAACAGCAGCAAAACGACAAATTTAGCTAAGCATAATGTCGTCAGGTTGATGGGCAATGATTTCATTTTGATGATACCGTTATGACCGCGTTCCGTTTCGGCAAGCAAAACGGTACAGACTACCATACTGGCAGGAAACATAAACCACGCCATACCCATCAAGCCTTGAATTAAAAAATTATTTTCTGGCGAGATGCCTGCAAAACTCATTTTAAAATTCAAGTGAGCGTTTGCAACAGACGGAATCCACAAAATAACGACTGCAATAAACAAAATCAAGATTATTTTTGAACGGCGAATTTTGGCCAGTTCAATACTGAGCAAGGTCATAAATTTCACAATCGTTTCCTCCTGACGTTTAAAAAAATAATTTCTGCGCCAATAATCACTAGACTTTCTATGATAACAGCGCTAATAAATTTTGTTTTGTAGTTTATCATGGCGAAAGGCGTTTGAAAGGGCAAAGCAAAAGGAAATAGCGATAAAAATGATGACGGCTCCATAGGCAACATTGTCGCTACAAAAATGCCAATAACGCCAACGCCTAACGACACCCACATATTTTCCCATAATGACGCTATTAAGAGAGCTAACAATACCGCCGGCAACATTAAAAGAAAAAGACAGCCTAAATATTTCAGCAAGATGATTACTGTCGTTTCATTTGACGAAAACCAGTGCTTAACACAAAAACCAAGCGATACGCTTTCTAGCGCTAATACGCCTAAGAGCGTAATTGCCAGAAAGACACATTTTTCACTAAAAATAGCAGATTCTTTAATGGGGAGTGCGCGCATTTTTTCCATACATCGTCCGGCGTATTCTATGTGGTACATCAGACACGCACCTGCCGTAAGTAGCAAAACGTTTATCAGCGCTATCATTTGCCAGTTGGCGTCAAACAATACGTTAAGCGGATCGCTTTTGGCATGAATAAATACTTCTGTACGCAGTGCTGTATTGAGCAAGGGGACAAGTGAGGCGAAAAGACCGCCAAAAACAAATAATGGCAAAAATCCTGTCCGTTTGATTTTTTGACATTCTTTGGGAATTTTCATCTGATGCGGCTCCTTTCCTCGTTGTCATTCTCAATCAACGCCAGAAATATATCTTCCAAATGATCGGTAGGATAACCTTGCGCTAGAGCGGTATGTTTTAGTTCGTCTGTTGTGCCTTCAAACAGCAGGCAGCCGTGATTGATGATACCAATGGTATCAGCTGTCAATTCAATTTCGGAAAGCAAATGAGACGATATGAGCACAGTGCAAGCAAATTTCTGCGGCAAAGAACGAATTAAATTTCTGATTTCGTGAATACCGACAGGATCAAGCCCGTTGGTCGGCTCATCTAAAATGAGTAACGGCGGCTGTCCGAGCAAAGCGCCGGCTAATCCTAAGCGCTGCTTCATGCCAAGAGAATAATTTTTGGCCAGTCTATTTTTGTATGGTGTTAAGCCGGTTATTTCTAAGGCCTCGGCAACGGCGGATTGAGATAAGCCTAAAATCTTGCTGATAATTTCTAAATTTTCTTTGCCAGTTAGATTGCCATAAAATGCGGGCGCTTCGATAAGAGAGCCTGTATTTTGCAAAATGGCTATTTTGTCTTGGGGATATTGTTTGCCGTCAATGGTAAAAGAGCCTTTACTCGGTTTGATCAATCCCAGAAACATTTTCATGGTTGTTGATTTACCAGCGCCGTTAGGACCCAAAAAGCCATAAATACTTCCTTTAGGAATGTGTAGATTGAGTTTGTCGACAGCGGTAAAATCGCCATAAGATTTGGTCAGGTTTTTTGTTTCAATCATATTCATCATTCAATTCCTCCTTCGTCATAAATTCATTGTACAACGTCAACTTGACAATAACCTTTCCGTTAGCTTACATTTTCCCACGCCATAGCAAAAAATGGTAGATTATGATATAATTATTAAAAAAAAGAAGGTGTTTATGATGGAAGATGACTATTTAAAAAATAAACGGATTTTACTAGTTGATGATGAACAAGAATTACTGGATATGGTGACAACCATTCTAAAAGATGATGGCTACCGTCATATTATAGTGGCTAAAAACTTTCGGCAAGCTATTGCGTTAGCCAAAGAACATCAGCCGCAGATGGCTGTTATTGATGTGATGCTGCCTGATGGCAATGGTTTTGAGCTATTAAAACAATTAAAAAATGATGGCGACTATCCTGTTTTGTTTTTAACGGCTCGCGGTGAAGATGAAGACAAGCTCAAAGGTTTTGCCTTGGGCGCAGATGATTATATGGTCAAGCCATTTCTGCCGCAAGAATTGCTTTTCCGTGTCAAAGCTATTTTGCGCCGTAGCTACAAAAGCGAAAATCCTTTGGTTAAACTAAAGCACAGCGAAATTGATTTTGCTCGTGCCGAAGTGATCAAAGATGATTGTCATATTCCTCTGACTGCCAAAGAATACGAACTGTTATCAGCGCTTTATCGCAACGCTGGGCGCATCGTTACCATTGATGCGCTTTGTGAGGCTGCTTGGGGCGATAATCCTTTTGGCTATGAAAATTCTTTGATGGCGCATATTCGTCGTATCAGGGAAAAAATTGAACAAAATCCTTCACAACCAGTATCTTTAGTTACGTTTAAAGGCTTAGGCTACAAATTGATAGTGGAGGAAAGGTAAATGAAGAGCATTCCTAAACTTATTCGGCGCTTTGTGGGCATTTTGCTGCTCAGTTGTATAGCGCTTTTTGGACTCAATCTTGTCATCTTGGGTTTGATAACGGCTAGTCAAACGCCCAGTCGTCACCCATGGATAACGGCTCAAGAAATGGCAGACAGTTTGCAAATTGGAGAAAACGGTTATTGTTTGCCAGAAAATGAGCTGATTCAACTACAATCTGCTGGTGCATGGGCGATTTTTATTGATAATGTTAATCATCAAGTAGTTTGGCAAACAGATAATCTTCCTGTACAGATTCCACGACAGTATACACTTTCTGATATTGCCAGTCTGACTCGCGGTTATATTGACGGATATCCGACTTTTACTGGCGAAAAAGAAACGGGACTGATGGTTTTGGGTTATCCTAAAGATAGTTTTTGGAAAAATATGCAGCCTAGCTGGGATTATCAGGCGATTGCCGAATTACCAAAAAATATGATTTTGATCGCCTTGCTTAACCTGCTAGTCATATTGTTGATTTATTTGATTGCCAATACCAAATTACTTCATTCTGTCAAACCTATTGTTGTGGGCATTCAGGCATTGCCTACAGGCGAGGCGATTCATATTCGTGAAACGGGCGTGTTTTCGGAATTGGCTGCTAATATCAATCGTACGTCAGAAATCTTGCAATCGCAAAATTATCGGTTGCACAAAAAAGAAACAGCAAGGGCCAACTGGATTGCTGGCGTTTCTCACGACATTCGCACGCCTTTGTCAACGGTTGTTATTTATGGCAGTCAATTAGCAGCAGATATGACTTTGAGCGAAACAAATCGTCAAAAAGCGGCGGCTGTTGTTAAACAAGGCGAGCGCATGGGCAAGTTGATTAACGATCTCAATTTGGCGTCAAAGCTGGAATATAATATGCAGCCAATCCATAAACAGCCGAAAAACGCTATTGCCGTTGTTAGACAAGTTGTAGTCGAAACGATCAATAGTGATTTTGACAAACGATATTTTTTGGAATGGGCAACGGATGAATATTTGACTTTCTGTTCTATCAATGTTGATGAAAATTTGTTGAAACGCGCTGTGATGAATTTGATTCAAAATAGCATCAATCACAATGAAATGGGCTGTACTATTTATGTAGCGGTACAAAAAAATGATGATGATTGTGTAATTTTGGTAGAAGATGACGGTATTGGCGCTAGTGATCGGCAGATTGAGCAGATGGAGAAAGCGCCTCATTATATGCTTTGCGATACTAATACAGAAGAACAGCGGCATGGTCTGGGACTGCTCATTGTCAAGCAAATCGTTGCCGCTCATGAGGGACGGCTTGTTATTACTCATAGTGTTTATGGCGGCTTTGCAGCAAAAATTTTCTTGCCGTTATATGGCGAAAAATAAAGGAGGTTTTTTCATGCGTTTGGAATGGATACGTTGTTTTGAAGAAGTGGTTCATACTACATCATTTACTAAAGCGGCACAGAATCTGTATATTACTCAGCCTGCTGTGACCAAAATTATTCGTTCTTTAGAAACGGAAGTAGGTGAAAAATTGCTGATTAGGAGCACGTCTGGCGTTACATTAACCGAGGCAGGAAAAATTTTTCATCGTTTTGCTCGCCGCATTTTGCAGGATTACAATCAATATTTATTAGAAATGAATCAATACAAAGATTATTCGCTATCGTGTGCCGACGTGATTGAGCTGGCCATTTCTCCATTACTTTTACAAGCCTATTATCAGTCGATTACTCAACAAATCGCCCAGCATTTTCCGCAAGTGACGTTGCGTTTTGTGGAGACTGATATAGATACGTCGGTTAAACTAATTAGTGATAATCCTCAGACATTGGGGCTAACTTTGTATAATGAACATTTTGGTTATCTGCTGAATGAACGAATTTCGGTGACTTGTTTATGCGAAACGGAGGTGGTTATTTGTGCGTCTAACCGTTCGCGCTATGCGTCGCTTCGTTCGATTACACCGCAAGATATTCCTTTTGAAAAAATCATTTCCATAGAATTTGGCAAAGGCAAAGATAACCCTATTCAGCCCAACGGAACGTTTAATTTTTATACCACCAATTTAGCATTGGTAAAGCAAAAATTGCTGGATGATGCGGAAGTTTGTGTTTCATTGCCGCGTTTGATTGCGGAAAAAGAGTTGATTTCTCCAGAAATTGTTCAACTGGATACCGTAGAAAAAACGGCGGCGTCTATCATTTTTTTATATAATAAATCGGCGCCAGAACTTAAATTTTATGGTCAGCCGTTTATTGCGCAGTTTAGTCGGATTTTAAAACAAATTTTTGATGAATAATGGTTGTTTAATGTTTAAGATGAGATGACGCATTACTTTTGTTTAAATCCTTTGAAATTATGGTATAATAATGACAGATGAAATAAAGGAGGTCTTTTCATGGATAAATATGAATGCCCTTGCGGCTATATTTATGATCCCAAAGAAGGCGATACGGACAATAATGTCGATCCGGGCACAGCTTTTGCCGATTTGCCAGAAGATTGGTTATGTCCTATTTGCGGTTTGGGCAAAGAACATTTTTATAAACATTGATTGAGAGTGATTAGCGAAAAGCTCTCCGTCAAACGGTAGACGATGGCGTCGCCGTTTGACGGAGAGCTTTTTATTTTGGCTTTGAGTAATATCTCTATGAGCGGCCAAGATAATCAGCCGCTTTGTTTGTTACACCAATATCGTTTCATTTTAACGCCAATAATTCAGCGGCATTATCATAGAAAACTTTTTTTAGTACATGGGGTTTTAAACCACTATTTTTGTAATAGTTAATACCGTCTTCCATAGAAATGAGCGGATAAGTTGTTCCGTATAGGATTTTATCTGATAAAATATAATTAGCCGCTTGGACATATTCTTGACAAGAGGGGACGTTTAATAAATAAATATCGGGACAAATATACAGATTTGCTCTCTCAAAAGCTAACGCACAAATCTGTGTAACCCAAGGCCAACCGCCATGACAAACAACAATTTTAAGGTTTGGAAAATCTCGTACCACTTGGTCTATTATTTGAGGCATATAATAATCAGCAGAAGGACTGCCTAAGCCGCCAAAAGTAATTGCTGTTAAGATATTTTCTTGCGCTAACTTTTCGTAAAGAGGATACAGTTTTTCTTTGTCATTGGCATAAAGCGCTGGCTGTGTTTTATAGATAGAAGGTTCTAACAATACGCCATGGCATGGACCCTGAACGACGTATTGCTCAATTTCCAGTAAAGAAGCTTGGGTATCTTGCACATCTAGTCCCGCCATTGCCACAAATTGCTGTGGATATAGCTGCAACAAATCTATCAAATCTTGGTTAGTACTTTCGATATTGTCTGCTCGACGAATTGGAACGCACGCTTTCACAACACCCAATTGCTCCATTTCTTGCACTAATTCTTCTAAAGAACGATGTCGTGCGGAAGCGGCGGTTTTAGCGCCATATTTTGGTGAAAGTGTTTGGTCAATTTCTTCGATATTAGTAAAAAGATAATCTTTTAAATAACCTTGAAAAGGCGGTCGTACACGAAAATCAATAATCATGATCTACACTCCTTATCGTTAATAGAATCTGTTTGAAAGATTTTCCTATCGTTGGCTATAATTGGGATAAATTGATGTTTAAAAACAAAATTCAACATCAAATAGCGTTATGAAAGCAGCCCAATGAGCAGCCAATATGGGATTCCTAAAACTAAAAGATACGCTAAACAAATGATCATCTTGCAGCCCATTACTTTCATGAAATCTTTTAAATAAATATTACCAAAGCCAAACGTAATAATCCATAAAGTGGATTCATAGGGAAATAACAAATTGTTTGTCGCTTCATACAACGTATACAAGACAGGATAAGGATTTACGCCTAAATCTAGACAAATTTGTACCAATGGCGGACTGAATACGGCAAATTCAGCGCCGGGCGTCATTAAAAAGTTACCCAACATAATAATTAGCCATACAGAGCCAATGAAGACGAAATGATTGGCATTTTCTAAAATAGGCAGTACAGTTTGTGAGAAAACAGGACCAATCCCTACGGCATTAGCAGCGCTGCCAATGCTCATACAAGCGGTAATAAAGATTAACGTGCCGAAATTGACGTTAGCAATATCTGCTTTTTCACCGATTTGGAATCCCGGAAAAAATAAAATAAACGGCGCTATCAAGAAACCATACATCATATCTATACCATGAAACGATGTCGTCAATAAAAACAGCAATAAAGAAATAAGAATAAGCATGACTTTCTTTTCCGCTTTGGTGACAGGGGGCATGGTTTGTAATTGTTCTACAAAATAATTTTTGCTATCAATCGGTTGTTCTGGCCTCATCAGTAGGATAGTCATCAAACCGAGCACGTAACACAGTGGAATAAATACGATATTTTGTACAAAAAAATCGACATAACCTAACGGCAGCGGCGTAATAGTTGATGCTATGCCGAATAAAACACCAATGCCATTTGGCGTATAAATAAAATTACCTGCTTCCAGAAAACCCATCATGGTAGCAATCATAATTCCAGCGGAAGCTTTCGTTTTGCCTAACTCTAGGGCTTGACAAATGCCATAAGCAATTCCGATTAAAGCGATACCCGTTAAAGTACTGGGCACTAATAGGTTGATTAAAATTCCTAACGTAATCAAGCCATAAATAATTCCTGCATAAGTTCCTCCCGTTTTGGCAATACACCAATAAGCCATACGCTTCATCAAAGTTGTGCGCTGGACAATATTAACCAAAACTAAACTGCCGAAAACCATCCATGGAATCGTTCCTGTCCAACTAGATAATACTGTAGATAAAGGCGCTACGCCAAATAATGCATAGCCGAACATTAAACAAATAGAGGCAATAGCAATGTCAACCACATCAAAAATAAACATCAGAATAGCAAAAGCAGTAATGATCAAAAAATTGCGCATCGGCATTGTAAAAGTTTCTGACATTGGCAGAAAGAAAAGACAAAAAGGAACAAAAAATATGATTAACCACTTAATATAGATTTTTTCTTTTGTCATAAAACAGACCTCCTTTTGTTGGTGCGAAAATATGACCAGCGCTGGATTGCTTAACGGATAAGAATATTATAAAAAGAGAGCTGTTTTGATAAAAGCTGCAATTGGAGAGCTATTGTTTCATTCAGATACGATTCGGCGGGCTTGTTGCGGTATGAGACAAAGTAGGAATAATGTCTTATGAGCGGAATTACTTATGAAAAAGATAAAAAAATATGGTATAATAAACATACTATAAATTTTTATTTATCTAACCAAAAACGAGGTGATTATAGTGGTTTATCGCCAAACAACGAAACAGCTTTTGTTTGAATCTTTTCGAGAATTGACGCTGACTAATTCGCTGAAGGATATTTCTGTTAATGATATTGTCATCAATTGTAATGTATCTCGCGCAACATTTTATCGATATTTTCAGGACAAATACGACTTAATGACTCAGTATTATTGTCAGCAAATTGATTGTATTTGTCAAAAACACCTCGTTGAAAATAATGATTTATTCAGTATGCAGATAGAATACAATACTTATATTCAGCAAAATCTTAAGTATTTTCGCAATTTAGCGCAATATGACGGGCAAAATAATGTTTTTGAAACGATTTATACTTACTGCGTCAATATGCATATTCAGCATGCGAAGAAGTATTATTCAGATGGAAATTTACCCGACGATCTATTGTTTGCGATACAATATCATGCCTTAGGCGGAATCAGCATGTTAAAAAAATGGTTAAATGGTGAGATTAAGGCGACGTTAGAGCAATATAATCATTACATTTCTAATTGCATGCCTAATATGATTAAGGATTTGTATGTGGATTAAGTTATATCCTAAAAGAAAGTTCCCAATTGATTTTAATCAGTCAGGAACTTTTATTGATATATCAATTTTTATTGTTGTTAGCTGCAATAACCTCTTGGCGATTTAGTCAACAAAATCAAATTCAATTTCGTTGATACGCACGGTATTGCCGTCTTTAGCGCCAGCTTTGCGCAGTTCTGATACAACGCCCATTGCTTCCATAATTTGCAGAAATCTAGTTACGGCGTCGTCATTGTCGAATTGTGTGCGATTCCAATGCCGATCAATTTCTGGACCGTAGACCACAAAAGCGCCATCATCATCTCGCTTGAGATAAAATTTCGGTTTCTCTTCGACTTTAGTAACTTTCAGCGCGGTGTCTTCAGCGGGTGCTGCTGCTTCGAGCGGAATGGTGTCAAGAATTTCGTTAAGACGATAAATTAAAGGGCGCAATCCTTCGCCGGTAGCTGCGGAAATGGGAAAAATTTCATATTCGGGCAAAGATTCTTTCAGCCTTTTTAAATTCTCATTTTCCTTTAAAGTTAAATCGACTTTATTGGCAGCGATAATCATAGGGCGTTCAAGCAAAAAATGATTATATTTGGCTAGTTCGTTATTAACCGTATGAAAATCCGCTAAGGGATCACGTCCTTCGGAGCCGCTAATATCTAAAACATGAACTAATACTCGTGTTCTTTCAGTATGGCGTAAAAAACGATGCCCCAAACCAGCTCCTTCTGCTGCGCCTTCAATTAGTCCCGGAATATCTGCCATAACAAAACTTTTGCCTTCGTCAATTTTAACGACGCCTAAATTAGGCGTAATAGTGGTGAAATGGTAATCAGCAATTTTAGGTTTCGCAGCAGAAACATGAGCAATTAACGTTGATTTTCCCACATTGGGAAAACCCACCAAACCAACATCGGCTAAAAGTTTTAGTTCTAATGTGATCCAGCGTTCTTCACCTTTATCGCCATTTTCAGCTAAGGTTGGCGCACGATGCGTAGCAGAAACGAAATGCGTATTGCCGCGACCGCCTTTGCCGCCTTTGGCTACCGTAACGGTTTGTCCAGCAGTTGTCAGATCAGCCAGAATCTGTTCGCTTTCGGCATCACGCACCACCGTACCGACAGGCACTAATAAAATTTTATCATCAGCGCTCCGTCCGTGCTGATTGCTGCCTTGCCCATGTGCTCCCCGCTCTGCCTTATAGTGTGTATGATAACGAAAGTCAATTAACGTTCGCAAACCTTCGTCAGCTTTTAGAATAATAGAGCCGCCATTGCCACCGTCGCCGCCAGCTGGTCCGCCCATAGGAACATATTTTTCTCGCCGAAAGGCGACAATACCATTGCCGCCATCGCCGGCTTTTACATTAACTTTTGCATAATCATAAAACATCGTTAATTCACCTTCTACGCATAGTGCGCCCTATCTTTTTTATTTATTATAGTAGTAAAATGGTTGTATCTAAAAAATTTACATAATCCCCGCCATACGGAGCAGTTGTTGGGCATTGGTTGTTTGGCAGCGTCCCGGCGCTATCAGATAATCAAAGCGAATTTCGTTGCCGACATAGTGTTCTGAGAAATGGTAATTAACGGCTTTGATTTGTGGATCTTTTTCCAAATCGCATAGTTCAAAATCATGAGTCGAGACTAATGTAATAACCCAATTTTGGGACAAACGACGAACAACTGCCGTAGCTCCGATTAAGCGATCAGCGGAATTAGTACCTTTAAAAATTTCATCAATGAGCACTAGCATAGGCTGGTGGTTGGCACAATATTGTACCATAGTTTTAATCCGTAAAATTTCAGCATAAAAAGTAGAAATTCCTTGGCTGACGTCATCGTGAACACGCATAGATGTAAAAACTTTCATGATTGAGGTTTCGATTTTTTGCGCGCAAACAGCGCCGCCAGCATAAGCCAGAACGAGATTGATCCCTATACTGCGCAGAAAAGTCGTTTTGCCGGACATGTTGGAGCCTGTAATAACACAGGTCTGACCTTGGAGCGCAATACTGTTGGCAACCGCTTTTGTTGCTTCAATCAATGGATGCGCCAGTTGCTCGCTGGCAAAATAAGGTTTATTGCTATCAATAATTGTTGGATAACAGATATTTTCTTTGACTTGTACCAAAACTGCTAAACTTAACAGTTCTTCAAATTCGCCTACGCTTTCCAACCAACCGCGCATATTTTTTCCATGAGCAGATTTCCACTTTTCTAAAGCTAACAACGCTTGAAAATTCCACATCAATAAACTGCAAGCCGGCCAATAAAGAAGAATATTGTAACGCAAGTTAACGATTTCTCCTATTCTGTGCAGTTGTTTAAGTCCTGCTGATGCGCCGCCGTTACTGGTAAGTTTATTTTGCAGGAATTGTAGATGAGAAGATGTAAAAGTTTCTTTTTCAATAATTTGGAATAACTCTTGGTAAGCGCTGATACAATGGCGTAAAGAAAACAAAGGTTCTAAAACAGCCGTCGCTTGTCCGTAATATAACATGGTTAATGCTAACTGAGCACAAATTCCTACAGCTGCCCATATACCCGATATGAGCCCTAAAACGCTGAGTCCAATAGCCGCAAAAGTAGCAATAGGTAAAGCATAAGCCGCCGATTTTATCCATAAAGGCAGACTGTCGCTATCATGCTCGCCATATTTCAAAAAATTTTCGATGCTTTCCTGAGTTAAATATTGCTTACGGTTAGAAATTCCTGCTGATATAGCTTCAAAATGTACTGCTAATGGAAAATGCTTGGCTAATTCTTGAACGGCTTCCTGTCTGCTTTGGAGTTGAGCTGATGTAAATTGAGGAGCGGTGAACGCTTTTGCTAAGGCTTGTTGTCCATGAATAGTGTGCGCTACAGATAAATACTGATACAATGATGCGTGTCCGAAAATATCTAAATCATTACTTAAAGCGTCTTCTGCTCGTAAAAAAGCGCTGCCGTCTTCTGCAAATGTTTTCCATTGATCGGTTAAGCGAGCTTGATAACGGTGCAGAACCTGTTCTTTTTGTTCCAAATAAGCCAACTGGTTGGTGTTTTGTCCATATTTAAAAAGTAACAATATAAAAAGAATGGCACCAATAAAGCCCAATCCGTAATATAAATTGCCCAAACTTTTGAGACCACCTATAAAACCAATGACGGCTATAGCTGCTGTCAAAAGTCGCAGCGTACTAAGACGATTCCCTGTTTTGCGGCATTGTTCTTTTTCTGTTTCAACGGCTTTCAGCGCGTTGGTTAATTCGTTTGTTTTCAATCTGTTCGCCCCTTTTGCTCCTTGTTCAGTATTTCTGATTATATCATCTTTAGTGTCAAGATGCAATTTTTGACAGAGAAACTTTAAATGATTCTTGACAAAACTTAATTTAACCGTTTTTACGCTTGTTTCGTTTAAAATTTGTCGTGATAAAATCAGAGCAAAAAATAAATGTTGAGGCGCTTACCCCAACATTTTGTATAGAATCAAATTTCTTCACTGTTTATACTTTGGCAAACGCTAAAAGTTAATAATTTAGGCTTGCAAAATAATTTTTCTTAACCAATATAAACTTGATCACTGTCTTGAAGAATATAAGTAAAAGGTTCTTCATGATCATTAACTTTACAAATAAGCATATGATTTTGGCTAGCTAATTGTTCGCTGTCAACGAAATTAAATAAATCAAAGAGCATATAAGGTTCATTATTTTCTTTTGGCGGCAAAACTAATGGTTGACCATTGAGCAAAATTTTGATTTTAGGTTTTTTTTCTGCAGTTTCTTCCAATGGTGAAGGTTCTTGAACCGTCGGCTTGATTGGCGGTTTGACTGACAGTTGCCGGATATGATCGTTTTCTTTGAGTAGGGTTTCTGGCATGGCTGGTTCGCCGTTAATTAGACAAAGTGTATCAAGAGTTAAGCCCATTTGTACCAAAAATTGTCCCAATGTCAAGGCTTCAATAGATTTCAGTTGATCGCCTTCTTTGATGGTATTTTCTGGTTCAGCTATTTGGCTATTTTGCAAAATCCATTTACCGGCGCGATAAGGTTGTCCGTCAAAATAAACGTCAAACTGTTTGAGATCGTCAACTACTTCGCCTACCGTACGAGCTGCATCTGCGCCGTTTTCTGCTGGTATAATAGTAATGGCGTCACCCGGGCGTACAGATGATTCCATAGAGGCTGGCTGTCCATTGAGATTGATTTCTGCAGGTTTGGCTAAGCCGCCGGAAATATTCTGTACGCGTCCGTCTAATTCATAGCGTAATCGCTTACCCATGTGTCCTACTAATTGCTCATATTTATAGTGACCGCTTAAGATGAGAACGTCAGAGACTTTTAATCCCTCGTAGCGAAACTGCCGCACCTTTTTGCCGTTTACCGTCACTGCGGTAAATTGATATTGGTGTTCCATAAAAGCCGTTAGAGCAATACCTAACGGCGTGATATATAGCGGGCTGGCAAAAGCGTCAGCGTCGGTTAAAATCTGCGTCAAGCGGCTGCCGCCGCCTACGGCAATACGTTTGGTTTCCATATTTAGTTTCGCGCCGAAAACTTGCGCTAAATCAGGGTATAAACTGCCGCCGCCGACTAGAAACAGTGCCGTTGGAGCCGTTTCGTTCAGCTGCAAGATTTTTTGCGTTACGACATTGACCAGTTGCTCAACGACTGGTTCAAGGGTGTTTAGAACATCAGCACGGTTGAGCGTTTGTTTGAAACCTAAAATGTCAACAAAAGTAATAGATTTTTTATTGCCGAGCTGTCGTTTGATTTGTTCAGCGGTGGCAAAGTCTGTCAGATATTGCTTCATAATAGCTTCGGTGATTTCATCGCCGGCAGTCGTTACCATATCGTAGGCGATTACTTCACCGGCCTTGGAAATGGCAATATCTGACGTCCCCGCTCCAATATCCACTAGTGCTAGATTGAGCATTCGTACTTCCTGAGGAATAACGATGTTCATGGCAGCGATTGGTTCCAGCGTCAAGCTATGAACTTCCAGACCACTTTTTTCCACCGCCGAATAAAGACTTTCGACAACACTTTTTGGTAAGAATGCAGCAATCATTGTCATTAAGCAGACGCTGCCATAATGACCAACAACGACGCTCATTTCATAGCCGTCAAGTACATAACCGGTTACAATGTGTCCAACACAATAAAAATTGCGATAGTCGCTGTTTTCTTGCAAGACAGCTGCCTGCGCTTGTTCAATAGCTTCTAATTCCATATGCCGTACGATTTCATTGGTGATAATCTCGCTTTGATTTAGTTTGCGTTCAATGGTAATTTTTTTGGTTTGCAGAGCTCTTCCGGCGGCGGCAATAGCGACTTCGTGAAGATTGACGTCCAGTCGTTCTTCTAAAATCGTTTTCACCGTGGTGATAGATTGCGCTACTAAATCAATATTTTCGATTTGCCCATCGTTCATAGCGCGATGACGATATTCTACTTGTTCATGATCCAAAACTTCTAGTTTTTCGTCCTGCATGCGGCAGACCAACCCTACCACTGAACGAGTGCCAATGTCTAAAGCAAAAATCAATTCATTCGTTATTTTTTCTGACTCATCTTTTCCCACTTTTCTGCCTCCTTTATAATTTTAAAGACTGCTTCGTTAAAAATGTTGGCATTTATTTGGCACTATTTTAAAAAAGCGTCTGATGATTTTTTACATTTTACTTTTGTATGCTTATCTTCTGTCTATATTTTATACGATATAGCAATAAATAGCAAAAGTAAATTCACAAATCGAATAAAAAAACACTAAGTTTTTTGTTTTTCGCGACGATATATTGACTAGGAGGTGTATAACGATGGATATGTCTGTAATGAGTTCATCAATGCTGTCTAATTTGGCAAGCCTGCAAAGTGCAATCTCAATGACGATGCTTGATCGCAGTATGGAAATGGCACCGTCAGAGTTAGACGCTATGTTACAAGCGCAGCCGCAGCCGGCTGCTACACCGTCTTTTGGGCATAAACTGGATTTGTATGCCTAAATTTTGGTCTGTCTTTGCACAGGCTTGCTCAGACCTGTTGGAAAACTTCCCAAGCATTGTTTAATGACGAAAATTTAGTGTCATGCTTTAGTTATCGGTTTCCAAACAGGTCTGTTTTGATCATATTTTGGGGAGGAAATAATGACTACTATTCGTACCGATTACCAGCAGTATCTGCTGCAAAAAGCGCTTTCGTCAACTAATAATACTGAAACGACAAATAGCGGCGTTAGTTTTAACCAATTATTGAATGCGTCTCTTTATCCTACTATGCCGACGCAAGAAGAGAGCATCAGCCTTGATGATATTTTTCAACAAGCTGCGTTGACTTATAGCGTACCAGTTAGTTTGCTGAAAGCAGTTGCCAAGCAGGAATCCAATTTCAATCCTAACGCGGTATCTTCCGCTGGTGCGCAAGGAATTATGCAGTTGATGCCCAAAACAGCGGCAGCTTTAGGCGTGAGCGATTCTTTTGACGCTAAGGAAAATATTATGGGCGGCGCTAAATATTTGGCACAGATGCTGACACGTTTTGATAATAATGTTAAACTGGCTTTAGCGGCCTACAATGCTGGCGCTGGCAATGTTGAAAAATATGGCGGTGTTCCGCCTTTTGCTGAAACGCAAAACTATGTCGAAAAGGTTCTTTCTTATCTGCAAGACGATCTTTCCGCTGGTTCTTATGTAGCAAAAGATCAAATGGATTTAAGTGAATTGACCAGCGATTTTTCCTACGATGATTATTTGCTCTTTATTCAGTTAATTAACGCTTGGCTTGACAGTTCGCGTTCATATATATTATAAAACAACGGCAATTCCCTAAAAGGCGCACGCCCATAAGGAAGTTGTATTACCGAAGGGCGGCATAGTCAAAAGGCTATGCCGTTCTGCTTTTTCTTTGCCGTTCAATGGTCTGCTTGTCCTCGTCCTGTTCCAGTTCCCCGATAAAGTTCCAGACAATTTCAATCCTCTGTCTGCGGTGTCCACTGGATTTGTCCGGCGCGTGGACAATGATTTTTTTTACAAACTCATTGACGATAGTAGGCGTTAATTTCCGTATTCCCACATACTTGCGGATAACGGCGGCGAAGCTGTCAAAATCCGTCCTGTCCTGTTCGTAGGTATCAACGGCGGATTGTTCTGCATTGACCAATTCTGTCAGTTCCTTTTGTTCCGCTTCATACTCGGCGGACAGTTTCAAAAATCTTTCGTGGCTGATTGTACCGTTAATGTCGTCCTCGTAAATCCGCTTAAAAATATGGTCAAGCTCGGCAATCCGTTTTCTTGCCTGTTGTAATTCTTTCTTTTGCCGCTTTACTGCTTTTTCTGCTTCTTCAAACCTCTGCTGATAAACCATGTTTTGAAAACTCTGTATATCGTCAAAAAACATAGCCGTCACATCAAATATCCTTTGCAGGACAAACAGCTTTAACGTTTCTTCACGGATATAGTGCATAGTACAATCGCCGGTATTACTTTTGTACTTTGAGCAACGGTAACAGTCTTGTTCTGGCATCATGTTCTTACCCGTTGCAAAGTGAAGTTTGCTTCCGCAATCGGCACAATACAACAAGCCAGAAAACAGACCTTGACGTTCAGCCTGCTTTGCGGGGGCGGCGTTTGTTTGCTCTTAATTCCTGCACCCTCTCAAATACCTGTTCCTCGATAATGGCAGGTTGGGTATTGAGGAAAATCCGTTGATTTTCGGGCGCATTTTGCAGACGCTTTTTCAGTTTGTGGGATTTGGAATAGGTCTTGAAATTGACCATACAGCCCGTATATTCCGGGCGTTCCAATATCCCCCGTATGCTCTCCACAGACCAACGATAAGGATTGTCAGGCATAGTTCTTCCATTCTGCTTTGCATAGTGGGCTTTGACCGTTAAAACCTTATCTGCCGTCAGCATTTTTGCTATCTGCATTGGTCCTTTTCCTGCAATGCACAAGTCAAAAATCCTCTTTACAACCTCGGCGGCTTCTTCGTCCACAATCCATTTCTTTTTGTCTGCCGGGTCTTTCCTGTACCCATAGGGCGGATTGGTACAGAGGTGTTCCCCTGCATTACCCTTTGACCGCATGACCGCGCGAATTTTTTTGCTTGTACCTCGTGCATAAAAGTCGTTAAAAATGTTACGCAAGGGCGCAAAATCATTCTCGCCCTGTGCGCTGTCTACGCCGTCATTGATTGCAATGAAGCGGACGCCGTTCTGTGGGAAA
>CATJSX010000049.1 GCA_949743265.1 uncultured Peptococcaceae bacterium
AGGTTCCTGACTCTTCCCCATCTTCTGCCGCTTGTTTTGCAACATTGTTCGTTGAATCAACCTCATCATAAAAAACAACTTTTTTTATGATATTTTCTGATTCTTTTAATACAAGCTGGCTTTCTATCTCTTCTTTTGTCACAATATCTGGATACTGTACAATATGGTATCCCTTATTAGATACCGCCTCTATCTCATAGCCTTCTGTTTTAAGCTGATTGATATATTTCCATACGGCTGTTCTTGAAATATTTAATGCATCACAAATACTTTGTCCAGATATAAATTCATCTGCATTTCGTAACATTTTTAAAATTTTAGATTTCATAATCCATTCCTATTCTATGCCGTTTATCGTTGCAATGCACCAAGACATAAAACGGACATAATAAGTAAAACACCTGTTACAATCATCAAAATAATGCCAGACACCATTGCTCTATCCATAAATTTCTTAATTCCTGTAAGAAAATTGACCGTCGCTCCAGCGGCAAATATCAGTGGAAATGCCACGCCACTTTTGCTGCGCATAAAAAGTATAATAATAAAAAGCGCTGCCACACATACCGTCAACACAATATTAGAATAGTCAATTATCATTTTTGCCTTTTTATGACTTCCACTTGTTGTATAAAACATATTTTCCTCATTTCTGTACTGATTTTTTTCGCTCTTTTTATAATTTTTGTGTCAAGCAACACGCAGTCACAATTTGCTAGTTAAATGTTTCTTATTTAACTTGTGAAACAATTTATTTCTCACATTTATCATAATATTACTCCCTTTTCACAAAAATGCTGTCATTGCTTAACATTTGAAATAAATGAATATTCTTACATTTGATAACTGAATTTGCAGTCATATGACAATTCTTCAAACTGAAATTTGATATCACTTTTCACACCTTATAACATTCTTCTCCCTACAATTCACACTTATTTCTCAATCATATTCCGCACAAATATATTTGAAATCCTCAGTCTTTTGCAACGCTGACAAAGCATGTTCCTCAATATACTTCGACATAATTTCCACTGCATACTGAAAATTTTCTGATGGATAACCCTCGGCGCAACGCACCATTGTTTTCAGCATCTCATTGTCACCCTCAATGTATTCAGATGGGTAGTTGCCAGAATTATCACAGGAATCGTCGTGACGGTATTTCTGTCTTACGGCATCCATTTGCGCTGCGGTGCCAATCACTGCATGGTAATCCATGTTATCGCCGTCACAGTAATAGTCGATAAAAAGTCTTGCTACAATATCTGTGCATTGTTGGATTTGCTCAACAATGGCATCTGCATTTCGGATGGCAAATTTCCAAATTTCCTGCTTAGCGTGTTCCTCGTTTTCATAATGGATGTACAAAAATGTTTCGTGACCATTAAGCGAAACGGTGACATTCTGAAGTGTTTCGTCTTTGCCATAGACGGCACGCAACGTCCGAATGAGCTCATCCTCTGGCACGCTGTAAAGCGTCATCTCACGCTTGCCCTTCCCAACAGGAATGTCATAGGTGAGTATTTGATACTGTGTATCATAGTCAAAGGAAATAGCATTGTCTCCATCAATATTCTTACTAAAATCAGCAACGCTGTACACACCTTCTTTGTAAGTAAGCGGAATATCGCGTAATTCCGGCATTTGGTTCTCCTTTCTTTATCAAATTCAACTTTGTAAACTTGATAACAAAATATTCACCTGCAACTTGTACTGTATATTTATAGGCTCTTTTTCAGTGGGTACACCATTCCGAAAAGGGAGTTATATAATTGGCAACATTTAAGACGTTTTTATTATACCATACTTTTAAAACAACGCACGATATTTTTGTCAATCACACCGAAAGTTTAACCAAAAACTGCATAAATATTTTTGGAGGCTGTATCATTTGCTGTAATAAAAAATGCTCAGATCAAAAATCTGAGCACGAAAAGTGGAGGAGATTACCCACAAGAATGCTTTCCTGTGAATATTAAGATAAGAGGAGTTTCGTTTTTAGTATCAGCTAAACGCCACTGTTTTATACATTATGACTGCTTGATATATGGCAGCAGTTCTTGATAAAGTCTTACAGACAGTCGCGTCATACTTAAACGATAATATTGAGAATCTGTTTGCAAACGCAGATAATTTTTTTCTATTGTAATAGTTAGTTGTTCTAAACGATAGCTATGCCAAGCAAAAGAAAGCGTATTTTTGATCTTAATCTGATTGTCTTCTAATAAAATGAACGCCGGATAAACATTATTTAGCCAAGCAGCAGTAAAAATCATCATTACAGACAACCAGCGATAAACCGCCAAAGGAGGCAATACAAAACTAACTAAAAGCGGCATACCCAAAAAGAAACAGAACTTTATGGTAAAAACAATTTTCTCATTGACACGGTACATTTTATCACACTTTCTATTCCAACGATATGCGTCCGATTTTGCCGCTTCTAAATTCAGTGATAATCATACGCGCTGTTTTGCCGAGATCAACGGCAGCGCCTTTCAACAAAAATCCACGGTTAGCACCAATCTTTTCCATGATGGTTAGCGTTTCTTTTGACCAGTCTTCTTCCTCCAATTGATACCGTTTTTGCAATTCTTGGGGATAATTTTCCCGCAAAAAGTTCAGCAACTGCCACGCTGCCTCTTCCAAATCAAATACTTCATCGCTAACGGCTCCAGAAACTGCCAATTTAAAACCAACGATAGGATCATCGAATTTAGGCCATAAAATACCGGGCGTATCCAAAAGTTCAATATCATTATCCAGCCGAATCCACTGCGTCCCTCTTGTTACGCCGGGCTTATCACCCGTTTTAGCAGATTTTTTGCCGGCTAAAATATTGATCAACGTGCTTTTGCCCACATTAGGAATACCAATAACCATACAGCGAATCGTTTGCCGCTTAACGCCTTTCTGCGCCATTTTAGTTCGTTTTTCCGCTGTCACAGACAAAAGCGCTTCTTTTAGTTTGCCAATCAACTGTTTTTTGCCCACTGTAGCATTAAAAGCAATCGCCCGACAATCCTGTTGTTGATTAAAATAATTAAGATAATAATCAGTACGACGACGGTCAGCCAAATCTTCTTTATTCAAAATCATAATGCGCGGCTTACGCTTAGCAACTAATTCGTCCAACAAAGGATTACGACTACTTAACGGTAAACGAGCGTCGACCAGTTCTACAACCACATCGACCATTTTCAGCTGCTCAGCAATCATGCGCTTTGTTTTTGCCATATGTCCCGGAAACCATTGTACTTCCATCAAATCCCTCCTATCCGATCAATAGGCCAGTAAATAAACTGACTTTTCCCGATCAATAAATCCCGTTCAACAAAGCCCCATGATCGGCTGTCACGGCTGTTTTGTCGATTGTCGCCGCACATAAAATAGCAATTTTCCGGCACAACGATGGGACCAAAATCGCTAGTATATACATTATCCGGCAAATAATCTTCTTCTACAATTTCACCATTGATATACAGCTGATTATCCCGAAATTCCACGGTTTCATTGGGCAGACCAATCAAACGCTTGATATAGTCCACTTTGGTGTCCAACGGATATTTAAAAACAATAATATCGCCTCGCTGTGGCTCGGCAAACCAGTAACTAAATCTGGTCACAACCACCCGATCTTCCACCTGAATGGTAGGTACCATGGACGGCGAAGGAATACGAAAAATATCCACTATAAAGCTGCGCAATAAAACAGTGACGACCAAAGCAATAACAACGGCTTCAATAATTTCTCGCAACTCTGATTTCGACTTTTTTTCTTTACTATCGCTGGCTGTCATTTTTTCTTTTATTTCTTCCATGATGCTGATATGTACTCCTTTCTGAACGTCTTTTATCAATTCCCCAATACTGTCGCTTATCTCCAAAACTCTATTAACAAATCGAATACGCAGCTTTTATCCATGGGTTTTCACAGCATGTTCCAATGACCAAGCGGCCAATAAATCACAACGCCGCGACCAATGATTTCCTCTGCGGCGACAAATCCCCATGTGCGGCTATCGCTGCTGTAAAGCCTATTGTCGCCGCAAACGAAATATTGATTTTCCGGCACGACAATGGGTCCATAATCAAACGTATAACTTTCCAAAGGCAAATAAGGCTCGTCTATGACAACACCGTCAATCAAAAGCTGATTGTTTTTAAAAGCAACTTCTTCGCCGGGAAGACCGATCAGTCGTTTGACTAAATTCTTGTTATCGTTTTGTGCCGATTTAAAAACGATTACATCACCTCTTTGCGGTTCCACAAACCAATAACTAAATTTAGCAACCGCCAATCTGTCACCTACACGAATTGTTGGCACCATCGACTCCGATGGCACCCAGTACATCCCCAAAAAGAAAGTTCTAATGATAACGGCCAGTATTATTGCAATGGCAAACGCTTCGATAAACTCTCGCCAAAAAGGTTTGCGCTCGGTCGAAATAACTTCATCGGCTGTCGTTTCCGCTTGCTCTTGTTCCAACTTTGATCACCTCCGTTTGCATTTATGGCTATTCTATCACAAAAAAACGCCCTCGTCGAGAAAGTGAGCTTAACTTTTTGACATAAGAATACAAAAAGAGTGCCGCTATTGCTGCGACACCCTTTTTATTATCGACGAACTTCTTTGATTCTAGCTGCTTTACCGAATCTATCTCTCATATAATACAATTTAGCTCGTCTTACACGACCCTGACGAACAACTGTAATTTTATCTACTCGCGGAGAATGCAGCGGAAAACATCTTTCTACCGCTACGCCGTAAGCAACACGACGAACCGTAAACGTTTCGCTCAAGCCACCACCGCGACGTTTAATAACAACTCCTTCAAACGCCTGAATACGTTCTCTGTTTCCTTCGACTACTTTTACATCTACACGGACAGTATCGCCCGGTCTGAAGTCGGGAATATCATTTTTCATTTGCTCTTGTGCAAGTGCTCTGATAATATCCATTTTATATTTCCTCCTCCCTTTCTAGTCGTTCTTATTTTACCCTTTTTGCAAAACAGAGGACCGACCTTCTCAAAACATGGATTATTGTATCACAACTTTTGGCAGAATACAAGATTTTTTTGTTGACGCTCTCTGATAACATCATAAAAATTCCAAATTGAAGCAATGAAAGATAGACCAATTATTGTCGCCAAAAATAAAGCGTGCCACCAGAATTTCCTCCAATGCGCACACTTTACCCTGTTCTATCAGCAGATTTTTTAATCCAATAACGACTGATGCCGTTAAATATTGGCTTGAATGTATTCAACCACAGCGCCAATATTTTTTATCTGTTCAACTTCTTCATCAGGAATTTCAAGATCAAATTCTTGTTCCAAAGCCATAATGACTTCGACCACATCAAGAGAATCAGCATTTAAATCTTCAAATCTCGTTTCTGTCGTAATTTGCTCTTTATCAATTGCCAAACAATCTGCAATGATGATTTTTACCTTATCAAAAACGTCCATTATCCCGACACCTCCTTTCACAGATGGTAATGTTTATTCATGAAAACGCTTAAAGTTTCCTGCTAACACATAAAGAGTAACCATCACGGCTGCGTTTCCGTTTTCAAATTGGCTTTGATTTGTTCCACAAAATCTTTTTGATAGCATTCATATGCTACACGAATAGCATTTTTAATAGCTGGCGCTTTAGAACTGCCGTGACAAACGATGCTAATGCCGTCAACACCCAATAACGGTGCGCCACCATACTCAGCATAATCCATTTTAGCTTTCAAATTTTTTAAAGCCGGTTTCATCAACACGGCTCCCAATTTAGCTTTAGTTGATTTCATCACTTCTTCAGTCAGCATGTTGATGATAGTCTTGCCCATGCCTTCCATAGTTTTTAAAACGATATTGCCAGTAAAACCGTCGCAAGTCATAACATCGGCTATACCTAAAGGAATTTCTCGTCCTTCGATATTGCCCATAAAATTGATTGACGGCGTATTTTTTAACGCTTGATAGGCTTTTTGTGTCAATTCGCTGCCTTTGCTTTCTTCAGAGCCATTATTGATCAAGCCCACTCTAGGCGAGGCAATGCCCATGATACTGCGCATATAAATACTGCCCATTTGAGCAAACTGCACCAAATTTTCCTCATTAACACTGGTATTAGCACCGGCATCGACTAATAATTTGCCGCCGTTAGCCGTAGGAATAACACAGCCAATAGCTGGTCGGCCAACGCCTTTGATTCGTCCAAGTCCAAAAAGTGCAGCTACCATTTGACCGCCCGTACTGCCAGCAGAAACGACAGCATCAGCAACACCCTCTTTGACTAAGCGCGTCGCTACTGTAATCGAAGCGTTTTTTTTGCGCCGATAAGCAGTAGCAGGATGATCACCCATTTCAATCAATTCATCAGCTGTTATGATTTCCAATTTATCATGAAATTTAACAAGCAGCGGTTCAATTTCTTTATTTTTGCCTACAAGATAAATTTTTTCCAGATAATCATAATTTTCTAAAGCTGCAATAGCGCCAGCAACCATTTCTTTAGCGCCATGATCACCGCCGGCAGCATCTAATGCAATTTTCATTTTGTCTCCCCTTTCAACAACCCGCCGTTATTAGCGATGGAGACAACGATAAATTTACCGATAAAAACTTCTTCACCGCCAACGGTAGTAACTACTTTGACCAAATGTTTATTAGATTTCGTTCTAGCCCAAGTTGCTGTTGCTACCATTTTTTCGCCTAAAAAAACGGGACGTTTGTATTTGACGCGCGCTGTTCCAGTCAAAACCATATCAGCGTCAATAAGCGTCATTGTTAATACATTGGCTTGAGCGAAAATATGATGACCTCGGCAAACTTTGCTGCGTTCTGAAACCATACTCTCCACTACTTCCAAAACCGATACCGCTTTAACGCCCAATTCCAAACTAATTAACTGACCAACAAATTCATTATTATTCAGTGAACGAACTTTGCTGTAATTTTCACTAGCAATCGCTTTCAAGCGCTCTCTAACTTCGGGAATTTTTAATTCGAGTCGATCCATACGAATGGTTTGTATACTGCAAGCAAAATGTTTGGCTAATTCTTCATCAGTAGCAAAAGGAATCTCTTGGAGATAAGACTGCAAATTTTCCTGACGGACAATTTTAGCGTTCCGTTTCGCCATTTCTGTCACCTCCCAAAATCTAAGACCTGATAATAATATCAAGTATAGCTAATCATGGCTAATTTAGCAAGTAAAATTTTTATTGGCTTTGCCAATCCTTTAGGCACAAACCGAACCACTCAGTTATTTCCTATAATAATCAACATGTGTGCTGATTTTTTAGCATCGTAATTTTTTTCAATAAAGATTTGCTATTGCCTCTTGAAATAGCGCACGCAGTCCTTTATCATTAGTAAGTAAAGTGACGATAGGAGGAAGATATCATGGAAAGTTTGCAAATGATGGGAAAAGTTTTAATCAAGCAAGTTGTGACAGAAAATTATAAGGTAAAAGCCAGCGCTGAATTTCAAAAAGCAATCGCTAAAGTTGACGAAGAACTGGCTGTTTTTGATAAGGAAATGCAGAAAACGTTAACAGAACTGACGTTAAAAGCGCATCCGCAAGTTGAACAGCTACGTCGACAATTCAATCTGGAGAGAGAAAAAATTTCTATCTACAAAGAACAGCTTCTGGCGAGCGTCAAAGAAGTGGCTGATTTAGAATTGGGCGCTTTAGTAGACGGTGGTGAAGGGAATTTTATCAAAGAAATCAAAATCGGCGATAATTTTACCCAAAACAGTACTTGCGAAATCATTTTAAAAGACGACGTCGTTATTGAAATCAAAGATTAAAAACGTTAAAAGGGCTTTTTGGGCATAGCCAGAAGAGCCCTTTCATTTTTACAAAAGGAGAAACAGCCCTATGACCATGCTGCGTATTGGCAAAATCATTAACAGTCACGGACACAAAGGCGAATTAAAAATCCTGCCGTTGACTGATGACGTTAGCCGTTTTAAAAAACTTAAAGAAGTTTATTTGGAGCTAGACGATGAACACTATAAACTGTTGCATCCTGTAATGGCTAGAGAACACAAAAATTCAGTACTGCTCACTATCGAAGAAGTCACTGATATGACGATGGCGGAACAGTTAAAAAATTATTATCTTTGCGTGGATCGCAAAGACGCCATCAAACTGCCAAAAGATCACTATTTCATTTATGAAATCATCGGTTTAGAAGTCATTGAAAATGGCGTTTCTTTAGGACGAATCAAAGAAGTGCTGCAAACGGGTGGTAACGATGTTTATGTTGTACAAACTAATGAGCGTGATTTTTATTTGCCAGCTTTAAAATCGGTAGTGCAGAGTATTGACTTAGACAAACAGCAGATGATAGTCGCTTTGCCTGACGGATTATTAGATTAAAGGAGGCAGCGAAGTGGAAATCACCATTTTTTCAATTTTCCCCGAAATGTTTGCGCCATTAAACGCCAGTTTGCTGGGCAAGGCACAAGAAAAAGGCGTTATTTCTCTGGAAATAGTAGATTTTCGTCATTATTCATTGGATAAACACCGAGCAGTTGATGATTATCCTTTTGGCGGCGGTGCAGGTATGGTGCTAACGCCTCAACCTATTGTTGACGCTTTGCGGGACAAACTGAACACAACTGCTGACGACGACCTCGAAATTATCATGCTTTCGCCACAAGGACAAGTCTTTGATCAGCAAGCGGCGCGAAGACTTGCACAAAAGAAAAAACTGGCTTTTGTTTGCGGTCATTACGAAGGTTTTGACGAACGGATTCGTTCTTTTGTAGATAGCGAATATACCATTGGCGATTATGTGCTTACTGGCGGAGAACTACCGGCAATGGTGATGATTGACGCTATTTGCCGTTTGATTCCAGGCGTAATCAAAGAACAAGCATCATTCGAAGAAGATTCTTTTTATCAAGGGCTGTTGGAATATCCTCAATATACGAGACCACGAATCTTTGAAGGCATGGAAGTGCCGGAAATATTGATTGGCGGTCACCATGAAAAAATTCGTCTTTGGCGTAAAAAACAGTCGCTTTTACGTACATTGCTGCGACGTCCCGATTTATTGCATCAATATCCGCTGAATCAAGAAGAAGAAAAACTATTGGCAGAAATCAAAATGGATTTAGCAGTCGGAGAAAATCATGAATAAACTCTATTTAGGTTTGGTACATTACCCTGTTTGCAACAAAAACGGACAAATCGTCACGACTTCCGTGACCAATTTGGATCTGCATGATATTGGACGCTTGGCGGTAACTTTTGGTATTGAAAAATATTTTATCATTCAGCCGCAGCTCTCTCAACAACTGATTGTACAAGAATTGATTGATTTTTGGCATACCGGCGGCGGCAAAAATTACAATCCCCACCGACAAGCGGCTTTTTCCAAAATCGCTCTGATCGATTCGTTGGAGAGTTGTTTAGCAGAAATTGCCCAAACCAAGAAAACGCCCAAAATCATCGTTACTGACGCCAAAATTTATCCCCATTCCATCAGCTACGAAGCTATGCGTCAAATACTTGTTGAAAATGATAATGATTATCTTTTGCTTTTCGGCACTGGTTGGGGACTAGCGCCAGAAATTATGGCACAAGCCGATTATTGTTTATATCCCATTATGGGAACAAGCGACTACAACCATCTGTCGGTTCGTTCAGCGGCGGCGATAATCTTAGACAGACTGTGCGGACACAATAATTAAACGAAATAAAATCAATCATTATTTTTTAAAGCGCAAACAAAAAATAAGCGTTTTTAAAGATCAAAAATCTCCTTAAAAACGCTTATTTTTTATTTTTTTCTTGACAACTGCTTACTATACATATTATATCAACTTCAAAGCATGTCCTGTGGACTGCTGAATTTCTTGTAACATTTCAGGGTGTTCAGCCAATTTTATACCGTAAGACGGAATCATTTCTTGAATCTTAGGCATCCATTGCGACATATACTGCGGGAAACAACGTTTTAACAAATCCAACATAATATCAACTACTACTGACGCTCCCGGCGAAGCGCCTAACAAAGCGGCAATAGATCCATCGACGGCATGTACCAATTCCGTACCGAATTTTAATCCGCTGGCGTCAATAACTTGCACTCGCTGACCAGCAACAATCAATCGCCAATCTTCTAATTGCGCTGTAGGAACAAATTCCTGCAAATCTTTTAAGCGCGCTTCATCACTGAGCAACAGCTGCTGAATCAAATATTTGACTAGCGACAATTCCGACAAACCGCATTTCATCATATTGATCATGTTGTGTGGTTTGACCGAAAGAGGCAAATCAAGAAAAGCTCCGCTTTTCAAAAACTTAGGTGAAAATCCGGCGAACGGACCAAACAACAAAGATTTCTGCCCTTCAATATAGCGAGTATCTAAATGAGGAACCGACATGGGCGGTGCACCGACTTGAGCTTTACCATAAACTTTAGCATTATGTTTATCGGCTAGTTTAGGATTATCACAAACCAAGAAAACACCGCTGACCGGAAAACCGCCGATACCGCGACTTTCAGGAATACCGGATTTTTGCAAAAGATGCAGACTGCCGCCACCGCCGCCGATGAAAACGAAATTCGCCAAATAATTTTCAGTTTCTCCAAACTCATTGCGTACCTTGACTTCCCACAATCCCTCTTTGGTACGAGTTAAATCTTTGACCAAATGATTATAATGCACTTCAGCGCCATTTTGCGCCAGCTGCTGAAGCAAAATGCGCGTTAACGCGCCAAAATTAACGTCAGTTCCTTTGTCAATTTTAGTTGCCGCTAAAACTTCTCGACTCTGACGCCCTTCCATCACTAATGGCATCCATTCTTGCAAGATTGACGGATCATTGCTGTAGGACATACCGCGAAACAACGGGCTTTCACTCAGCGCACGAAATCTTTTTAGCAAAAAAGCAGCGTCTTTTTCACCATGCACTAAACTGATATGAGCAAGCGGTCGGATAAACGCCTCCGGCTGCGCTATCTGTCCCTTTTGCACCAGATATGCCCAAAACTGTCGGGATATTTGGAACTGTTCATTTATTTTCAGCGCTTTGCCAATATCCATCGTTCCATCTGGTTTTTCTACTGTATAATTGAGCTCGCATAACGCGCTATGTCCTGTGCCAGCATTGTTCCACTCATTAGAGCTTTCCAATCCAGCGGCAGAAAGTTTTTCAAAAACCGTTATATCCCACTCCGGGGCTAATTCTTTCAATAGGGTTCCCAGTGTTGCGCTCATAACACCGGCGCCAATTAAAACAACATTGGTCTTTTTAGGTTGACTGCTCATTTACCTTAAAACCTCCTCAATTTTGTCTGATTCCGAAAATTTTCGCTAATATATTCAGATGCTTCTTTTAAGTATATAAGATTCTTCTAGCCTTGACAATACTAAACGTTTTGTCTACACAATTTTTGTACAAACATTGGTATAAATTTGTGCAGACCTTAGCAAAGCTATTTTCACTACTTTTTTGATACACCAATCCTTAGACTTGCTTGCCACGTCGAAGCATAATCATGGTAAAAAGAGAAACTGCCAACGCGCTGGCAAAAAGTCCAGCAAAAATAAACATGGTATTTTGGTAGCTGTTAGTCACACTTTTTGCCCATGCAATCACCGCCGGACCGGCAATCCCTGCCATTGCCCACGCTGTCAAGATGCGACCATGAATAGCGCTAAGCTGTTTGGTGCCATAAACATCACTCAAATAAGCGGGAATACAAGAAAAACCACCGCCATAGCAAGTCATCACAATAAAGAGCAATATTTGGAACAAAATAGCGTGATTCATTATTCCTAATAAAAACATAGCGACAATTTCTAAACAAAAAAATAAGGTATAAACCACATCGCGCCCCAAATAATCAGAAATAGTCGCCCACACCAAACGCCCGCCGCCATTAAACAGCCCCATAATACCAACAATACTAGCTGCCGCTAAGGCGGAAATTCCAGTAGTTTCCTGCAATAAAGGCGATGCGACAGAAAGTAGTGCGATTCCGCAGGTAATATTGATAAAAAGCATAAACCACAACGTATAAAATTGCCATGTCCGCATGGCTTCTTTGACCGTGTACTGTTTTTTGCGATAATGATAGTTTTCTGGCTGCTCATTTTGGTCATGATTTATCGGTGCTGGTTTAATGCACAACGAAGACATCATAATAACGGTAAAATAGAGAACGCCTAAAATATAAAACGTACTGACTAACGTTGTCCGATCAATCAAAAAATTGATCAATGGTCCTGCTACTGCGCTGGCAAAACCAAATCCCATAATTGCCAAACCTGTCGCTAAGCCCGGGCGATCATAAAACCAGTTGACTAGCGTTTTAACTGGCGTAATATACCCAACGCCCAAACCAATGCCACCAATAACGCCATAAAACAGATACAGTAAAAGCAAAGACTGCTGGCTAATAGCAAAACCGCTGCCAATCAATCCACAGCCGTAACAAATTCCGCAAATAACGCCAGATTTGCGGGGACCGATTTTCTCAACAAATTCTCCCAAAAAAGCTGCCGACATGCCTAAAAAGAAAATTGCAATACTAAAAGCCCATTGGACTTCAGAAAGGCTGGCGCCTAATACATCGGTGACAGGCAAAGTAAAAACAGACCATGCATAAACCGCGCCAATACTGATGTGAATGCCGATTGCTGGGAATGCGCCGTTAATCCAGCGGTTGGTTGCCATGTAGATTACCTCCTTAAAAATATAGAAAAAATTAAACAATGTCTCTATCATATACTAGCGCGGGTACAGTGGCAATAACTTTTTCGATAAAAATATTTTTATGAGAAAAACGAGAAATTTTGGTTTCATTGTCAAAAATTTCGCATTGCTGTCATAAGACTACTTCTGATCTCTTCTGCAAAATCGCGGACACGTATAAAAACGAAGCAAAAGAGTCATATTAGATGTGTGGCTTGAAGTTTCATTTTTGTTTAAGGAGCGTGATTTCGTGAAAAAGCTCATAGTGACTATGTTATGCAGTGTTTTTTGGTTGACCAATGCTCATATGGCGTTAGCTGATGAATTAGTGCTACCGGCTTCTTGTTATCAAGGCAGTACCTTTATTGGTTATACAGTCAAAGATGGTGATAGTCTATACAAGATTGGACTGCATTATGGTTTTGACGCTTATACCTTAGCGGCAATCAATGATATTATTGACCCTAGAGTAATCGAAGTAGGTCAACAATTAAAAATTCCCGCCACTGAAGACGTCAGTCATGAGATTATCGCTGGCGATTCACTGTATTCTCTAGCTAATCTTTACGGTATGACTCCAATGGAAATTGCTATGGCCAATGATTTATGGGATACAGAAGTATTACCTGTAGGCGTTTCTCTGTCCATTCCCGGTCTAAGCCGAGCGCAGGCAGTAAGTTTGCAGCTTTCAGCTCGAGCAGAGTTGCCGTTTGTCTTGCAATATCCCGTTGATGGCGTTATTTCTTCTGGCTACGGTCAACGCAGCAACGAATTTCATACTGGTACGGATATTGCTTGCGAATACGGCAGTGAAGTAAAAGCCGCTCAAAGCGGGCAAGTAGTTTCTGCTGGTTGGGATGGCAATTATGGTTACGCCGTTGTAATTGATCACAAAAATGGCTACAAAACACGTTATGCACATAACAGTCAATTATTAGTGGAAGCCGGTGATGTCGTTGCTGTCGGTCAAACCATTGCTTTAGCCGGCAGCACAGGACGTTCAACTGGTCCTCACGTCCATCTGGAAGTATTAAAAGCAACCGGTGGCACAGAAAATCCTATGCGTTTTTTAACAAAAGAAAAATAGCTAGATACTGCGTCAGTCTTAATATGCGGGCTGGCGTATTCTTTTGATTTTTTCAAATTGCCATTGTGATAAAAATAAAACTCTGCTAAGAATAAAACATTTATTTTTGAACATCTTTTTGCCCTATTTGCTCATAATTAAAATGAAACTTAATATTTTTCAATTTTTTCATAGTCCAATAAACCAAACATGCGATAAAATGATTCTTTTTATCAGCAAATAAGAAAAAATTATAAAATAATCAAGATGATTTGTGTGTATACATGTCGCAAAACATTGATTTGTTAAGAATTCTATATTATAATTAAATAGCACACGTTGGTTTTTTATGAGGTTGGCGGTGCAGAAAATATTAGGGGAGGAATTATTTTATGCGTAAAAAAAGTTTGAAACTGACAGCGCTTGTTTTGATGTTGGCTTTTGCCAGCTTGGCGTTGTTTGGTTGCGGCGGCGACAAACAAGGTCAGGACGCTCAACAACAAGGCGGTCAGCCATCTGATAACGACGGGGCTGCAGTAGCCGAAGCGTTGACGTTTGCTCAAGGAGCAGAACCAAGAGGTTTGGACCCCGCATTGGTTGATGATGGAGAATCATCAAAAGTTATCGTCAATATCTATGAAGGTTTAGTTGCTTTTGCTGACGATTCAACGGAAATCGTACCTTGCTTAGCAACTGATTGGAAACTTAGCGACGATGGCAAAATTTATACCTTTAATTTAAGAAAAGACGTTACTTTCCACGACGGCACGCCGTTTAATGCTGATGCTGTCAAATTTAACGTTGATCGTCAAACCATAAACAAAACAGCTGATATGGGTTATGCCGATTTTGTTTATGGTGCCGTAGCAGAATGTAATGTTGTTGATGAATACACTGTTGAATTTGTTTTGAAAAATCCTTCTACGCCATTTTTAAACAATTTGGCTATGAGTTTGGGCGCACCAATCGTTAGCCCGAAAGCTTTACAGGATAGTGAAAACAATGTTAACCAAGCGCCAGTCGGAACAGGTCCTTATCAGTTTGTTGAATGGAATCCTGATGAAAACATTATCTTAAGCAGATATGACGGTTATTGGGGTGAAAAAGCCGCTACCGAAAAAATCTTGTTTAAATTCATCAAAGACAATTCCGCTCGCGTTATGGCTCTAGTAAACGGTGAAACCGATATGTTAGACGGTATTGACGCTAACGTTGTCGGTGAAATCGAAAAAGCCAACATGACGTTGTATAAAGTTCAAGGAATGAACGTCAATTACATGGCTTACAATATGGAAAGACCGCTGATGCAAGATAAAGAAGTTCGCGTCGCTCTATCACAAGCTATCAATGTACCAGAAATGGTAGAAGGTTTATATCAAGGTTACGCTACGCTTGCTACCAGTATTCTGCCAGACTTTATGCCCGGCTACAGCGCTGACGTCACACAAATCGCTTATGATCCTGAAGCTGCTAAAGCAACTTTAACCGCTAAAGGCGTTAACAAATTGAAAATTATTACCTATACTAATCCAAGACCATACAACACCATTGGTGGTCAAGCATTGGCAGAAGCTATTCAAAGTTACTTAGCCGCTGCCGGCGTAACAGAAATACAAATTGATTCTTATGACTGGACAACTTATAAAGAAATGATCAAAAATAGAGATTTCGACATCTGTTTCTATGGCTGGAATGGTGATAATGGAGATGCTGACAACTTCATGAGTTTATTGGGTACAGTAGATAATTCTACACCAGATCCTACGATGAACGTTGCGATGTATAATAATCCTGAATTCAACGCTATGTTAGCTGAAGCTGCTACCATACCAAATGGAGAAGAACGCAATGCGCTATACGCTAAAATGGAACAATTCGTTGCTGACGAAGCCGTATGGCTGCCAATTTCTCATAGCGAAAGTTTATCCGCTCATAACCCTGCTGTAGAAAATTACAGTTACCATGTAACGGGTAATATTTTCTTCAAAGCAATGAGCAAACCTGCTAAATAATTAAATGATTTGATGATGCCAGAAATGATTTCTATCGTCGTTGAAATTGTTTCTGGCTTCTGTTTTTTAACTAAAATTGTATTGTTTGTATTTGGGTGTGCGTTATCTTTTATGTCATGATTTGTTAGACACAGTAATTTGTACAAAAAAGAGCTGAAAAACGATAGTTACCAATCGTTTTTCAGCTCAAAATAAACAGTCTATAAAAGTATACTTTAAGATACAGCTGTCAATCCGTATCTATAATATAAGAAATTTATTTCAAGTGACATCCAAATAAAACATTGTTGTACATACCTGTCAAAGATAGGAAAAATAACCCCAAAAATTTGTTTTTTAAAAGAAAGGTTTTGTGTGTATGCTGCGCTATGTCCTTAAACGGCTGCTCCAAGTTATACCGGTTTTAATTGGAGTATCCATTATTGTTTTCACTATTCTCAGGGTATTTTCACCGGATCCAGCGCCTGTAGTTTTGGGTCAGCACGCTACCGCTGAAGCAGTAACAGAATGGCGCAACGCCAACGGACTAAACGATCCATTGCCGATACAGTATTTCAATTTTATTAAGGGAATTTTTACTGGCGATCTGGGCACCTCTTATTACACTAAAAAACCGGTATTGGACGAAATTACCAGCCGCTTCCCAGCTACTATTGAATTAGCGGTATTAGCTACTATATTTGCTTCGATTTTCGGCATATTGATTGGCGTCGTTACAGCAGTCAAGAAAAATTCCATTTGGGACAATCTGGGCATGTTTTTCGCCTTAATTGGTGTATCCATTCCAATCTTTTGGTTAGGGATCATGCTGATTATTGTTTTTTCCGGTACGTTAGGTTGGCTCCCCAGCGGTCAGCGCATTGATCCGCTTTTGCGTCCCAATAAAATTACGGGTTTGTATTTGATTGATACCTTACTAAAAGGTGATTTACGTGCCTTTAAAGACGCTGCTCTTCATTTAGTATTGCCGGTTTGCGCTTTAGGAATGTACTCTATGGCAATCATTGCCCGTATGACTCGTTCCAGTATGTTGGAAACGTTAAATCAAGATTATATTCGTACGGCAAGAGCCAAAGGCGTTATCAAAAATCGCGTTATCATTCATCATGCACTACGCAACGCGTTAATTCCTATTGTTACTGTTATTGGTTTACAATTAGGCGCTTTGTTGGGTGGTTCAGTATTGACTGAAACGGTTTTTTCATGGCCCGGTATTGGCTCCTATACAGTGAATTGTATTTTGAAATCGGATTTTCCTGTTGTGCAAGGCGTGGTCATGCTCATCGCTATTATTTTTGTGCTGATGAATTTGCTAGTGGATATTATCTATGCATTTCTTGATCCTCGCATTAAATATTCTAAGAAAGAAGGGTAGCCTGTTATGGAAAAGAAAGATAATGCCACCTTATCGGCTAATGATATACAAGCTGCCGCTGTATTAGAAAAACCAGAATCGCAGCTTTTAGAAATGTGGCGAACTTTATTAGAAAATAAAGCGGCTGTTTTAGGTTTAGTGATTATTGTATTTTTGATTTTTATTGCTGTTTTCGGTCGGTTTTTAATGCCTTACGAACCAAATGCTGCCGATATGACCAATACTTTTGCTAAACCCTCTGCTGAGCACTGGTTTGGCACTGATCAACAAGGACGAGATATTTTTTCTCGAGTTATTGACGGCACCAAAATTTCTTTGCGCGTCGGTCTTTCAGCTGTCGCTATTGCTTTATCCGTAGGAACGGTATTAGGAGCGCTTGCCGGCTATTACGGTGGCAAAATTGACACGATTATTATGCGTATTATGGACATTATGCTCTCTATCCCGTCAATTTTGTTAGCGATTACTTTTATGGCGGCACTCGGCAAAGGAATTGACAAAGCCATTATTGCGATTGGGCTGGTCAGTATACCAGAATATGCTCGTATTGTTCGCGGTTCAATCCTCTCCATCAAAGAGAACGATTATGTCCAAGCGGCCAAAGTGATTGGCAACAAAGACAGCGTGATTATTTTCAAGCATATTTTGCCCAATGTTCTTTCCTCATTGATTGTTAGAGCAACATTAGGGATTTCTATGGCAGTCTTGGATACAGCAGCGCTAGGCTTTTTGGGATTAGGTGTACAACCGCCTTATGCTGAATGGGGCGATATGCTGGGACGTTCCAGAGGGTTTATTTTTTCAGCGCCACATACGCTTATTTTTCCGGGATTAGCTATTACTATAACGGTACTGGCATTTAATCTGTTAGGCGACGGTCTGCGCGATGCGATTGACCCTAAATCAAGAAAGTAAAGGCGGTATTGACATGCTTTTAGAAGTAAAAAATTTAACGACAAAATTTAAGTCAAAAAAAGGAACCACTACCGCAGTAAATCAGGTCAGTTTCCATGTTAACGAGGGTGAAATATTAGCGATCGTTGGCGAATCTGGCTCAGGTAAAAGCGTAACCTCGCTTTCCATTATGGGTTTAACGCCCGGCGAAGTGAGCGGTGAAATTATTTTTAAAGGTGAAGACTTAAAGCAAAAGAGCGATAAAGAAATGCAAAAAATACGTGGAGATAAAATTTCCATGATTTTTCAGGAACCGATGACTTCTTTAAATCCAGTGCATCGTATTAAAGATCAGCTGATGGAAACCATTTTAACCCACATGGATATGAATAAAGAAGAAGCGTTGAAACGAGCCATTACCATGTTGGATTTAGTCGGAATTCCTTCGCCAGAAAAGCGCATCAACGATTATCCACATCAAATGAGCGGCGGTATGCGCCAGCGAGTAATGATTGCTATGGCGCTTTCTTGCCGACCAGAATTACTAATCGCTGACGAACCTACAACGGCACTTGATGTGACGATTCAAGCACAGATTATGGAACTTTTGTATCGACTACGTCAGAAATTTAATATGGCAGTTATGCTGATTACTCATGACTTAGGTGTTGTAGCTGAATCCGCTGATCGTGTAATCGTTATGTACTGCGGACGTATTGTAGAAGAAGCACCGGTTATCGAACTTTTTGAAACGCCTAAGCACCCTTATACACGAGGATTGCTAGATTCTATTCCTAAAATTGATGAAGACAAAGATCGTTTATTTATGATTGACGGTATGGTGCCCAATCCTTTGCATATGCCTAAAGGTTGTACCTTTTCTGATCGCTGCGATAAATGTATGGACATTTGTCGTCAAATGATGCCAGCTTTAGTAACAGACGGCAATCGTTCTGTGCGGTGCTTCTTGTATCATAACGAAGTGGAGGTGAGCGAATAATGGCACAGGAAACAAAGACTTCAGCAGAAGGCTCTGATGAAATATTGCTTTCTGTAAAACATTTATCCAAATATTTTGCAGCTGATACCAATTTTTTTGGCAAAACGACTTCGGTTTTAAAAGCTGTTGATGATTTAAACTTGGATATCTACAAAAAAGAAGCCTTAGGTTTAGTTGGCGAATCAGGCTGTGGCAAAACGACCATCGGTAAAATGATTGCCAACTTATATCGCCCGACTTCCGGTGAAATTCTTTATGACGGCAAAGATCTGACCAAGCTCACCGAAAATGAACGAAGAGCTTACTGCAAAGATATTCAGCTAATTTTTCAAGATCCCTATGCTTCCTTAAATCCGCGTATGACTATTGGGGATATCATCGCTGAACCCATTAAAACCAACAAACTTCTGCCCAAGGATAAAATTGAGGAACGAGTAACTTATTTGTTAAACTGTGTCGGTTTGGCTAATCATCATCGCAACCGCTTTCCCCACGAATTTTCCGGCGGTCAAAGACAGCGTGTCGGCATTGCCAGAGCTTTAGCTGTCGAACCAAAATTGATTGTTTGCGACGAGCCCGTATCAGCCCTTGACGTATCTATTCAAGCACAGGTATTAAACTTGCTGGATGATTTAAAAGATGAATTTGGTTTGACCTATCTTTTTATCGCCCACGGACTTAATGTTGTTAAACACATTAGCGACCGCGTCGGCGTAATGTATTTGGGTAAGCTAGTAGAGATTGCTGATAAACATGAGTTGTATAATAATCCGCAGCATCCTTATACGAAAGCACTGTTATCAGCTATTCCTAATATCAACCCTCGAGTCAAAAAAGAACGTATTATTTTAAAAGGCGACGTTCCCAGTCCCATAGATCCCAAGGATAATTGTCGTTTTTGTAGCCGTTGCTATCAAAAACTGGATATGTGTGAAAACAGCCCTTATCCTTCTATGCGGGAAGTCGCGCCAAAACATTTTGTAGCCTGTCATTTGTATGACGAATAAAAATGAGCTATTTCCCAAAAAATGATTTGAGCAACATTATTGTTTTTACGAAAAAACGACTGATCATGACCGCTAATAATTTCTTTAGCAAATAAATAAAAAGTCTTCTAGCTGAGCGTTGCAGCTAGAAGACTTTTTATTTATTCTGCGAATACTAATTGCGCTAAATCCATTGGATCAACAATTTTGCCATCTTTATAAACACGCATATTACCAGAAGCAATTTCATCAATCAAGATCACTTCATCGCCATAAAAACCAAATTCAAATTTAATATCGTATAAATCCAATCCTTTTTGAGCCAAAGTATCTTTGACGACGCCAGCGACTTTTTTGGTCATGGTTCTTAAGGCATCGTATTGTGCATTGGTCATAATACCTAACGCTGCTAAACCATCAGGCGTTACTAAAGGATCGCCCAGCGCATCATCTTTCAGCGTCGTTTCTACATAAGCGTCCAAAGCAGCTCCTTCGGCAATGTAAGCACCATAACGACGATAAAAACTGCCTACCGCCCGATAACGACAAATAACTTCCAAGCCATGACCGAAAGTTTTTACTGGCAAAACTTCCATAGTAGCATTGTCCAAATCAGCGCTAACATAGTGCGTAGTAATACCAGCTTTTTTCAAAATTTCAAAGAAGTATACTGACATTTTCAAATTTGCTTTGCCTACGCCTTCAATACTCAAACCAACAGTATTAGCACCGGGATCAAATACGCCGTTTTCGCCAGTAACATCATCTTTGAATTTTAACAGATAATGTCCGTTCTCTAAATCAAATACATTTTTAGTTTTGCCTTGGTAAATTTCTTTCATCGTGTGTGTAACCTCCTGTTTTTCTAACTGATAAAAATAAGCAACGCTTTAAAATTTGCAGTTTTTGCATTGCACTCATCAATCAAATACCCATCACTGTTTAAATTATTGGTCAGTATTACGGCGAAATTATTATATCACATCTTGCTTTTAATTATCAACATCAAATAGAAACGGTGTAATTATTCCACGAAATAAATTTGTCGTTATTATTATTATTCGCTGCATTTATTCTGGACACGTAAAGTCGAATTGGAACAAAATCATTCACCAAAAACTATTGCGCAAGGCTATCATCTATTTTTCGGTCGTCTCTTTTTCATGATATTGCGGTAAACGCACAGTAAATATAGTACCTTTGCCTAAAGTACTTCGCACAGTAATCGTTCCCTGATGAGCTTCAACAAAACCTTTAGTTATTGCTAAACCCAAGCCGCTACCGCCAGTGGCACGATCACGCGATTTATCAGCTCGATAAAATCGTTGAAAAATATAAGGCAAATCGTCTTCACTAATGCCAACACCATTATCTTCTACTTCAAAAACGAAATAATCCCCTTCTTCAAAAGCCCGCAAAGAAACCTCACCGCCTTCTGGCGTATAACGCAGCGCATTATTGACCAAATTCAAAACGATTTGTCGCAATCGTTGAGAATCAGCATAACAATATTTCACCGATGGCGATTGTTCCATAGTCAGGGTAATCTGCCTATCCTCAGCTTCAGCAGCTAATAAAACGAAAAAATCACTGAAATAAGCACCAAAATCAATCAACGTTTTATTGAGAACAACTTGTCCTGCTTCTAGCTTGCTTAAATCTTGCAATTCTTGGACTAGCCCTTTGAGCCGAATGACTTCATCATAAAGCATAGCTGTTTCCACAGGATCTAAGGGTTCATTTCTCTCTAAAGTCATTTCCAGCTTGCTGCCCAGTACAGTCAATGGCGTACGCAATTCATGACTAATATCAGCAAACATTTGCCTGCGCAAACGCATATTTTCATCAATCTCATGCGCCATTATATTAAAAGCAGTGGACAACTCGCCAATTTCATCGTTGGAATAAACGGGAAGCGGCTCATCAAAATGATTTTTTGCCATTCGTTTTACCGCGCTAGTCAAACTTTTTAAGGGAATCACCAAATGTTGCGACATGGCTAACCCCAACACCACTGCAAAAAGACTGGTAAAAAATGTTCCTTTAACGGCTGCTTTAGCAACTTTTTGAGCAAAATTTTCTTCTAATGCCCAGAATCTCGGATCAAAATAATCCATTGGCAGCAAAACGCCAATAAATTCATTATGACTTTGCAGATATAAACCACGTCGCATAATTTCTTCAGAAAGTTTTTTGCCAATATAAGCGCTTTCTGGATGATATAATATAAAACCGTCGCGATCAGCTAAAACCACACTGCTCTTACTACTCACAATCATAAAAGGCGTAATAGCAGTGCTATAATGACGATAGTATTCTACGCCTTCCCAACTATTGTTGTTATTCTCATAATACTTGGTATAATTGTCTGCCCATTCACCCAACTGCACTTCCCGCATTTTCAAAATATATTCGTCAAAAGACTTCGTCGTTGTTTCTACGCTTAAAAATCCCACCAAAAGACCACTTACTGTAACCATACAAACCATCAATACGCTGATCTTAGTTGACAACTTCATATTGATCACCAAATTTGTAACCCAAGCCATAAACGGTCAAAATATAAACTGGTTTTTGTGGATTACGTTCAATTTTTTTGCGCAAATTGCTGACATGCGTATCAATAGCCCGTTCATAACCAGCATAACTTTCACCCAAAGTAGCATTGAGCAGCTGCAAGCGACTATATGGTCGTCCTACATTTTGACATAAAGTCGTCAAAATGGCATATTCAGAAGGCGTCAAATCCACTACTTTACCGTCAAGACGTACCTCGCGACGTTCAGTGTTAACTTCTAAGCTACCAAAAACCATTTTTTCTTCTTGCAATTCGATAGACTGTGTATTTTTTGTCCGTCGCAATACGGCTTTAATACGAGCTTTTAACTCCCGCAAACTAAAAGGTTTCGTTAAATAATCGTCTGCGCCTAACTCCAAACCCAACAGCTTATCAATTTCTTCATCTCTAGCTGTTGCCATAATAATGGGCGCCATGGAATTTTGTCGGATACGCTTGCAAACTTCCAAGCCATCAATTTTAGGCAGCATCAAATCCAGCACTACAATATCTGGTTTGTTTTCATCAAACAAAGCAATAGCCTCTTCCCCATCTTTTGCCATAATAGTTTCATAACCTTCTTTTTGCAAAAACTCAGCAATATTTGCTCTAATATTGTCTTCATCTTCCACTACCATAATTAAATCAGCCATTTTATTCCCACCTTTTTATGAACTGGATTCCGTCAAATTGATCGTCTGCCTCTATAAGAATGAACATTGCCTCTTATTGGGTCTATTGATATTTTACATAAATGCTTTCATAATTGCTACAGAAACTTATATTTTTTCTTTCATTGTTAACGTTTCTTAAATTTTTATAAAAAAACAGCCGGCGATTCTTGCTTTCACCGGCTGTTTATCAGCAACTATCATCTTGTAGACATATTTTTTCTAAATTATTACTAAAGAACCATTTATTGCTTTCTTTATACAAAACTTGTTTCAAGCTGATATTGCTTATTATTGTAACTGACCACGAACATCATCATTTAAAGAAATCTCACGCACGAATTCCCCTTTATTAACTTCAATAACGCGCGCTGAACGGTCAGCATCAATAACAATGTCATACTTTTTAGCGATGCCTTTTTTACGAGATACGTCAAATTCTAAAAATTTGTATTTATTGTTGCAAGCAATATTAGCTTCATCAACTTTGCCCATTTTATCCAAGCTATCTTTGTATTCTGGACTCCAAAAACCTAATAATACTGGCTGAGTCGCTTCAACAACATTACGATTGAAATCTTCTTGTTCTTCAATATAGCGTTCAGCTGCTGTAGCTGCCGTAGCGCCATCACCAACAGCAGTGGAAACCTGTCTTAAAAATTTATCGCGGATATCGCCAACAGCATAAACACCCGGAGCGGAAGTTTCCATCATTTCTGTAGTATGAACATAACCTCTCTTATCTAATTCGATATGACCTTCTAAGAATTTAGTGCCCGGTACCATACCAACAAAGAAGAATACGCCCTGACATTCCAAATCGGTTATTTCACCGGTTTTCATATTTTTAATCTTGACGCCTTCCACTTCTTCTTCGCCAACGATAGAATCCAAAACAGAATTCCAAACGAAATTCATTTTCGGATGAGCAAATGCTTTTTCAGCAGACTGTTTGTTGCAGTCTAAAATCCCTTCATCATGGAGAACGACAACGGTAATTTTGCTGGCAAATTTAGCGATGTACATACCTTCTTCAATAGCTTGGTCACCGCTGCCAACAACAACAACATGCTGATCTTCAAAGAATTCTGCATCGCAAGTCGCGCAATAAGCGACGCCTTGTCCAGTCAATTCTCTTTCGCCCGGAATACCCAATACTCTTGATTCTGTACCGGTAGCGACGATAACCGCTTTTGCTTGATATTCGTTCTTTTTAGTTTTGATAACTTTAATATCGCCAGAAAAATCAACGTCAACGACTTCTTCTTTAGCAACTTCTACACCAAAACTTTTAGCATGTTCCGCTAAAGCGCCTGTTAATTCTGGTCCTGTAGAATTATTATAACCGGGATAATTAACGATTTCTCTAGTGGTAAAAGCACGACCACCCATAGCGCCTTTTTCGATCAATAACGTTTTCAAACGTGCACGACCGCCATAAACCCCTGCTGCTAATCCACCGGGACCTCCACCAATAATAATAAGATCATATACTTCTGACATGCAAAACGCCTCCTAAAATTATTTTAAAATGACCATATCTATATTATAACAAACATTTTCGATTTTACAGCAATGGTTTAAAAAAATTACGAAAAAGTTTATTATAGATTGTCCTAATCGTTTTGTTCTGAAAATCACATAGCGCTTTAATTATCCATCTTTTACAAAAATAATTATATATTGGCTGGTTTAACTTTAATTTTGTTCAAATACTCCCATCCCATGCTAACTTGAGTGTAACCGATCTGCACCAACCATTGAGCCGCCTTATGCAAAATAACCACTGACATTCCCCTGCTAGCGCCAAATTCATGAAAAATAGCCTCATCTTGTTCCAGATCAACGATTTCGCCCAGTTCTCCTACTGGAAAATCACATAAATCCACCACTTTTGACATGACATACACTCCTATCATTATTTTACTCCTTCAATCAAGCGCGGATTTATGAGGGCTTTTGATTTTGCCAAAAGCCCTATTGCCATTACTGTTGATTATCCGCCGCCTCTTGGTTGCTTTCGACGCTTTCTGTCAAATTCCCTGCTTGAGCACATTTTTCTTCATCAATTTTGACTTCGCTTTCTTCGCTAAAAGGTACCGCTAAATCAAGCAACTCTTGAAGTTTGCCGCACTGAATGGCTTCTTTCACTTCTGCCTGACCAATAACCTGTCCCGGCCAAACAATCACATTTCCGCCAGCGTCTAATAATGGTTTAGCAACTGTCATATCGCTTAATTGCTCCACAATTTTTGCTGCCAAATCTTCTTCTGCATTATTTTTGTGCGTTTTAGCTTTAAACTCATCCAAATTCCAATCCGCCAGCTTGCTATTTTTTAAGCGTTCTTTCATCAAACCCCAAAAATTTTTGGTTTCTTCATTTAATCTATCCGCTTGCTCTTTAAATTTATCGGCTAATTCTTCCGTATTAACCTCCCTGATGCATTCGGCAATATTCTCTATCGTTTTATTCAAACGATTAGTAAACTCGTCAAACCGCTCTTCATAAGCTGTATTTTCGGTCGTATGCTCTTTTGCGTCAGCAAATTCTTCGCTGCCATTTTCTTCATCTAAATCAGCCAAAATATCGTCTATTTCTTGCCATTTGCCATAAACATCATGATCGACTTGCAGTAAATCATCTTCAGTAACGCCTAGAGCGGCAATAATAACGTCTTTACCAATACTTTTCACTTTTTCAGCTGATAAAACCATCTTTTGAGCTAAAGCGCCTTTAATAATACCATCTGTCAAAATATATTCGGCAATTTCTCCCGTCGACGTAAACGTGTAATCAAAAACTCGCCCTAATACCGTTCCATCAATAGTAACAATGGGCATAGCCACAATATCTTTTCCATTTACGGTTACCAAATTGCTGATAGTATTGATAGTGACAGCATGACTGCCGAAAGCCTTAACGACGCTATAAGGCGCCATATTTTTACCATTTAAACGCCCTTTTTGCTTAAGCTGCAAGCCAATAATACATTTTGTTTCCTCATCAATCAGCAAATTTTGGACTTTACCAGCAAATGTTCCATCCTCTAAATTCAACACTTCTTTGCCAATAACACTACCTGCATTGATCAGTTGTTCTTCCATAATAAAAACCCCCTTTGTTTTTTAGGATCCTTTTTGCGCTTCTTTAGCCATTTTTTTCATCCTTTTTTTATATACCACTGATGATATTTTTATGCTGCATTCGTATAAAAACAACATCGGTATGGCCAGTAAAATCTGGCTAATCACATCAGGCGGCGTCAAAACAGCGGCCAAAACTAAAATTACCAGCAGGATATATTTGCGTTTTTCCTTTAACATCACTGGATTAACGATTCCTACCTTGGTCAAAAAATAAACAAATAAAGGAATTTCAAAAATCAAACCAAAAGGAATGAGAAAACACAATACAAAATTAACGTAACTGCTTACTGAAATGACTGGTGTTAAATCACCGCTAAACGTGAATAAAAGCGCATTTAGCCCCAAGGTAATCACAAAAAAATACCCAAAAGCAATGCCTGTCACAAACAAGACAATAGTAAAAAAAATCAAAAGGAAAAAAATCCTTCGCTCATGTTTATAAAGCGCCGGCAAGATAAAACTGATAATTTGCCACAATATCACCGGACTGGCAATAATAGCCCCTGCTAAAAGCGCTACTTTTAAATGTGCCATAAATCCTTCTGTGACCTGCAAAAAATTAAGTTCTACATTAAGAGCATCAATAGGCGCCATGACCAACGCCATGACCCAGTCCAGCAAAAATGCATAGGTAATGATTGTCCCTATAACTAAAGCGATAGCCGAAACAATAAATACTTTACGCAGTTCATTCAAATGCTCCATCAATGGCGCATTCATATCTTCCATATTTGATCACCTGACAATTCCTAAACTTCCTTAAAGAAAAAAGCAAGCAGCTAAATCCAGCCGCTTCTAGCTTGTAATTATGGGTGTTGTTTGCTCAAAGAAACATTGTTGTCTTTTGGAGTTTCTTTAGCAGTAAGATCAAAAGTCTCAGCAGCCGCTTTTTTTAAGCTTTCTTCTGCCTTAGACAAATCCATCATGTTCTTGACTTCTGCAATATCTTTTAATTCCTCCAAATTAGCCGCGTCTTTGATCTCATTAACTTCTTTTTTGATATCTTCATCAATTTTATTAACTGCTGATTTGAATTCTCTGACCGTTTTACCTACCGCTTTGCCTACTTCCGGCAATTTGCCCGGTCCAAAAATAACCAAAGCAACAATCAAAATAATGATCATTTCTGCAACGCCGATATTAAACATTATGTTCACTCCTTAGCCGCTTTTATCATCATCATAGCATACTTAACGCCGTTTGACCATCTTTTCTTTTGATGCTTTAGCAAAATCCTGCTTTGATTTCATTTTACCCAAGCTATCGTTTTCATAAACCTTCATGGCAGCAAATCTACCACTACAATCTCCGGCGGATTATTGAATCGAAACGGAAAAGTACTGTTACCCAAACCGCGATTAACGACCAAATACGGTCCGCTGCCATAAACGCCTGCTGTATATTGCGGCAAAATTCCTTGTCCCGGCGCATACAAACCGCCAAACGGTTTCAAACGGAACTGACCGCCATGAGCATGACCGGCAAACATCACATCAAATGCATACTGATTATAACTTTTATCGCCAGCTAACGCAAAATTTTCTGGATGATGACTCAGCACCAATTTTATTCCTTTTTGTTGCGTTAATAAAGATAACGCTTGACGATAGTCTCGATAAACATTCTGCCCACGCTTCATAGCACGGTAAGCGCCTCTGGAATACTGCTTGTCATCAATGCCTAAAAGATGAATTTTTTCCCCTTTTATCGTTAAAGAAACCATTTCATTGAGCAGTACTTGAATATTATTTTGTTTCAGCTTTTGAACCAATTCCCAAAAACGTCCGCAACAATGATCATGATTGCCCGCACTCCAGTAGAGAGGCGTTTTTTGCGCTAGTAATGCTAAAAAATCAACGCACTCCTGCAAATGACGCCCGTTATCTTTTAACAAATCACCGGTAAAAAAAATCAAATCAGCATTTTGCTCTGCTATTATTTGCTGTAAACGGCAATTTTGACGGCCAAACTGTGCGCCATGCAAATCAGAAAGATGAACAATACGTAACGGTATTCGACTTGATACGTTTAAAGAAAGCCGATTGACCATTAATCGTTTATTTTGCTTATAATAAACGTCAGCTGCTCCAACTGCCATTGCCGCTAGTAATAAAATCGTTCTTCGTTTTTGCCAAATATGTTTCATTGCATCACCTGCTTTTTTTCTTGAAATCATTCTACTAAAAAATATTACCAAAAGCAATGCTCGCCTTTCATTCAATTAAACCACTATTAAAATGAAAAAATTTTGCTCACGCATAATGAAAACGATTTTTATGGGAAATTTTTGAAAATAGCCGGCGACGATTTCTCAACATTACAAATAATAATTGATTATTATTGACTTCAACAGAAAATAATATATGTTATACAAAAAAATTGTGATGTGCTACAATCAAGTCATATCAAAAATGAATGTTAAAACTATTTTTCAAGGAGTGATAATTATGCAAAGAAAAGCAACATCAAACAAATTGATCATTTTAGGTGTAGACGGCATGGATCCCAAACTAACAAAAAAATATATCGCTATGGGACTTATGCCAAATACAGAAAAATTCATCAAACGCGGCTCAGCCAGAGAAGATCTCGTACTTTTAGGTGGACAACCAACTGTCACACCACCAATGTGGACAACATTAGCTACAGGCGCTTATCCAATGACACATGGTATTACTGGTTTTAACGGACAGCATCCCATGCGCTTAGACCGATTGGTATATAATATCGATTCCAGACGTTGCAAGGCAGAACCTTTGTGGAATGTTTTCGCCGAAGCAGGCAAAAAAACTTTAGTCTGGCATTGGCCTGGCTCTTCATGGCCCCCTACCAGTAACAATCCCAATCTTTCCGTTGTCGACGGTACAACGCCTACTGTCGTAAACTCAGTGGCACAAGTTGAATATGAAGCCATGCTAATCGCTAGCGTCAATACGCCAACAGCAACTTATAGAGAAAAAGCCGCCTCTGATGCAAATGTTCCTTGTGTCATCAACGATTTAGGCAAAAGCGCTCAAGATAGAGAATATACGAAAACTATGGCGGACGGTTTTAAACCATTAGTTTATGAAGAAGGTAATTACGACGAACCCAATCGATATTTGATTTTAACGCGAGAAGATGGCGAACATACCTTGAGCGAGCAGCCTTTTGACGTCATGCTTTCACCAATCAAAGAGGCTGAAGGCTGGATAAATGCTCCTCATGGTGCCAAAGAAATTACCTTCCTTTTTGCCAAAGGTAAAATTAGACGACTAGGTTTAATTCTCCCCAATGAACAAGGAATTTTTGACCATGTAGCGATATTTAAATCAAAAAAGTCAACTGAACCGATTGCCGTTTTGGAAAAAGACGTTTTTTACAAAAATTATCTTGACGAAAGTATGGATTATTTTGACAATAAAGTATTGTGCAACAGACATATGCGCATTTTAGAATTAGCAGAAGACGGCTCTTATCTAAAAATATGGCTAAGCGCTGGCATGGACGTTAACAATGATATGGTATGGCACCCTAAAGAATTATTCAAAAGAGTAACCAAACATGCGGGTTATCCGCAACCATCATCCATTGTTGGTGGTGGCAATATGAAACTGATTACCGACTGCATGGGCGTAGCATGGGATACTGTCTGTGATTACTATGCTAAAGCACTTAATTACTGTATTGAACAAGAAGGATATGAAGTCATATTCTCTCATCTGCACAATATTGATTTGCAAGGACATATGTTTTTGAAACATTTAAAATACCATGAAGGCGCAAAAATCAGCGAAGCCGATGCTGAATTAGCTTTACGGCGTGTTTATGTCCAGACTGATCAATATTTAGGACAATTTTTACACTTACTAGATGAAGACTGGACGGTAATGATCGTTTCTGATCATGCTGCGGTTGCATCTCAAAATGAACCATTATTTATCGGCGATATTACCGGCATCAACGTGCGTTTAATGGAAGAACTGGGCTTCACAGCACTAAAAAAAGATGAACATGGCAACGACCTTTATCAAATCGATTGGAGCAAAACCAAAGCAGTTGCCAGCCGCTCCAATCATATTTACCTTAATCTAAAAGGCAGAGAACGGTATGGCATTGTCGAGTCAGAGGATCAGTATGAAGTGGAAGAAGAAATCATAACAGCTTTATATGGTTACAAACATCCCCAAACAGGTAAACGAGTAATTGCTTTAGCCTTGCGAAATAAAGATGCTGTGCTTTTGGGACTAGGAGGACCAGAAAGTGGTGATATTTGTTATTGGAACGCCGAGGGCTATAATTATGATCATTCCGATTCGCTTTCCACAACATTGGGCTATCAAGATACTTCTGTGTCACCAATTTTTATCGGCGCCGGCAAAGGGATTAAAGAAGGTTTTACTTTACCGCTTTATATTCGCCAAGTTGATATTGCACCAACAATGGCTGTCTTGGGCGGCGTTAGAATGCCTCGTGAATGTGAAGGCGCTCCAGCTTATCAAATCTTAACTGAAGCCTATTAAATCCATTAGAGAAGCGTTTCTTATAATGAAGAAACGCTTCTCTACCATAAATGGTCGCAAAAGATCGGAATAAAAGGATTGCTATGATAATTTTCTTCACGGACAACATAGCCAAAAGTAATATGAACCGATTGTTCCAGTGGGCGCGTCGTTATATAAGGGCTGATGCTCTGGGGCGTTATAAAATCAGCAATGGGATTAAAAAATGCACAACCAAGATCATCTTTGATCATTTGAGCAAATAATTGCTCTGTTTCGGCAATAATCACTTTAGGAAAGTGTTCAGGCTGAAAAATTTTGTAAATAATATCTTCTTTACTATTGGGATTTTTAAGCAAAATGATAGTTTGTTCTTCTAGTTGCTCAACGGACAATTTTTTATATTTCGCTAATGAAGAGGTCACATTAAACATAACGTCCATGGCAGAAGCAAATAAAGGCACATAGCTTAAACCTTCGACAAGCGCAAGGTCAGATTGAGCATTGATAATTAGTTCTGAAAGAAAACCCAGCTCAGCCCGATCATTGATCATATCCTGCAAAATCTCGGCAGAAGTTTTCACAGAAACGTTAATCGTTATTTCAGGGAAGTTTTTATAAAAATAACTGATGGGTTTATTAAGCAAATAATGTTGTGCTACCGAAGTGCTAGAAATATTAAAATAAGTCGCTGGTACAATTTGTTGTTGTAAAAAATGATTACGAATATTTTCTGAAATAGCAATGATTTTATCGCCTTCTTTGAGGACAAATTCACCTTCAACAGTGAGGCTGACACCTGATTTACTGCGATTGAGCAAAAAAACGCCCAATTCTTTTTCCAATTTGATTATAGACTGACTCAACGCTTGCTGAGTAATAAAAAGATTTTTGCTAGCAAGATTAATGGAGCCAGTTTCCGCTATTTTTTTTAAATGAATTAGTTGTTCAATACGCATGATTACGACCTCTTTGAGATAATAATTTAGATCAACAGTGATAAAAATGACGTGCAAAGGCAATAAAGTTTTGCAAAAGTGTTTGTTCAGCCGTTTGAGCAGCATAAACAAAACCAGTATGATAACACAACGGTTTTTGAGGGAAAAAAATTACTTGCGAACGAATGTCAAAAAACTGTGTGGGCAGTCGCTGATTAATATATGGAATAAGCGTCAGATAATCCTGCTCATTCACCATATGCGCAAGATAATTGGTATTTTGCGTAAAATATACTTTTTGCGTTGATTGCGTTGAAAAAGCGGTAAGCAGCGGATTATCTGCAACTGCTTCATGTACATATAAAATTAAGGGATAATTTTTTAAAAACACTGAACCAATGGAGCGTTTTTTCTTCTTGGCTAAAGGATGGTTCTTATGCGCCATAAAAACAAAATCGTATGTGATGAAACGTTCAAAAATGAGATCAGGATGCTTTTGGGCATATATTGCTTCATCTTTTTCAGTCAAATGCAAATAACCAAGATCAATTTTCTGAGCAGAAACTTGCTGCAAAATATCCTCTGCTGTCAATGACTGAAAAGTTAAAATCAACTGAGAACATTCCATCATTACCGTTGTTAAAAACGGCGATAAAACAAAAGGAAAAATTCCTGCAATAGCGGCTAAATGGAGCTGTCCCGCTAAATGAAACTGTGAAGCATAAAAATGACAGCGGCTGCTATCTATAAGCGTCAATATTTCTTGAGCCGCTTCATAAAAAAGAACGCCTTCTGCCGTTAATTCAAACGCTCCAGAAGATTTTTTGGACAAAGACGTTTGCAGCTCGTCGGATAATTGCTGTAAAACGACACTGATGGTCGCTGGACTGACACCGCAAAAACGAGCTGCTTGTCTGACCGAGCGTGTTTGAGCAGTAGTAATAAAATATAATAATTGCTGTGTATTCATCGTATCGTCCTCCATTATCCATTAAATAATCGGTTCAATATAACATCATAAAACAAGAAGCGATTCCATAATGGTACAAAGCCTTTGACCAAAATTGTCAGAACGGTCTTCAAACAAACCATATGTTTGCAATAAAAGCGGCGGTGTACAAGTAGCAAATTGTACAGTGGTAGGAAAGAAAGCAATATCGTCAGCTAATTCAATAGTATATGTATGAGCAGAAGACAACGCGCTGATACACTGGAGCTGTGATTTGACAGGTATTACATCAAAATATTGCTGTAATTGTACAATAAAATCATTCGTTAGCGCAAAATCACGCTCATTTACCATTAATATTGGTGTAAATAGATTATTTTCTTTGGGCAAAAATTCGGCACAAGATAGATTTGATGCACAACCGAGCAAAAGTTCACTACTTTTTAACGGATAAACCGTCATTGCTGGATACATAGACAGCTGATGCCCTGTCGTCATCGGAAAAGTAAATAAACCGATAACATTTGGCATACTTGTCATCGTCTGCAAAAAAAATTCATAACTATCCGGCCATTGGCTCATTGAGCAATGCAGGTTTTCCATGATGGTTACTTGCAAAGAAAGATCAGGATATTGTTTTTGCAAATAAGGCGCAATTTTAGTGAAAAATTTTGCATGAGTGAAATGATCCATGAAAATAACGCCCTCACCTTTCAATTGCTGAACACTTGAAAGCAATGTGTTTTCTAGCGTTGCCAAAATTTGCGCGATTTCCGCTGAGATTTGGCAAAGATATTGTCCATTTTCTGTCAATGTAATGCCTTCATTACAACGATTAACTAATGATGTATTCAATTCTTTTTCCATTGAGACGACCATTTTGCTCAAGCCTTGATGAGAAATAAATAAATCTTGGCTGGCTTGATTGAACGAAGTATATGATTGCAGTCGTGCAAACTGTAATAAGTGATTGATTTTCATAACAATGACTCCTGTAATGAAAATGATTTGTTTTCAGCATATCATGATCATTGCCAAATAGCAATAGATTTGCGTTATATTGCAACAAAAACTAAACACTAAATCAACAACGTTCATTTAGTGATTCTGGTCAAATATCAAAAATGTCATTATAATTTTCATAACGCTATAGCGAAAGAAAATCATAATCATCAATTGAATCAGAGGAGAATTTTTAAAAACATGGAAAAATTATCAAACAAAATTTTGGTATTAGGCATTGACGGCATGGACCCTCGTTTAACCAAAAAATATTTACGTTTGGGTAAAATGCCCAATATAGCAGCGTTGATTAAACGAGGAGCGACAAGAGAAGATCTCGTCATGCTAGGCGCTCAGCCTACTATTACGCCGCCTATGTGGACAACACTTTCTACCGGCGCTTATCCCATGACGCACGGTATTACAGATTTTTGGCTACCAACAGAAGATATTTTAACCCATTTTAAATATAGCATGAACTCGCATCACTGTAAAGCCGAACCTTTATGGAATATTTTTGCTGAGAGTGGCAAAAAGACATTAGTCTGGCATTGGCCTGGCAACTCATGGCCTCCAACTTCTGAAAATGAAAATTTGATGGTCGTTGACGGTTTGCAACCCACTTCTATCAACACCGTAATCAGTCGAGTAGATTGGGAAACCGTTGTATGGGCGCAGCAAAATTTGGATCTCAACGAAGTCAACACCTTTGAAGTACAACGCGGCGAAAGCGGCGCTGGTTGTGTTATTGATGAACTGGAAATAGAAAATGATGCGTCACAATCTTCAACTGCCGCACAAGAAGGGATGGATATGTTTAATGATTCCTTCAGTAGCACATGCGATACTTTACTGATGAATCACAATGAAGGAGAAGGCGTCATTGCTTTTACCAAGCATCAATATGGCAATCAAACGGCGTATACTTATGCCAAAATCAAACCTGCTAATGATTGGGCGCAAGCGCCTAAAAATGCTTTGGAATTTTCTCTGACCGTCAATAATGGTTTGGAACGCCGCCCATGTTTATTAGTACCTGATGAGCATGGCGAATATGGCGCTGTTTGGGTCTATCAATCCAAAAATGAACAGCAACCCTTAGTTATTTTAGCCAAACCCAATCATTTATACAACGATATCTTGGAAACCGTTATGATTGATGGCATGCCAACATTATGTTCTCGCCAGTATTTGCTCTATGATGTCGCCAAAGATGGCAGTAGCGTTAAAATTTATCTTTCCGCTGCAATGAATACAACAAAGCCCGATTTATTTCATCCTCATACTTTATATAATGAAATTAGAGAAAATGTCGGCGAAGTTCCTTATGCGCCTATTATGGTTGGCAGCAGTGTTGAAGCTTTTCAAAATGCAATTTTTCCTTCGTGGGACCATTATATCGACTGGCAGGCAAAATGTCTTCACTACATGATTGAGCAAAAAGACGTTGAAATTATTTTTTCTCATCTACACAATGTCGACTATTGCGGTCATTCAATTTGGTATGATTGTGTCAAACGCATTGGCGTCAATTCCAACCCAGAAGAAATGCAATCATTGATGCAGTATGTGTATGAACAGACTGATACCTATATTGGAAAATTCTTGCATTTATTGGAAGAAGGCTGGACTATATTTTTAGTCAGTGATCACGGCTTATTGACTTCTTACGAGGAAGATGCCCCTAGTATTGGCGATGCTTTTGGTACCAATATCGGTGTTATGAAAGAATTAGGTTATACCGTACTTAAAAAAGATGCCAATGGCAATGACCTTAAAGAAATTGATTGGAGCCGCACAAAAGCTGTCGCCGCTAGAGGGATTTACATCTATATCAATCTGATGGGACGCAATTCCACCGGTATTGTACCACCGGAAGAAAAATACGAATTAGAGCGCCAGATTATTGATGATTTGTATAACTATCGCGATGCTGCTACTGGAAAGCGCGTGATCAATTTGGCTATGCGCAATAAAGAAGCAGTACTTTTAGGCATTGGCGGTGAAGACTGCGGAGATATTATTTATTTCTGCGAAGAAGGATTCAATCGCAATCACGGCGATGCTATTTCAACCACTTTAGGCTATCTGGAAACATCGGTATCGCCTATATTTATCGCAGCGGGGAACGGAATCAAAGAAAATTTCACCACAAAACGCATCATTCGCGAAGTAGACGTCGCGCCAACTGTCGCTACTGTTGGTGGCGTCAGAATGCCTAATGAATGTGAAGGTGCGCCAGTCTATCAAATTATTGATTACGACGCTTAAAATGCTTGCATTTGTGCGTCAAAATAATTGATTTTGAAAAATAGCAAAAAATTTCGCTGTCAAAAATACTATGATTTATTAGATAGTCAATTTCGAGCTGAAAAACGACGACGTTTCGCTGTTTTTCAGCTCTTTTTTATACAAATTACTGTGTCTAATAAATCATGATTTTTTAGACACCGATTGATTTTTAGGAGGGAAGCGTTATGAAAGCTAATACATCATCAAAAATATTTAACAGTCAATATTTTCATTATGCTCTTGTCTTTTTCTTTTGCTTTCTGTTTCGGTTTATTCCACCGTTTGCAGTCGTAACACCCTACGGTATGGGCATCATTGGCTGTTTTATCGGCGTTATTTATGGTTGGTCAACCCTCAATATGTTTATCCCCAGTTTAATTGCGCTCGTCGGTTTATCCCTTTCTATTGGTACACTACCATTGATTGCTGCGGCATTTGGTAATATGACGGTAGCTGGCATGTTTTTTGTTTTTATGGTCATGGGTGTTGCTATCGAAGTCGGTGGTATTGATTGGCTGGTAAATAAATTGCTGCGCAGCAAATTATTTATGGGCAAAGCATGGTTTACAGTATGGTTCTTTTTGTTTCTTTGTTTTATTTTAGGCAATTTTGGTGCGATTTTCTTAGTGTTAATCGTTTGTCAATTTATCGCTAGTCTTTTAAAACAGATAGATGCTAAACCATATAGTTCACTAACCTGTTTATTATTTTTAGGCGTTGCCTATTGCTTAATGATGGGACAAGTGGTTTTCCCTTATTTAGGTTTAGGTATCACTTTGACTAGTGCTTATACAGCAATGTGTCCCATTCCGTTAGACATGGGAAAATATATGTTGTTTGGTTTACCGTTGGGAACAATCATGACAATTGTTTATGTCTTAATCATGCGTTTCATTTTTCGAGCAGATGTCACACCATTTCAAAATTTGACCGAAGACGTTTTGGGAGAAGCTAAGCCTTGCACTGCTGATCAAAAAAAAGCCTTATACGCTCTGCTCGCCATGATTGTTTTCAATATTTGTTCTGCATTTCCTTTCTTAGGTCCGCTCTATCAGGCAACAGCTTATTTGACCATGTTTGGTAATGCTATCGTTCTTCTAATCATTATGGGATTACTAAAACGAACAGACGGCACACCATTATTTGACCCGAAAAAAGCGTCAGGTTATGTCGCGTGGGATATTATTCTTTTAACGGCTTTTATTATGGTCATTTCCAATTACATGACAGCGTCAGAAACGGGTATCATGGATTCTTTGTTCATATTTTTACAACCGATGACACAATTTTCACCATGGATATTTGTAGTGCTTCTCATCGCTGTTGCCGCCATCATTACCAATTTTGCTAACAACTTAGTATTGACAATCGCTTTACTGCCTTTTATGATAACTTATTTGACACAAGTAGGTCTCTCACCTACAGGACCAGTGATTTTATTTTTTATTTCTTGTCAAATGGCACTTTGCACACCAGGCGGCAGCCCTATGACAGCAGTTGCTTTTTCTATGAAAGATTGGGTAGAACCTAAAATGATGATGCACTACGGATTATATCTATTACCGCTGTTATTATTTTTTGATTTGCTCTTTGGTATTCCGTTAAGCATAATCCTATTTTAAAAAGTTTGTTGGCATAACGGCTTAAATTCTAATAACTGAATTGCGACGTTTTAATTTTAAATGTTAAAAAACTGCCCTTTTTTCAAAAGGGCAGTTTTTTAATTAGATACGCTTTGACAAAAGACCTTTGTCACGCGCTATTTTTGTTCGCGCAGGCAATTTTTGATATGCATTAGAACGAACAAATTTTTGATGTTCATCAGTAAGCAATTTCATTTCAGCAGTTAAACCACCCACTTGCAAATTACTGCTGCCTTGACGAGAATTGGCATGAGCAGCCGCTTGTATCAACGTATTCATCTTACGTTCATAATGACATTGCACTTCTTGTTGACTGCGACACTGTTGCAAAGATTGTTTATATACACGACGCATACGCTCTTGTTTTAACGCCTCGCTATAAAGTTCCGGCGCATTTTGACGAGCATATTGCAATTCAGCAGCAGTAAGTGCCTTACCGTTTGAGAGTTTAATAGAAAGATTGCTGCGACGATTGGCGGCGATATTTTTCTGTGCAAATTGCACAATCTTCGTTTGTTGCCGCGTTATTTCATCATCAGACTCATCTTTAACCAAAACAACTTCCGAATAAATATCTATTGGCGATTGAGTGATAAATTTAGGCCCAGTCACTATATCGTTCACACTGACGCCTCCTTTCAAACGGACAAATCCATCGTGCCGGCAGAAACGTCAGCAACGGTGCTTTCAACTGATAAAGACGTTGATGGTATTGATAAATAGTTTCCGACAGCCTCATAACGATTGTCATTAGCATATAGCTGATACTTAAGCGGCACAAATTGATCACGAATCTGACCATATTCCCGACTTTTGCGCAAAGTACGACGTCGCTTTAACTCTTGTGCCAAAGCGCGGGCTTCTTCCAATTCTTGTCGTTTCAAAGCATTTTTACGACGGATATCCAACTGTCCTTCTTCACTCAAACGCTTCAATTTCGTTTGTGCGCGATTGATAACACCTTTCATTTGCGCTACAGCCAAACGAATCTCATCTTCATCTAATGATTTATCAGCTTTTGCACGGTTAATCTGTCCACGAAGATTACCAATAAGCCCTTTGACGTTACCACTATTGCTGATACGTGCCAATCTCGCCAAATCTTTGCCGGGACGATAATTAAGCCGTTTGGTAAATACAAAGCGTATCGTTCCGTCAGGCGTTTCGATCTCTGTAATATTGCGACCGCCTTTTTCTTTGTAGTGACGCACAGACCCTTTATAAGCCAAATCAAAAAATCGTTGCTGATAAGTATCTTCCTTAGGCGCTACCTGATCCACCCAAATAGTCGGCTCGCCGTTTTCACTGACAGCTGCTGTAATTCTAGCTTGATAGCCTTGCTGACCGAAATCTTTTTGCACTTCTTCCAACTGTGTATAAAGTTCTTTCAGCAACTGCACGCTTTGGTCAAATGATTCTTTACTTACTGCTGCCTGCTCCAAAAAACTCTGACTGACAATGATATGCGTATCGCCAGCATTTAATTTTTGAGCATAAACTTGCTGTGCGGCAATATCGTCACCAGTTAAAAAATGTAGTTTAACGTCGGACAACGCTTTTTGCAGATTCTCTGCACACTGCTTCAGCGTATCCTGCCATAACGCTTCTTCATCAACAGCAGGTAAAGAAGCAGAATAAATTTCGCTAGGATAATTTCCGCCACTTATTCGTTGATCCTGAACAGTTTTGGTTACTGGCAATGATGATGGAGCAGGTGTAGAAATTTTGGACAGATTTGAAATTTTTTTAGGCTCAGTAGTCATTGAACAACCAGTAAGCATCATTGTATCCTCCTTTCTTCCTTGAAAATGTTTATTATATCAATCGGCAAATTTGTCAAAAAATCAAGAAGACTTAGCTTTTTCTTTTTAGTATTTTTTTAACGCGCCCATTAAACAAAAACAAATTTTTAGAAATGCCTTAAGAAAAACCAAAAGACACCACTTGATAGTGTATGAATTTTATTCAAAGAGTGAACAATATTGACAGGATATTATTTTAATGGTATGTTTTGAAAGCGGCACTTGAAAAGAAAGAAGGTTGACCTTAGATGATCGACAAAGAACGATTATTAACATTGATGAAAGAAGAAGCGACACGCCCCCTGAGCGAGAGCGAACTCATTGAACAATTACAGTTAGAAAGCGTCGAAGAAATGGTAACGCTGAAAAGTTTGCTGAAAGAATTGGAAAATGAAGGAGCATTAGTACTTACCCGTAAAAACCGCTATGGTTTGCCAGAACAATTAAATTTATTTGTAGGTCGGCTGATTCGTCATCCCAAAGGATTTGGTTTTTTAGCTATTGATGGCGTCGACGAAGATTTATATATCAACAGCAATGATCTGCATGGCGCAATGCACAACGATCGAGTTATTGCCCGCGTTAAACGTCCAGCAGTCGTTGACAAACGAACAGGCGCAACTTATCGCGCAGAAGGGGAAGTTATCCGTATTTTAGTGCGCAATACCGAACGAGTTTTGGGTACCTTTGAAAAAAGTCACTATTTTGGCTTTGTCACGCCTGATGATAAACGTTTTGGCAGTGATATTTTTATCTCCAAAGATGACATGATGGACGCGCAAAGCGGCATGAAAGTTATGGTAGAAATTACCCGTTGGCCAGAAAATAATCGCAGTGCCGAAGGAAAAATCGTAGAAGTTATTGGTGTTAAAGGCGATCCAGGTATTGACGTTATTTCCGTTGTGTACAAGCACAATCTGCCGCAAAATTTTCCTCAAAACGTGCAAAATGCCGCCCAAGAAGTCCCAGAAAGCGTATTATCTTATGAATTAACTGGTCGACGAGATTTGCGAAATTTACCGATGATTACTATTGATGGCGATGATGCCAAAGATTTAGATGATGCTGTAACGCTAGAAAAATTGGAGAATGGTTTATACCGCCTAGGCGTTCATATTGCTGACGTTGGACATTATGTGCCAGCAGAAAGTATTTTGGATCAAGAAGCATTGAAGCGAGCGACCAGTATTTATTTAGTCGATCGTGTTATTCCCATGCTACCGCAACGACTCAGCAATGGTATTTGCAGTTTAAATGCCGGAGTTGATCGTTTGGCAATGACTTGTTTTATGGATATTGATCATAAAGGTGTTGTTGTTAATCACGAAATTTGCGAGTCAGTTATTCATGTGGATTACCGTATGACGTACAAAGATGTCAACAAAATTATCGTTGATGAAGATAAATCGCTGCGTGAACAATATCATTCTATTGTGCCTATGCTGGAAGAAATGGCTAAGTTGCAAAGCATTTTGCAAAAGAAACGTATGCGACGCGGAGCGATAGAATTTGACGTACCAGAAAGTAAAGTATTTTTAGACGAAAATGGTAAACCATTGCGTATTGAATGGCGGGAAAGGCTTTTAGCCGACCAAATCATCGAAGAATTCATGCTTTGCGCCAATGAAACAGTAGCCGAACATTATTTTTGGCTGGACGTTCCTTTTTTATATCGCGTACACGAAGAACCCAAAAGTGAAAATTTGCTTGACGTCAATAAATTCTTGCAAGTCTTTGGCTATCATTTGAAAGGCGTTGGCGGAGCTATGCATCCTAAAGCCTATCAATCTATTGTAGAAGCTGTTCGTGGCGAAAAAGAAGAAAAGACAATCAATACTATTCTGCTGCGCTCTATGCAGCACGCTCGTTACAGTACAGAAGCCCTAGGACATTTCGGCTTGGCAGCTAAATACTATGCCCATTTTACTTCACCTATCCGTCGCTATCCTGACCTAGCCATTCATCGCGTCATTAAAGAATGTTTGCATCATGGCGAAAAATTATCTGCTGAACGCAACCATTATTGGGCAAATAAAATGAGCGAGTATGCAGAAATATCTTCCATGCGGGAAAAAATCGCCGAAGAAGCAGAGCGAGAAAGCGTTGATATGAAAAAAGTAGAATATATGCTTCCTTTCGAAGGCGAAATTTTTAACGGCGTCATCAGTGGTGTTACCAACTTTGGTTTTTTTGTACAACTGGAAAATTCTGTAGAAGGATTAGTCCATATTTCCAGCTTAATTGACGACTTTTATCAATTTGAGCCTACTACTTATACTCTTTTAGGAGAACACACCCGCAACCAGTATCAGCTGGGACAAGAAGTTACCGTTCGTTTAGTAAAGGTCAATGTCGACGAACGCCAGCTTGATTTTGAAATCATCCGTAAAAATAAAAAGAAGAAAAACAACACTAATGCTTCATCAAACCAAAAAAGCCGCATTGAAACCAAAAAAAGAGTTCATCCCAAGGATCATAAAAAATCCAACAAAAGTAAAAAGAAAATGAAGAAGCGCCACATTGACAACAATAAATGGTAACCCTTGCCAATAAAAAATTCGCGGTAATCATGCGGCATAAAATTGTCGATTTTTTTCCTTCATTCCATTTCATAGCCATAAAAATACCCAAGAAACAAGCAGCTTTTCCTCGTGCTTATTTCTTGGGTATTATCTTGTGTTGTTTATTTTTACTGCTGATTTTCTACAGAACTTTAGCCAAAAAATCTTGCGTTCGTTTTAATTGCGGCTTACTGAATAAATCAGCTGGTTTGCCTTGTTCCATAACAATGCCTTCATCCATAAAAAACACGCGATCACTGACTTCACGGGCAAAGCCCATTTCGTGAGTAACGATAATCATGGTCATACCCTCTTTGGTCAAATCACGAATAACATTCAGCACTTCGCCAACCATTTCTGGATCTAAAGCGGAAGTTGGTTCATCAAAGAGCATGATTTTAGGCTGCATTGCCAAAGCGCGAGCAATCGCTACACGCTGTTGTTGTCCACCCGATAAGGTATTGGGGTAAACGTTGGCTTTTTCCGCTAAGCCAACTTTTTGCAGCAACTGCAAACCAATGTTTTCCGCTTCACTTTTGCCCATGCCTTTAACTTTGCGGGGAGCTAAAGTAATATTATCCATTACTGTCATATGAGGAAATAAATTGAACCGCTGAAACACCATACCCAAATTTTCCCGCATTTTATTAACGTTATGAGATTTATCAGTAATGCTTTCGCCATTAATAACGATCTCGCCACAAGTTGGCTCTTCCAATAGATTGATACAACGCAAAAATGTACTTTTACCGGAGCCAGAAGGACCAATAACAGAAACAATTTCTTTTTCAGCAATAGTTTCCGTCACTCCTTTAAGGACTTCCAAATGACCAAAACTTTTGTGCAGATTCTTAATTTCTATCATGATACTAGACTCCTTTCCGACTAGCTTTTGCTTTTTTAGGACGGCGATGACTGTCGCCAGCCGAAATTTTCCGCTCTGTCCAATTAACAAACCGTGTAATCACAAAAGTAAGCGCTAGATAAACGGTAGCGACACCCAAATAGGTAGGAAAAGGCGCCATATGTACTGAAGTATAGATTTTTCCTGCCTGAAAAATTTCTGTTAAACCAATTGCTGATAATAAGGAAGTATCTTTCAGCAAAACAACAAATTCATTACCTAAAGGCGGAATAGCTTGTTTGACAGCTTGAGGTAAGACAACATAAAACATGGCTTTGGTGTGACTCATACCCAAAGAGCGAGCTGCTTCCATTTGTCCTTTATCTACTGATTGAATCCCCGCACGGAAAATTTCTGCAACATAAGCACCGCTGTTCAAACCACAGACAACAATAGCCGTCGTCATAATCTGAAAAGAAAAAGGCTGTCCAATAAATTCTTTAATCAACGAAGATACGCCATAATGAAACAAGAAAATCTGCACAAATAACGGTGTTCCTCGCAGACATTCAATATAAATATTGGCTGGAATCTTGAGCCAAAGATGCTTGCTCATTTTTGCCAAAGCCATTAACATACCAATGATAATCCCGATAATAACTGCAATGATTGTGATCTTGATGGTATATTCGGCGCCGCCAACCAATTTTGGCAGCACAGCCCAATAATTTTCCCAAAAATTGTTCATCATTCACCTGACCTCTCATTGTGTTAGCAAAAAACCTCGTTAAACACCAATCATTTAACGAGGTTTTCGTAAAAACTATGCTTAAGCAATGTTGTTTTATTCAGCACCCATTTCATCAGCAATACCATACTGCTGATATAATTTGTCGTAAGTTCCATTTTCCATTACATTGGCTAAACCAGTATCCAACATGGTTTTTAATTCTTCATTCCCCTTTTGAATACCAAAACCATAACTATCACTAACAATAGCTTCACCAGTCATTTTGATGGTATCTGGCTGTTTGTCGATATAAGCTCTGGTAACAGGGACATCATTGATAACCGCATCAACACTGCCGTTGGTTAATTCCAACATACATAAATCATAATCCTGCAAAAGTTTAACTTCTGCTACTTTGCCTTCTTCGTATAAAGCATTGCATTGATCAGCACCAGTCGTACCGATTTGAGCAGCGACCACTTTGCCAACTAAATCATCAGGACCGTTGATATCTTCATTGTCAATGCTGACAGCAATAGCCAAGCTGGCCTTTACATACGGATCACTAAAATCAATTTGCTCTAAACGAGGTTTGGTAATAGACATCCCTGAAGCGATAACATCAATCGTGCCATTTAATAATTCCTGTGTTAAAGCATCAAATTCCATGCTTCTAATTTCGACTTCATAGCCTTGATCAGCAGCAATAGCCGTAATCAAGTCAATATCAAAACCGCTGATATTGCCGTCGTCGTCTTGAAATTCAAAAGGCGCAAAAGTAGGATTCGTTCCAACGATGATGGTTTTAGTTTCCGTTTGTTGCTGATCGTCATTGCCGCCGTTTTGTGCCGGTGCTTTTTCCCCGCTGTTGCAGCCCGCCATCAACAACATCGTGCCCATCAACAAAGATGAAACCAACACCTTACTTAATTTTTTCATTTGTAACTCCCCCATAAAAAGTTATATTTAGTAAGCTGTTTATAATTATACGGGGCAATGCATAAAATTGCAATAATTTTTTTGCAGTTTATCATTTTTTTGTTTTTAACGACAGTAAATTTTGCCTTCAAATCAAAATCTGCTGTTGTGGATAATGTGGATAAGTCGGTGGATAACTGACAATAAGTCATTTTTCGTTGTGGATTCAGCTCAAGAATATTGTGGATAAGCTGTGAAAAGTTTTACCAAAAATTTGAACGCCATAAATTTCGGCTAAAAAATTTCTTGGCGCTACTGGTGGTTTAAATTATGTTCTTGTTTTTCTTAGATTGCACCATCATAATCCGTTTAGTTTTTCCAACGCCATGACTTTTCTTCTTTATGTCTTGTTACTATGATGTTTTCTATTTTTTTGCAGATGGTTATCCTTGAATTTATACAGATTTCTATTTCATATGAAACATTTTTTTGTTAAAATAAAAGATACCCTGCTTATTGCTAATATATCAATAAAAGACTTGAGCGTTTTCGTTTTTTTCAAAGGAGATTTTGTCATGGATAAAGTCATCGACCAAGCCAAAGCTGCCACAGAGATCTTACAAAATTACCGCCAACAGACAAAGGACGACTTATTTTGCCGTCATTTTCATTTTCGAGTAAACCGCAATGATTACACTATTGTCGCCACCACACATCCTAATTATTATTGGCACTATCTGCTTTGTAATCGTGCAGCACTACCAATACATATAGAGCAATTAGATGATTATGTACGGAGCGGACGCTATTTAACGGTTTCTCTAAAAGAAATCGGTTTTGTGCCTTTTGTTGGCAGGCTCAGTTGCCAGCAGGCGCAATACCGCTGTGCGCTAATCAATACCATGAGTACGCATCAACCGCTTTTAGAAGCATTGGCATTATCATCGCTTCATTTTATCACCTCGGAATTATCGTTGTATCGTCATGATGACAGCACCAGTCCTCTCATTGTCAAATTGGATCAATGGCGTCAAAAACATCTTGGCGAAATTTGTCCAACTACTGGATTTAGACGTAAACTGGATTTATTGGCTCACGGTGTAACGCTATCGGGTGAAGATATTTTATTGATTTTTACAATATGTTCATCGGCTGAAGCAGTCCCCAAAGCCAAAAAAGAACTACATGATTATCGGGCATATTTAGCCATCCCTGATAAAGCAGCTTTACTAAAAGCGCTTTTAGCCGTTTATCCCGTTCACCAGCTATCATCATTTACGCAGGTCCGTTATGTGGTCTTATGCGGTTTTGATGAAACGATTGACCGAGTAAAAAGCGATCGACGAGGCTTTACTACGGTTTATTTTCACATGACTGATGAGCCAAAAACCAAAAAATAAAATTTTGTCAAAAGGAGGTATACTTTGCTATGGATTTACAGACTAAATTAGACAATTTGCCGACCAAACCGGGCGTCTATCTGATGAAAAACGAAGACAATCAAATTATTTATGTAGGCAAAGCGGTCAATTTAAAAAATCGCGTTCGTTCTTATTTTCGCAAACAGCCCAAAGAAGCCGCCAAAACACGCGCTTTAGTCAATCATATCAGAGATTTGGAATATATTGTTGTAGACAGTGAGCTGGAAGCGCTAATTTTAGAATGTAACTTGATCAAAAAATATCGTCCTAAATATAATATTAGCCTTAAAGATGACAAAACATATCCTTATATCAAAATTACCAAAGAAGATTATCCCCGTGTGCTCATCACTCGCCGAATCCAAAAAGACGGCGCTCGTTATTTTGGTCCTTACCCCAGCGCTGGTATGCTGAAAGATACGCTGGAGTTGGTGCGAAAGGTTTTCCCTTTTCGCAGCTGCCAGCAAAAAGTATTCACCAACAGTCGTCCTTGTTTAAATGGCTATATTCAGAAATGCTATGCGCCCTGTGTAGGCAAAATCACTAAAGAAGATTATCAAAAGCTGATTGAGGAAATCGTACAATTTTTCGAAGGAAAGCAAGAGCAACTACTGACCAAACTTTCACAAGAAATGAATGATGCAGCAGAAGCGCTAGAATTTGAGCGGGCAGCCCGACTACGAGATCAACTCCAAGGGATTCAGCAAATCATCACAACACAAAAAGCAGCGTTAGCCAGTGAAAATGACGAAGACATCATCGCTATGGCAAGAGGCATTGGTGAAGCCTCTGTACAAATTTTTTTCGTGCGGGGCGGCAAAATTATCGGCAGAGAAAATTATTTTCTCAGCAATACTGATGAAAGCAGCCGCAGCGAAATACTGACTTCTTTCGTCAAGCAGTTCTATATGAATAGCCAGTTTGTACCGCCGGCCATTTTAGTGGAAACTGACTTAGAAGAAAAAGACTTGCTGACGCAATGGCTTAGCGAAAAACGAGGGACTAAAGTTACTATCAAAATTCCCAAACGCGGTCAGCAAAAAGATTTGCTGGAAATGGTTGGTAAAAATGCTTTGGAGGCCTTGTCTAAAAAAGAAATGGAATTGGAACATCAAAAAATACGTACAATCGGCGCTTTAGAAGAATTAAAACGTTATTTAGGATTAGACGTTTTGCCTAAACGCATAGAATGCTACGATATTTCTAATACACAAGGAACAGAAAGCGTCGGTTCTATGGTGGTTTTTGAAGATGGCAAGCCCAAAAAAGATCAATATCGCCGTTTCAGAATCAAAACTGTGCAAGGTGCTAATGATTTTGCCAGTATGTACGAAGTATTGACGCGCCGCTTCGCTCATGCTAAAACCGACCACGAAAAAGGCAATGATGACGGTAAGTTTGCACGATTACCTGATCTTGTTATCATTGACGGCGGTAAAGGTCAGCTGCAATTTGCTCGCCGCGCAATGGCAGAGCAAGGTTTTAGCGCTATTGCTACTTATGGCTTAGCCAAAAAAGAAGAATTACTCTTTCGCGAAGATGAACCGGATCCCATTGTGCTGCCCAGAAATTCGCAAAGTTTGTTTTTGATTCAGCGAATCCGCGATGAAGCGCACCGTTTTGCTATCACTTATCACCGGTCTTTGCGAGGCAAGCGCAATTTGGCTTCCATATTAGATGATATTCCCGGCGTCGGTGAAAAACGCAAAAAAAACCTTTTGCAGCATTTCGGTTCTTTTAGTAAAATTCAGGAAGCCTCTGTAGAACAGTTGGCTGAAGTAGAAGGTATCAGCCATACCGTTGCTGAAGAAATTTATCACTATCTGCAAACTCATCAAGATTTGCAAGCCCGCCTGAAACAAATAAAACCAGAGGAAAGGAAGAATTAACATGAAACATCTTATAGTCAAAATTTTAGTTAACGGTTTAGCGCTGATGATTACCGCCAACGTCATCAGCGGCATTTATGCCGACGGCTTTATAGCCGTTTTTCTGGCAGCGTTAGTCTTGGGTATTATTAACGCTATTATCAGACCGCTGGTCTTAGTGCTGACACTACCATTAAATGTAGCAACGTTAGGACTATTAACTTTTGTCATTAACGGTTTTATGCTCAAATTAACCAGTATTGCTGTATCGGGATTTGAAGTCAGCGGCTTTTGGGCAGCAACATTGGGAGCATTGGTCTTATCGGTGGTCAGTACCGTGCTGAACTGGTTGATTGTCGACTAAAATCAAAACCGTTATTCCATCATTTTCAATTAAAACATTCTCATCAAAAAGAGCGCTTTCGATGGTTATTAAAACCGGAAAGCGCTCTTTTTGTTTTCCAGCAAATTTTTCAAATGCCAAGTTATCCTCACATCATTGAGCAACCGCTTCTTATGAGCAATTATTTTTGAGACGCACGGTATACTGAAGAATTTTATTTTCAAGTAGCAACCGTTTTTCCAATGACCACCAAACGCAAACTACTATTATTCAAATAAAAAAGTACTTAGCAAGCTATTTCAACAGTTCATCATAAGTTGTTTTTAAAATGTCGCGAATGGCTCGCAGTTGTGTGGCATAAATATGCTGTGTTCCCCGCTCAATTTTAACCAACGTTTCGCGGGTCATGTTGACGCCTGACAGCTGTAATTTTCGAATCAACTCCGTTTGTCCAATGCCATTAGAAATACGTAATGCGCGAATATTTTTCCCTATAAAGATTTGATCTTGTTTAATTTTCTGTTCTTTCATGACGCCTCCGGTGGACCAATATTGGTCCTTTTTGGCTTTATTTTAGAACAGTACCATGGTATAATGGGACTAGTTCTGGTCCACTATGGATAACTTTGCTATCTTATAGGATGCATTGCTCAAGAAAAATTATGCGCGGCATGAAATCGGAGCAATAAAAAAACCGCTCGTTAAGAGCGGAAAAAGAAAATATTTCTTATTAAGTTTAGCCAAAGCTAAAGGACATTCCATAAATAACCATAATAACGAAACGCTTCTAAAGCAGTTGCGCTGCCAGCAGCCGTTATTTGTTCCAAATAATCACGATAACGTTTGACATCGACGCTTGCTGGCAACGTTCGCAGTATTGCCATAAGTTTTAAATAGCGCTCGCCTAAATAAGTTCTCAACGCGTTATCAAACGTTTGTCGAGAATTTTCGAGATGTTGAAACGAATCGGCATAATAAGTAACGGTCAATACTGGTGTAACCAAATAGCCTTTGCAGAGAAACAATCGTTGTTTTTCCATGCTCATATAAGGAAACGCATCACAGAAATAAGCTATGCTGCCATCTGGCTTTTGATAGGCAAAACCAGCATAAGTACGACGATAGTCGCCAGAAGCTACCGGTTCGACGGCAATTTTCTCATATTCTTTATCGAGCCATTGTTTCAATAGCCAATAACCTTCTTGCGTTAGTAATCGTCCTTGTAATAGCCGATGGGCTAAACTATCAAACAGTTGTAATTGATGAAAGTCAAAAGAACTGTCTAATTGCTCACAGAGTCCTTTCATCAGTCCAAAAGCGCTATTGGCAGCCAATGGTTTGGTTAATTCATCAAGAGCTGTAAAAAACACTGGTGGATAAGTCGCTCGTAATTTTCGAGCAACTTCCAGTCGAAACTGATGCTGAACTTCTTCTTCTGTTTGGTTAACCAAATCATAACGTTTAAAAAAATATTTGACTGGCGCTGGATAAATATTTTGATTGTAACACTGGTGCATAAATTGCGTTATGCGATTCTCTTTAGCAGAAATATAATAATGTCGCTCGCCATTTTTATGATAAACTGTGCCATAAACGGCAGTTTCATATTCTAAATAACCGATTTGCAAAAGTTTTCCCGCTTGTGCAATGCATACCGCATCATGATCGGTAATGCTTTCATCAGGATTTAGATCATACTGGACGATATCAGCGTCATTTAGCATCGTAGTTGACCTCCTTCGCTGTTGGTGTAAGGATCAATGGCTGATGAATCAATAGCAAAATTGAAACGCTCACTTCCGCTAATTTGTACAGGATAGCTGAAAAAGTCGGACATGACTTCGCTGGTAAAAAGTGCTTTTGTTTTGCCTTTTTGATAAACAGCACCATTTCTTAAGAGTAAACATTGATCAAAAGAAGGCAAAATTTCTTCAGGATAATGTGTAACATAAATAATGGTCGTATCTTGAGCAATGGCCAACGCTTTAATAGTCGCTAAAAGTTTTTCACGAGCCAACACATCCAAACCAGTTCCCGGCTCGTCCAAAATCAGAATTTCAGGATCCGTCATAAAAGCGCGAGCAATTAAAACATGTTGCCGCTCGCCTTTGGAAAGTTTATCAAAAGGCGCGTCTATTTTGCTTTTTAATCCTAATTCGCTTAGCAAGGCTTTTGCCTTTTTAATTTGACTGTTGGTAGTCGTGAATTCTAAGCCTAAAGCGCCAGAAAGGCTGGCAAGTACAATATCCAATACCATTTCTTGGGTGTAATAATTGTCAAAGAAAGAACTAGAAATCCAGCCAATACGCTTGCGCAGTGACAAGATATTTTCAGCGGTATAGCTTTCGCCAAAAACTTCCAAAGTACCGCCAGAAAAACTCTTATAGCCGGCGATAATGCTCAGCAACGTCGTTTTGCCACAGCCATTGCGTCCAAAAACAACCCATTGCTCACCACGATTGACTTGCCATGAAATGTTATTGAGCAAAAAATGTGAACCGGATAAACAGGAAAGATTTTTGACATTGATAACCGTATCAGCGCCCATAAGATCACTCCTTATCCAGCTGAGCCAAATCACTTTCGCTGATAGCGAAAGCTTCGGTCAAAGTATCTTCATCTAAGGCGATAGAGCAAGTAAAGCCTTCCGCCTGCAACAAACCGGTATTTTTGAAGCCCCAGTTCAAAATATCGCAGATCATGGCGATATTCATACGTCTTTTACGAACAGATTCATCTAAATTGGGGTAATGATCGTATTGGATCTCGTCAATAAAATACTGAGCAACTTGATAAATCTCTGGTTCAGTACCAAATTCAATACGACCGCAATGCTCGCAAAAAATTTCAATCTTAGCTTCATCATAAGCAGCATAAGTGATTTTGCGCAAAGATAAAGGATTGCCGCAATAACGGCAAACACAACGAGCAGCACGCTGACGCAGCATTTGCAGACGCTTAGTTTGTTCTTTTTGTTCGCGGAAATTAATGCCCATTTCAGCTAAAGAAATATCGGACATCATCATCACTCCTGTCATAAAGTCTATACCGTTTTTCAAACAGTAAAATAATATTTAGTATTATTATAACCGATACTGTCATGTTGAGTGTAAGAGGCTTTCTATGACTGAAAACAATATCTAGTAGGAAATATCTTTATCAGAGGTGATCGCTTTGAGAATTGAGCAATTATACTATTTTTTGGAAGCGGCAAAAGCAGGCAGTTTTACCAAAGCTGCGAAAAATTTATATTTACAACAGCCGTCATTACGCGATGGTATCATCAATTTAGAAAATGAACTGGGGCGGCCCTTATTTGAACGCACCAGACGAGGGGTCAAGTTAACCGATTACGGTGAGAAATGTTTACCTCATATTCAGCAAATGGTTGATACATACGAAATGCTAACCGATAATCCCCTTATAGAAAACAGCGACCACAAAATCTTGCATATTGAAGCCAACAGCGTCTATGCGATGGGCAGCAATATCGCTGTAAGCGACGAATTGTATTGTCGCAGCGCCAAAGGCAGAGAATGTCGCATCAGTATCAACGATAATAAAACAGAGGTAATCAACAAAGTTATTAAACAAGATATTGACATCGGCTTGATTATTTATTTTCAAGAAGAATTGGCGCAAAATGAAATTTTGATGAAGCAGCTAGACCGCGCTTACCGTTTAGTAGAATTAAGAAAACATGAAATTCTGGTCTATATGCGTCAAGATCACCCTTTAGCCAGAAAAAAACAAATCACCGTCAAAGATGCCGCCGATTATCTTTTAATTTTTGCGATGGTGTCCAATCCGCTAATTAAAGAATTATTTAACGTTGAATTAGGCAAAGGAAATTTTAACTATACGCATGTTACTGATATGAAACTGGTCAGTAAATACTGTCTGAGAGAAAATAGTTTATTTTTCGTTCCGGCAGGCGTTAATAATATTTTGGACGATGGGCTGATTTATCGCGTTTTTGACAAACGATATGTTCAGCATTATGCAGCAGTCGTTCAAGCCAAAGCGCTCAGTGATGACGTTACGAAATACATCGAAATTATAAAAACATTGATACAAACTGGTACGATTACTGGTTGAAACCTGTCTGAAAAGGCAGGTTTTTTTATTGTTTTCATTAAGTAGCAGTATATTTCTACTAAAAATTTTGCCGATGGTAGAATTCTGCCTATACCTTGAGTCGATAAAAGCAAATTATAATACAGCCAAGATATAACGCAGAATAATTTCTGCACAACTTTATCTAAACTCAGAAAAGGAGATGGCAACATGCTTAGAAACAAAGTATTATCCGAAAAAATGATGGTTTTAGGCGTTGATGGCATGGATCCACGTCTAACCCGCAAGTACATCGATGAAGGCAAAGTGCCGAATTTGAAAAAACTGGTAGAAGCAGGCGCGCAACGTCACGATTTGGTCATGTTAGGCGCACAACCAACCGTAACGCCGCCACAATGGACAACATTAGCTACCGGCGCTAATCCTTGCGTACATGGTATTACTCAGTTTGGTCGTTGTATTCCCGGCAAAATCAACCAAAACGGCTACAATGTCGATTCTCGTTTATGCAAAGCTGAACCGGCATGGAACTGTTTTGTAGAAGCCGGCAAAAAAACTTTAGTTTTTCACTGGCCCGGCGGCGCTTGGCCCCCAACCTCTGATAGCGAAAATTTATTTGTCATTGATGGTTCTGCGCCAGGCTCTGTCGGCTCAGCAGCCATGCAGATCGATACGGAATTGATTGTCGGCGCTGGCAGTACGATTCCCGAAGTTACGTTTATTACACGCGAGATTACCGATGCCGTCGCGCCTTGCGTCATTAACAAATTGCCCGACAATGTCCTACAAGCCAGCGATACCGCCGTTGGTATGCGTATGAGCAGCAAACTAGATGAACAAGTAACCAGCCAGTTACAAGCCGCTGGTCAGGATACCATCAATTTAATTATGAATGACAACGAAGGCTTTGGTACCCGCGCTGGTGATTTCCGCCAAAATCTAAATACGGCGGTCTCTCCTATTAAAGAAGCTACTAATTGGGCTTCCGCACCGGCTGGCGCTAAAGAATTTACTGTTTTACTTTGCAAAGGCATGATTCGCCGCGTAGGTTTAATTTTGCCTAACGAAAAAGGCGTTTATGATAGCGTTGCTATTTACAAATCGAAAAAAGAAACGACCCCGCTCGTTGTTTGTCCATTGGGTAAAATGGTTTACAACGTTGTTGACGAAGTTATTTTTGAAGAAAAAAATTATACCGCTAATCGTCACTATAAATTGATGAAATTGAATGAGGATGGCAGCGAATTAAAATTGTATATTTCAGCAGCGATGGATATGAATTGCGATACCGTCATTCATCCCAAACGGTTAAAAATCGCCTTAAATGAAAATGTCGGACCTTTTCCACCGCAATCGCAGATGTATACGCAAGACGCCGATATGCAAGACGCTATGATTGATGTCTGGGATTATGTTATCGACTGGTATGTCAAAGTTATTCACTACATGATCGAAAATGAAGGCATCGATATTATTTTCAGCCATTTGCATTCCGTTGATTTTGTAGAACATACTTTCATTCGCCATATGAAAGACATTGGTTTCAACCAACACGACGAATCGGTTTACGCTTTTTGGATGGAAAGATTGTATCAGCAAGTTGACCGTTATGTAGGTGATTTGCTGCATTATTTGGACGAAGATTGGACCATCATGATGACAGCCGACCACGCGCAGGTAGCGCCCAGTCACATCCCACCAGCTGCTGGCGATATGTGCGGCGTAAATGTCGGCTTGATGAAAGAATTAGGCTATACTGTACTGCAAAAAGATGAAAACGGCAATGAAATTCGCAAAATTGATTGGACCAAAACGCGAGCTATCCAATCACAAGGGAACGATATTTATATCAATTTGAAAGGCAGAGAACCGCAAGGTATCGTTGATCCTGCTGATCAATACGAATTGGAAGAACAAATCATGACCGATTTGTACAACTATAAGCATCCTGATACCCAAAAAAGAGTTATCGCTATGGCGCTAAGAAATAAAGACGCCATTTTATTGGGATATGGCGGACCGACTGCGGGAGATATTTGTATCTGGATTGCTGAAGGCTATAATTACGACCATACGGATTCTCTCTCGACAACTTACGGCGAAGGATCTACTTCTTCATCACCAATCTTTATTGCTGTCGGCAAAGGCTTGAAAAAAGGCTTTGAAACAGACCGTATCATTCGTCAGGTGGATTTGGTACCAACTATGTGCGTTATGGGTGGCGTTCGTGTACCAGCACAGTGTGAAGGCGCACCAATTTATCAAATTTTAGCAGAAGAATTCTAAAAGAAAATC
>CATJSX010000050.1 GCA_949743265.1 uncultured Peptococcaceae bacterium
ACAAAAAAGCAAAACCATCGTTTCGCCAAGTCAGCTTTCTTTAGTACAAAAAGGTATTTATTTATGGCAAGGTGACATTACGCTATTGGCGGCTGACGCCATCGTCAACGCTGCCAACAGCGCTTTGCTGGGCTGTTTTTATCCTTGTCACGGCTGTATCGATAATGCCATTCATTCTGCCGCCGGTGTGCAGCTTCGGCTGGCGTGTGCTCGTCTTATGGCGGCGCAAAAGACAGAAGAGCCGACAGGCAAAGCTAAAATTACCAAAGGTTACAACCTTCCCTGCCGTTATGTTCTGCATACCGTCGGTCCTATCATTAAAGATACCGTTTCTGAGCAAGATTGCCAATTATTAGCCGCTTGTTACCAATCTTGTTTATCATTAGCTGCTGCTTATGATTTAAAAAATGTTGCTTTCTGTTGTATTTCTACTGGAGAATTCCATTTTCCCCATGAAAAAGCGGCAGAAATTGCCATACAAACCGTTAAAACCTACCAACAGCAGCATCCAAAAAGTCCAGAAGTAATTTTTAATGTTTTTAGCGATGATGATTACCGTATTTATCAACGGTTATTACAAGATGATTTATGAAAGATGGGATAAAAATGTTTGACACACTATTGCAGACGCCCCAAAACAATCTAGCCAATTTGCGTAAAATATTGGCTGAAACCGATGCCATTCTCATCGGAGCAGGTGCAGGACTTTCTGTTTCAGCGGGATTTACCTATAGCGGTCAGCGCTTCTATCAACATTTCAGTGACTTCGCTCAAAAATACGGTTTTCAAGACATGTATTCCGGCGGTTTTTATCCTTTTGCATCTTTAGAAGAATATTGGGCTTATTGGAGCCGCTATATTTATATCAATCGCTACACTGATGCACCAAAGCCTATTTACCAAAAATTATACGAATTGATCAAAGACAAAGATTATTTCATACTGACAACCAATGTTGATCATTGTTTTCAAAAATCTGGTTTTGATAAAAACCGCTTGTTTTACACACAAGGAGACTATGGTTTATTTCAGTGCTCTGTCCCTTGTTGTCAAAAAACTTACGACAATGAAACGAGCGTACGACAAATGCTGGTACAGCAAAAAAAAATGAAATTTCTTCCACACTGCTTCCTATCTGCCCCGTTTGCGGTCAGCCATTGACTATAAATTTACGAGCAGACAATACTTTTGTAGAAGATGAAGGCTGGCATATTGCTGCTCAACGATATGCTGATTTTTTGCAGGAACATCGTCAAGCAAAACTATTATTGCTTGAATTGGGCGTTGGTATGAATACGCCAAGTATTATTAAATTTAATTTTTAGCGCATGACATACCAATGGTCTAGCATTTTCTACGCTTGCATCAATTTAAACGAAGCCTCTGCCCCAAAAGAAATTCGCACAAGATCCATCTGTCTTAATGAAGATACCGGTTTCGTTTTGGATAGCTTGCTATCACGCTAAAGAATGATCACAAAATAATATTTTATCAACCAATACCAAAGAAACCCTAGCAGAAATTATCGGCGTTAAAGCCTCACTCTACTAGGGTTTCAGTATTTTATTATTTATCTTAATGTGTCATAGAATTGCTGCAAATGCATCTTACAGCAACTTTTATTGCCGGTTCTGTTTAGAAAGCTCTATCAACGGCTTGATAGATAATGCCGCCTTCAACGTCTCGTGGCATTGGCGCATCACACAAATAACAAATTGTTGGGACAATATCAACCAAACGAACAGGACGTCTGATAATTTCGCCTTTCTTGAAACCGCCGCCAGCCATCATGCACAAACATAACAGAGAATAATCATAATTGGTCACATGACTCATAGAATTAGCATGTTCATTACAGAAATTATGAGTAACTTGGAAGAAAATATCACCGCAGTGTGAACCACCCATACCAATAGCTTCCATTTCTTCACGAGTCATACAAAAAGCAATGACTCTGTCGCCACTTTGAGGATCGCGGTAACTATACAGCTTGCTAATGACTTCTTCTACCGTCTTTTCATAATCTTCTGGTTCAACGATACCATGAGGCTCTCTGCCCTTCAAATTGATATAAACGTGAGCGGAACGTTGAGCAACGGCAATGGTTTTGCTCCAATCCATCTTCCATTTGCCCTTGTCGTCTTTATAAACTGCAGCCAAACCCAAATCAATCATTGCCTTTGGTGTCAAAGCTGCCATTTCTCCTAAGCCAGGATTTTTATATCCCGGTGCTTTAGGAATAGCAGCATGATCGCTGGTCAAAATGAGTGCTGTATCGTCATCTAAATATTGCATATAGTAGCCAATAAGTTTATCAGTAATTTCGTACATTCCTTCAATGCAGTCATGCTTAATTCTTTGCCACTGTGGATGACTATCAGGCACTGATTCATTGATATACCAATGATTGCAAGAATCTATGCCGTGAATATGCAGATAAAACAGATCCCAGTCAGGGCATTTTTCTTTCAATAAATAATCCGTCGCTTTTTCGTGCCATTCATAAATCTGTGCAAAAGATTCCATCGTCACTTTATCGGATAATTCTTCATAACGTCCATAGCTAGCCATACTGCAAATAGGTCCAACTTTTTCCCAAAATTCGCTCATCATATCTTCTGGATAGAAATAAGTTGCATTTTCCATTGTTAACGCTTGACCAACGAAAATTTTCGTTTTGCTTCCGTCTGGTTCCATACCCAAAATACGAATGCGATAAGCAACTTTGACTTTTTTTTCATCCAGCATAAATTCATCATAGATGAAATCGCTCCACATACCATTTTCGCCGACTCTTGCAGAACCTAATAATTGGGTGGTATCTTTCTTACTATAAACAGCTACTTCGTCATAAACGCCGTTATTTTTCTTAATCAAAACAAAACGCTTTTCCAAGCCGCTGTTCATTACAATAACAGATTCGATAGCGTCCAACGGCACATCGCCTTTCCAATTTTTTGCTTCTTTCGTTGGCGCAAAAATAAAATCTGCTGCAGGCTTGAACGATTTTTGTTCACCACCAGCATCATTTTTACTATCAATAACGACATTCGTTGGGAAGTTAATTGGCGGCGGCGTATTAGTCAATTCAGGATAATCTACATCGACAACTTCAACGCCCGGTTTACTATAAAAGCCGCTCATGTCAATGCCTGACTTCTTCTTCTTTTCCACAGCGTCTACTTCTTCAGCTTCACGTTGCATTTCTTCTAATTGATCGCTATATACAATGCAATCGCCAACGTCAGAAGGATCCATATAGTGCGGAATATACTTCAGTTCTGTATATTCACCGGAAAACTCAGCAACTTTCTGAAAATCACAAAAATCTCTCAAAAATGGTGTTGCGCTGGTACCGTCAACAAAAATATTTTGTGTTCCTTCTACACGAGGTGGCCACGCTTCGCAATAATTCAGCATAACTGCTTTTTTGCCGCCCCGCTCAAAAGATTCCCAAATCATTTCTGAATTAACGCGTCTTGAATCCCAATTCATTTCTAATAAATCAAGCGGTTTGCCCAATGTATGAGTGAAAAAGTCAGTCACCCCATGTGTTCTGGGCCAGTTACCAGTCGCCATAGACGCCCAGTTTGGCGGTGTAACGGTAGGATTAACGCCTAGCATACCCAACGATTCATGAGCAACCCCTTCATCTAAAAACTTTTTAAAGTTTGGCAAGCGCCCTTCTTCCATCATTCGTTTAATAACCAGCGGATCAGCACCATCCAAACCAATCATCATCGCTCTTTTTTTTCCCATGATAATTCCTCCTATAGTATTATTGATCAGTATTACGCATTGGCCAAAGCGGTGATACTTTCTATAATTTAATTATATTAACTGCATTCATAAAGGTCAAATACTTGCAAACTATCCGCAAAGATAGTTTCAAACTATAATCATGAAATTATTTTTGATATAGCTATAAACTATCATGTCTAATAGTTTACTGATATTTGACGCTTGTAGTTGTCAATTTTATAATGATATTATCAATATTATTTTTAATATAAAGAAAGGATTGAGCAGAAATGGATCGTTATGCTATGCTCAAACAACGCTCTGAAACTTGCTGTTGTCGTTATTGCGGTCAGCCTTTAGAAGTGCGTATGGTAATTTATAATAAATACGGCGGTGCTGGCGCTGAATTGTTTTGTAACAACTGCATGAAAATCGAATTCGGTACAGCGCCGCAAATTTACCAAACCGCCAAAGATTTTATTGATGCGGTGGAGTTTAATTATTTCCCTGAATTAGAAGAAAACGACGTTACTTATCAGTTCAATGTTGCCAAAGTTTGTGACATGCTCAGCTGGTGCTGTAAAGATTGGGGAATATTGAATGAAAACGGTTTTCATTTGCCCAATGATACTGAAGAAACGACTCGCTAGGAGATGATTTTATGACGCCTATTGCTATTCAAACTGAACAGCTTAGCTACAAATGCGGCAATCACTATCTCATTAAAGCTGTTGATTGGCTAGTACACCAAGGAGAGCATTGGCTTGTTTTTGGCTTAAATGGCAGCGGCAAAACTACTTTACTGAGTTTGATTGCTGGTTACTGCTCTTTTACACAAGGAGCCATTCAAATTTTTGGCGAACCAATGACTAAAGATACTGTTTTGTCTCTGCGACAAAAAATTGGTTACGTTAGCAGCTCCTATTTTAAAAAATATTATACCAAAGAATCTGTCTTGGACATTATTTTAAGCGGCAAATTTGCTACATTAGGAATAGATTACGCTATCACGGACGATGACGTTCGTCAAGCCAAAACTTTGCTATCGGCTTTTCATCTAAAAAAAATCGCTGCTCATCCTTTTGGATTGCTTTCTAATGGCGAGCAACAAATCGTATTAACCGCTAGAGCATTGATGGCAAAGCCTGACATTCTCCTTATGGACGAAACCTGTGCTGGATTGGATATTTATACCAGAGAATATCTGCTGAACTTTGTTAAATTGTTAGCTCACGAAACAAACATAACCTTAATTTTTGTTACCCATTATCCTGAAGAAATTTTGCCCGAATTTGATCATTGTTTATTGCTTAAAGACGGCAAAAAATATGCCAGCGGCGCAACTAAAGATATTTTCACTACAGATACTATTTCTCACTTTATCAATCATCCCTTACATATCACTTCTGCACCAAAAGGTTTCGACGTTCATTTAGATGTCGCTTTTCCTATCAAACAATGGCTGACAGAAGGACTTTTGCCCTCTTAAAAATATAAAAGACGTTGGAAACTGCTATGATTCCAACGTCTTTTATATTTCCAACGGAAAATATTTTTAATTTAACAAACTTACCCTCATAAAAACAGCCATATCAAAAAAGACAACGTTTACGCCTAAATCGTAACAGTTGTCTTTTCGTTAGACTGCTGAACAAAAAATTATGCCAAAAGCGACTTTAATTGTTTCAGCATCACTTGAAATTCTCCCAAAGTATCAACAATAGCCGTTGGCGTTGCCATATCAACGCCAGCAATTTTTAACAGTTCGATAGGATAATCAGAACCGCCTTTGGTCAAAAAAGCGCGGTAATTTTTGACCGCTTCCGGCTTATCAGAAAGCAAACCTTTGGCAATACTAACGGCAGCAGAAACACCAGTAGCGTATTGATAAACATAAAACGCACGGTAAAAATGCGGAATACGTGCCCATTCATAGCGCAAAGTATCATCAATAACAAAATCATCGCCATGATAAATACGATATAGATTTTCATAAATATCACAGAGATTATCCGGCAGCAACGGCAATCCTTGTTCAACTAATTGGTGTGTCTGATATTCAAAATCAGCAAAAAGCGTCTGACGATATAACGTCGAGCGAATATTATCCAACTGATTGCACAAAAGCAATGCTTTTTCATCGTCAGAACGACTGTGTTGATACAGATACGCAAAAAGCAGTTGTTCATTAACTGTAGAAGCCACTTCGGCAGTAAAAATGCTGTAGTCAGCATAAACAAAAGGCTGATGCTGATTACTATAATAACTATGCATCACATGACCTAATTCATGAGCAACAGTAAAAACATCGTTCAGCGTCCCTGTAAAATTCAAAAGCGAATAAGGATGATAGCCGTAGGCATCAATGGCATAAGCACCCGTTGCTTTATTTTTCGCCGGATAAACATCAATCCAGCGATTGGCAAAGGCTTCTTTAAGTACGTCAGTGTAGTCTTTTCCTAAAACAGCCGTAGCATTTAAAACCAATTCCTGCGCTTCTTCATAAGTATACTGGCGATCAACATCAGCAACCAGTGGTACGAACAAATCATAAAAATGAATGGCTTCCAAACCCAATTTTTCTTTGCGTAGCGCCATGTATTCCTGCAAGGGTTGCGTATGCGCACGCACAGTGCTAATCAAATTATCATAAACCGCTTCGTCAACATGATCACCGCTTAGCGCCATAGCACGAGCAGAAGTATATTGGCGACTTTTGGCGACAAAAACATCATTTTTAACCGAGCCATAATAAATGCTGGTCAAGGTATTGATGTGTTGCCCATAAATATTCAACAGCGTATTAAAATATTCAGCGCGAAAACTCCGTTGGGGATTGCTTAAAGCAACAGCATAATTATTATTATCAACCGTAATCATTTGACCGTTAGGTGCTTTGATTTGTGGATAAATAATATCATTAACGCTTAGATCATCATAAATTTTTTCAAAAGAATTACCCAAAGCGCCTAATTTACTCAAGATTTCTTCCGTTCGGGTATCAAAAATATGGGCTTTCTTTGCCAAAAGTTCACTGATCAAAAATTCATATAAAGCAAGTTTGGGCTCTTCTTGAACAAATCGTTCAAAATCGTTTTTGCTCATTGTCAGCAATTCTGGCTCAAAAAAAGCCAGTTTTTCCATGATCAAAGTATAAGCACTATCAGCAGATTCGTAAATATCTTTGGCTGTTTTATCAGCCATATTTTGGTCAAAATTCATTTTGGCGTATACAAATAAGGCGCTGATTTTTTCGCCCAGCGCATCATTGATATGAAGTGCAGCCAATAAATTAGCAGCACTCTTGGTAATAGAACCTTTCATAGCGATCAATTCTTCCGCTAAACTTTGCGAAGCGGTCAAATCTTGACGCCATTGCGCAGCATCAGCATACATTGGACTAAGATCCCATGTGTTTTGTTCAGTCATCAACAAAAACTCCTTTTCATCAGATTAACATCATTATAACAAAAGAATACCCAAATGTCGCCTAAAATATGAAAAATATGCGTTTAACCTTCGTAATACATTTTGCTAATCTCATAACCTTTAAACTCAATCACCAGTACTTGATACGCAGCAAGACTGTCAACGACGGTAAACCCTGCGCGTAGCTCTCCGTTCTCGGTGATAATCACTGTTCCGTTGATAACAGTCAGTTGATCATACCAATCTTGCGGCAAAAAACCGTGATGATTTCGTTCAAGCACTGTTTGATTAAAAGTTTGATAAAATTTTTCCAGAACTTGACGGCAATCGCCCAGCCAAATAATATATTTATTTAATTCTTCAAGATAATGCGCCAAGTCAATATTGCCCTCTAAAGTGAGCCCTAATTTCTGTTGAGGATCAGCAAAATACGTTTGGTTAAAAATAGGAAAATCAATTTTGAAATGTCCAAAGCTCCAATTAAATCCAGCATCATTAGCAGGGTTAATCGCAATATCGTTTAACGAAAACATCGACAGCATCTCCTTTCCAGTTATCATTTATTGTATAAAATTGTATCATTTAAAAAATAAAAAAGCGAGAGGATATGCACTTTATTTCAGGAAAATTTTGTTGAAACTTATGTTTAAAATAAAAAACGGCAGGGTATAAATAAAACAAGCCGTTTGATGGAACGAGCATAAAATTGATAAGTAAATCTGGAGGAGATCAAAAATGAAAAAATTTGTTTGCACAGTTTGTGGTTATACTGCCGAAGGAGCTGCACCAGCTGAATGTCCTGTCTGCCATGCATCAGCAGATAAATTTCAAGAACAAAGCGGTGAATTAGTATTTGCTGATGAACATAGAATCGGCATTGCTAAAGATGTTGATGCAGAAGTCATAGAAGGATTAAAAGCAAATTTCATGGGCGAATGTACAGAAGTCGGTATGTATTTAGCTATGGCTCGTCAAGCACATCGTGAAGGTTATCCGGAAGTTGGTTTGTATTATGAAAAAGCCGCTTGGGAAGAAGCTGAACATGCGGCAAAATTTGCAGAACTACTGGGTGAAGTGGTTGCCGCTGATACCAAAGCTAATTTAGAAGCCAGAGTTGCTGCTGAACACGGCGCTACACAAGGCAAAAAAGATTTGGCAACAAAAGCTAAACAATTAAATTTAGATGCTATCCACGACACTGTTCATGAAATGGCAAAAGATGAAGCTCGTCATGGCAAAGCATTCCAAGGTTTATTGAATAGATATTTTGGTAAATAAGCAACATC
>CATJSX010000051.1 GCA_949743265.1 uncultured Peptococcaceae bacterium
AAACTTCTAAACAAAGACCGATACTGGCGTAAGTGCTGTCTTTGCGGTCTTTGATTTCTTCGATCAGCAAATGACGCACCAATTCCTCCAGCCCTTGCGCTTCATAATTCGGCGAATATTGCAGCGCTACGGCTAGACGCAAACGGTTGATATAGTTAGCATCATGCCGTCCCCGTTCTTCATCACGGGTTGCTTTGTACTGATACGGTTTGAGGTTGCCAGTAGCCAAGGCGGTTTTAACCAATTCCAAATAACCAGCAATGATTTCTTCCAAAATGTGTCGATAAGCTTCATTTTGCACAAGCAGCCACTCCTTTTAAAAATAGACCTATTAGGAAAACTATCAAAACGAATTTGCTCGACGTTAATGAGCAACAGATCAGTTTATTGACGCAAACGGCAAAAATCTGGCGTTGTCTATTATTTTTATTGTAGTCAAAATAGGTCTTCTTTTTTACATTCTTACCTTCATTATAAATAAAAATGGCGATAAAAACAACCATGCTTTTATCACCATTGTCTATCAATTTTTTTCATTTGTTATTTCGGCGAGCAATAATTCTAAATCGCTGCGCTCAAAATAGTATGGTTGATTACAAAAATGACAAATGACTTCGCTTTTTCCTTCTTTTGCCAAAATATCTTTCAGTTCTTCTGAGCCTAAACTTTTTAATAATCCGCTGATTTTTTCTCTATTACAGCTGCACTTAAAACTAACAGGTGTTTTTTCCAGATATTGTATGTCCGTTTCTGGTAAAAAATGACTAATTAGCGTTTCTGGTGAAGCGCCTTCCTTGACCAGCGTACTAACAGGTTTGACCTTCGTTAAATTTTCTTCAATAACAGCCAACGTTTCTTCTGGACAATCAGGCATCGCCTGAATAATAATACCGCCAGAGGCTGCCACTGAATGATCGGGAGCGACTAAAACTCCTACTGCCACCAAAGACGGCGTTTGTTCTGATTGTAACAAATAACTGGCGACATCATCGCCGATTTCACCACTTACCAAAGGTACTGTTCCGGTATAGGCTTCTTTTAAGCCAATATCTTTGGTTACGTGTAGATAACCTTCGCCTACAGCTTGACCGACGGCTAGTTTTCCTTTATCGTTTAAAGGCAGATCAATATGAGGCTCTTGAACGTAGCCGCGCACCGTATGCTCAGCGTTAGCCGTGACGACAATAGCGCCCAAAGGACCATCGCCCATTATTCTCAGCGTGATCAAACCTTCGCCTTTCAGCCCCCATGATAACAAAAGCGCACTGCTTAACGAACGTCCCAAAGCAGCAGCTGCTACCGGATAAGTATCATGCCGTTTGCTGGCTTCTTGAACCAAGTGCGTATCAACTACGGCGCTGACACGCACAGAGCCGTTATAAGCCAATGCCCTCACTAAAGTATCTTCCATAGTTTATGCCTCGTTTCATCAATTTAATAAAATCTCACCGCTTTTAAAGCTGCAAAATATTTTTTACTTCAGCGATGATCCCATTCTTTGTACATTGACGATGATGAAGAATACTTTTTTTATCCAGATTTTGTAAGCCGCGATGGACTGGCGTTTGACTCAAATGGCTTAATTTATCTAATAAGGCTAACTCGTCGTTTTCGTTTTCGCCAGTAATTGCTTGATAAACGCTGGCGACAAATTTGTAAGGATTTGCTGTGGAATCAATAACAGCCAATCGTTGGCTGCCGCTGTTTTTTTGATATTGTTCATAAACTTTTAAAGCGACAGCAGTGTGCGTATCCAACAGATAATGATATTGTTCAAAGCATGATTTAATCGTTGCCAGAGTTTCGGCTTCTGTAGCAAAACCGCCGACAATAATATTATCCATACGTGCTTTAGTCGTCTCATCAACGGTAAAACAGCCTTCTGTTTGTAATTGATTCAGCCATGCGGCAACTTTTTGACCGTCATGATCAGTCATAGCGAATAAAAATCGTTCTAAATTGCTGGAAATTAAAATATCCATTGACGGACTGTTGGTTTGTTTGAATTCTCGCTGACGATCATAAACGCCCGTAGCGAAAAAATCGGTCAGTACTTTATTTTCATTGGAAGCGCAAATTAACTTGCCAATAGGCAGATTCATTTCTTTGGCATACCATGCCGCTAAAATATTGCCGAAATTGCCCGTAGGCACAACAAAATCCACCAAATCGCCAAAAGTGATTTGATTTAACGCCACTAAGCGCAGATAAGCGGCGAAATAATAAACGATTTGTGGCAAAAGTCTGCCCCAGTTAATGGAATTAGCAGAAGAAAAACTCATACCTGCCGATTGCATGGCGGCTATCGTTGCTTTATCAGCAAAAATTTCTTTGACAGCGCTCTGACAATCGTCGAAATTGCCCTCTACAGCTACTACATGAGTATTCTGTCCTTCGGTAGTTACCATTTGTAATTTTTGTACAGCACTGACGCCATCAGCAGGATAGAAAACGATAATTTCTGTTCCCGCCACATCCTTAAAACCTTCCAAAGCGGCTTTGCCGGTATCGCCTGATGTCGCTACTAAAATAACGGTTTTTTGTTCGGGATGAACTTTTTGCACTGCTTTGACTAACAATCGTGGCGTCAACTGGAGCGCCATATCTTTAAAAGCTGCGGTCGGTCCATGCCATAATTCCAAAATATATTTTTTTTCATCTAATTTAACTAAAGGCGCTATGTCCTGATGATCGAAATTATCGCTATAAGCGCCGTAAACGCAAGTTTTAATATCTTCTTCACTGTAATCAGGTAAAAATTTGCCTAGAATCCAACACGCTAGGCTTTGATAGTCTTTGCCCAACATACTTTGGATTTCGTGGGTACTGATTTTGGGCAATACTTCTGGGACAAACAAACCGCCTTCCGGCACCATGCCTAAAGCAATGGCTTCAGCTGATGTTACTTTATGATAATTATCTCGTGTACTGATATACATAATTTTCTCCTTTTATTAGTTTGGCTGATTCATCAAATAACGAATGATGGTACTGCGCGTAACAATACCAATAAAAACGCCGCTGTCATCAACGACGGGCACAAAATTCTGCGCCAAAGCTAATTTCAATAAATCGTCCATCATGGCATTGATGGATACGCTTTGCGCTTTGCGTCGGGAAATGACTTCGCTTAAAGGAACGCGGCTGGTATCTAAAAAAGTCAGTTCCAAATCATTTTTCATTTTCCAAAGCAAATCGCCTTCGGTAAGCGTGCGAACATAATGCCCTTTTTCATCAATAGTCGGTACGGCAGTGTAGCCGTGATATTCCATGCGTTCCATAGCCTGCCGCATGGTTGATTGTTCGTTGATATAAACGACTTCCTGCTTCGGCGTTAAAAAGAACGACACATTATGCATGAGCTATCCCTCGCTTAAATAATATCTGTTATTCTACAACATTTCAGAGAACATGAAAAGAAAAACTTTCTTTTGATTTATTCAAAGGCAATAGGAATAAATCCTCCCAACTCCAAATCAGCGTCAATTACCCCCACATTATCAGCCAGCGCTTGCTCTTCAAGAAATTCTTCGGTTGTTTCATCTTTTGGCAGGCAAGGCTCCATTAAATATTCCAGCGATTTAGCGGCAGTCAAATCAATAACTTCACTGATCAATACCGTCATACCCAGTAAAAAAATATTGCCGATGCCATCAATAGCACTGCGATGTTTTTTTTGCCAATCATTATGATTGATTTTATCCTGAACATATTGGACTTGCGTCGTTTGCGGCGGATTTTGGATTCCGCCGCCTACTGGACGGCAGTGGCAGTTTCGACAGTTGGGACAGTTTTGATAACCGTTATTTCTGCGACGCAAAAAATTCACCTCTTAACGTATCATAATAATTTAGTATATGATTCGTTTTTTCTCTTGGCGCAAAAGCTAAGCGACGTCGTCCTATCGGGATTCAGTTTTTTCCGATAAACGGGAAAGAATCAATTTATAGCCGTCCGCTCCGTAATTTAAACATTTTTTGACGCGGCTGATGGTGGCTGAGCTAGCGCCGGTAACATTGGCAATATCAATATAAGTTTTGTTTTCCGCCAACATTTTAGCCACTTCCAGTCGTTGAGCAATGGCTTTTAATTCGCTAACGGTACAAACATCTTCAAAAAAACGATAGTATTCTTCTTCATTATGCAGTAGACTTACGGCTTCAAATAAGCGGTCGATAAACGGATCTTTTAATCGGCTTTGGTACATGATTCCCACGCCTTTCTCACTTTAGTATATTAACGTATTTCTTTTATATCTTACCTATTTTTTGAC
>CATJSX010000052.1 GCA_949743265.1 uncultured Peptococcaceae bacterium
AAATTTAGGAAAGTAACCATTGACGTTGTCTCATGTCCGAATAATTAGCACCAGCAACAATAGCTGGCGGCAACTGATTCAGGGAAGAATGCTGACGCAAAAAGTTATAATGAAACATATATGTCGTAATCAATCCTAACGAAGACGTAAACGCCTTAAACCCTTTCTTTGTACGATACCAACCCTTAAATGTCTTGTTAAAAGCCTCTATCGTGTTATTAGACTTATCATCAGTAAAGTCCTTATAACAATAGTGCTCAGCATTGGGATAAAACGTAGCAATAGCTTGTTCATAAGCAGCCAGATGGTCAGTAATAATGACTTTGGGAGAAGCTCTGGTTAAAGAAACAGCCCGTTGGAACAAACGATAAGCACTGGTACCATCCCGTTTATCAGAAAGAATAAAGCTAATAACAAATCTGGTTTCCGAATCAAGTAAAATCCAAAGATAATAAGTGACACCCTTAATCTTGATAAAAGTTTCATCAGCATGCCATTCATCAGAAGCAAGGTTAAGAGAAGCCATAAAGGCAGTAGAAACAGCATGAAACCAAGGAGCAAAAGCTTTAGTCCAATAATGAACAGCAACATGAGAAACAGAGAAATTGATAGAAGCCTTGAGGAAGCGAGAGATAGCTCTAGTAGAGAGATTGGTCAAAGTAAAGGAAAAGCGCCTGATAAATGATGTGAGGCGGAGTGCGAAAGCGTTTGAAAGAATGGTTACATTTTTTAGAGCCGCATTTGAAATGGATATAGGTATCATAGCGATGCCAAGGGAAGGTAGCACGCCCACAGACAGGACATTTGGGGTAAGGAGATTTAGAGTTTTTAGGAGAGTGCTTAGAAGCGGTAAATTGATGCTTACATTGGCGACAAAGGTACTTTTGTTTTCCGCATTTGTTGTGCCCATACTTGTAAAGGGCAGAAGAGAAACAGCGAGGGCATAAGAGTTTGTTAAAAGTATAGATATACAAAAGTATGCATGACAGACGCTCCTTTCGTTGGGAGTATAAGGGTTATATTTCAATTCCAGTATAAACCATGGGGGAGCGTTTGTCATTTAATATTAACTTAACAGAACC
>CATJSX010000053.1 GCA_949743265.1 uncultured Peptococcaceae bacterium
AGATTAAATATAGAAAAGTTGCAAAAGCGTTATCCAGATGGCTTTTCGCATGAAGCTAGTCGAGCGCGAATTGATGAACTGGAGTAAACAGCCTATGCAGCATGAAGCACAAGAGCAGAAAGCATTATTTGCATGGGCAGCGCTAGCTAGTAAAAAATATCCCGAACTAGTGCTGTTATATCACATTCCCAACGGTGGCAGCAGAAATAAAATCGAAGCAGCCAACCTAAAGCGGCAAGGGGTAAAGGCTGGGGTACCCGATATATGCTTACCTGTAGCTAGAAGCGGTTTTCATGGGCTGTATATTGAGCTGAAAGCAGGCAGGAACAAGGCAACGGAGAAACAACAAGAGTGGTTGACAGCACTGGAAAGAGAGGGCTATCAGGCGATTGTCTGCTGTGGCTGGGAAGAAGCGAAACGGGCAATTGAAATGTATTTGAGAGGAGAAAAATAATGATTCGTGCAGTAGCAGATAGAAAAAAAGATAGGATAATATTTAAATGTGATGCCAGTAGTTATGAAGAAATGTATTCGGAAATCATGGCTATCAATTTGAGCTTTATAGCCATGATTTCATTAAAGGATAAAACCGATGAGAAAATAAAATTGAGCGCATTTAATCTTATACAAAGCCTGATAAATGCTTTCAATGACGAAGAATTTATTGAGAATGTAAGACATTTACAGAAGACTTGATAATTAAGTGGGTGATTGCATTGGAACAAGCAGAACGCCGTAAAAGGGCGATTGAATCGTTAAAGAATTATAAAAGTAATCAAGTTGCTATTGAAATGTTAAAGTTGGACAGACAAGCAATAGACAGCATTATAATCAATAGAAATATGGCGCTTAGCTATGATCAGCCCAACGGCGGGCAGACCAATGCAATCAACTCGACTGTAGAAAACGATGTGATCAGCATGGAGCAGAAGCGCAATGAGCTTGACTGGCAGATTGCAGCGTTGCAAAACCAAGTAGATAAAGTGGACAAAGCGCTGGATAACGTTCATTACATTCACAAGAGACTTTTAAAGCTAAAATATATTGAGCGGCTTTGTTGGGCAGAAATAGCAAGATGCCTAAACTATGATGTTTCTTATGTTAAGAAAGAATTGAAGGATAAGGCTATAGATGCCTTCTGTGGCTATATTTTCCCAGAAGTGCATATGGTCAATTTATTTGAAAAACCCACACTTTACCCACACATACCCCACACTTTTAAAAAAAATATGTGGTAAAATATTATTGTGAAAGTAGGTTGAAACGAAATGAAGAAGAAAAAAGTTTATAGAATCCTATTCGATATACTGCAAGACATATGCACTTGTCACAATAAAAAGCAGGAACAAAATGGCTAAAGATTATGCTAAGTCATTTTATAAATCCAAAGCATGGCGGGATTGTCGAGAAGGTTATATAAAAAGCGTATTCGGCTTATGCGAACGCTGTGGAAATGTAGGAAAGATTGTTCATCATAAACAATGGATTACGTCAGAGAATATCAATAATCCTAATATCACGCTGAATTGGAATAATTTAGAATTATTGTGTCAAGATTGCCATAACAAAGAGAAAATGAAAACAGAAAAACGCTACAGCTTTGATGAATATGGAAACATACTCCCCCCGGTCCCGTTGAATTGAGCGGGATTCATGGGACCGAGTAGGGTACCTTGATTTTACCCTGAAACAGAACATAAAGGCGGTGTAGTTGATGAATATCGAACAAGAAGAAAAAATCAATGCCGAAATTAGGCGGCTTAATAGGATTTTCAACAAGATTGATAAAAACAAAAAAGCCGTCGTTCTACCGCTGATAGAAACCGCTGCTTTTTATCGGGTTACATTGCGTGAACTTGAAGTCGTCCTCAATCAAGAGGGTTATGTAGAACAGTACAAAAACGGTGAAAATCAGTTTGGCATGAAGAAACGTCCAGAAGCTGATCTTCATATTGCCATCAGCAAAAACTTAACGTCTATTATTAAACAGTTAACTGATTTGGTACCGGCTGAGGAGAGAAAAAAAGCAGGTTAGAGGCGTTGGAAAATGGATAATTATATTTATGCTTATTACCAGCAGATTAAAAGCGGTGAAGCCGTCGTTGGTCAATATATCCGTTTGCTTTATGCTTATATCATAGGCGGTTTAGAAAAAAATGAATTTTTTTTCAATGCTAAAAAAGCGAATAAAGCCATCAGGTTTATTGAAAACTTCTGCCATCATTCCGAGGGCAGAAATGACTTGATCAAATTAGAATTATGGCAGAAGTCAACCATATCAATTATTTTTGGGATTGTTGATAGTGAAGACCTCCGGATATTCCGCGAGGTCTTTATCGTTATTGCCAGAAAAAACGGTAAGACACTGTTTGCCTCTGCTATTATGGCGTATATGGCTTATCTTGACGGCGAATATGGCGCTAAAATTTATTGTATCGCGCCGAAATTAGAGCAAGCAGAAAAAGCCTTTGACGGTTTCTATCAAATTGTACAAGGCGATGAAGAATTAAATGCTATGGCTAAAAAAAGGCGATCAGATATTTATATTGCCGATAGTAATACCACCATTAAAGCCATTGCTTTTAACGCTAAAAAATCCGACGGTTTTAACCCGCATCTTGTTGTCTGTGATGAGGTGGCCAGCTGGTCAGGTGATGGCGGGTTAAAACAATATGAGGTCATGAAATCAGCGTTAGGGGCAAGACGGCAGCCAATGGTTTTATCTATTTCTACAGCTGGCTATGTAGACAACAGCATTTATGATGAATTGATGAAACGTTCAACGGCATTTTTAAACGGTAGCAGTCGTGAAAAACGATTACTACCGTTTTTGTATCTCATCGATGATGAAAATAAATGGAATGATATTAACGAATTAAGAAAATCTAACCCTAATCTTGGGGTATCGGTATCGGTAGATTTTTTGATTGAAGAAATTGCCATTGCCGAAGGATCCCTTTCTAAACGAGCAGAGTTTTTAACCAAATATTGCAATATCAAGCAAAATTCTAGCTTAGCATGGCTGGATTATAAAACAGTCAATGATGCTTCTGGTGACGACTATACGTTAGAAGATTTTAGAGGCTGTTACGCCGTGGGCGGGATCGACTTATCACAAAGCGTAGATTTGACTTGTGCCAGTATTGTTATTGAACGTAACGGCATTTTATACGGTTTTGCCAAATTCTTTATGCCGGCAGAACGATTAGCAAAAGCAACGGCTATTGACGGTGTACCGTACAACATCTTTTTACAGCAAGGCTTATTAGCGCTAAGCGGCGATAATTTCGTTGACTATAAAGATGTATCGGCGTGGTTTACGATGCTGTTAAAAGACTATAAGATTCGCCCTTTAAAAATCGGTTATGACCGTTTTAGCGGTCAATATCTTGTCAGTGAAATGTCCAGCTTTGGTTTTCACATGGACGACGTTTTTCAAGGGGAAAATTTGACGCCAGTTATCAGAGAGTTTGAAGGCATTATTAAAGACGGCAAATTCAGAATCGGGCAAAACAATCTTTTGAAAAGCCATTTTCTCAACGTGGCGTTACAGCATAATTTAATCAATCGTAAATTCAGACCCGTTAAAATAACAGAAAATGCCCGTATTGACGGGTTTGTTTCTATTATTGACGCATTAACGGTAAGACAGAAATATTATCATGAGATTGGTCAACTATTAAAGAATGAAAGGCGGTGAAAACATGAATTTATTAAGCCGATTATTAGGGCGTTTTCGCTTTCGCGTTTATCCCTTATCTATTACAGAAGGATTTACCCCTATTGGCAACATGAGAGAAAACGAGCTAATCAGCAGTATTGCTGATGTGATTGCGAGGAATGTGGGTAAGCTCCAGCCCAAAGTTATTCGTCAAGATAACAACGGTATGACGGTTAAAAATGATAGTTTAGCTAAGCTGTTAACACTACGCCCTTGTCCGGAAATGTCAACTTATGATTTTCTTTACCGCATGGCCAGCGATTTAGTCTATACTTCAAATGCTTTTGCTGTCATTTTCTATGATGAACATTACATCAATATTACCGCCATTCAACCCATAACCGTACGGGCCTTTGATATGGTAGAAGATAATCAAGGGCGGCTATTCTTCCGTTTCGTTTGGGAATATGACGGCAAAGAATACACCATACCTTACGATTCTGTGATTCACATCAAAGGGCACTATAACAAAAAGCGCTTTGCTGGCACTTCACCGGACGGCGATTTGAATGAAGCGCTAAAGCTCATGGAGACAGCTAACACCAGTATAAAAAGTGTAGTCAAAAACGGCAGTGGCTTGCGCGGCTATTTGCAATATAACAACTTCATTGACGATGATGAAATGAAAGAAAAAGTTAGAAGTTTTCAAGAAGCCTATATGAACGCTGAAAATGAGGGCGGCTTAGCAGGATTAGACGGCACTATGGAATATAAAGAATTTGCCCAGCGCTCAGTCAATATTCCTACAACGCAAATGCAGTTTTTACGTGAAAATATTTATCGCTATTACGGCATTAACGATAAAATTTTGAGTTCCTCACAATCGGCCGAAGAATGGAACGCTTTTTATGAAAGTGTAATTGAACCTATCGCCGTACAGCTTAGTTTAGAATTTACGTATAAAATTTTCAGTGAGCGTCAACGCGGTTTTGGCAATCAGATTGTCTTTTCGGCTGATCGATTGCAGTATGCCGATTGGAATACGCGAAAAGATTTAGCAGGCGATATGTTTGACCGCGGTATTATCACCATCAATGAATATCGCGAAATTATGTATTTGGCGCCTATTGAAGACGGCGATATCAGACAAGTCAGCTTGAATTATGTCAAAACAGATGATCAAAGTAACTATCAAGTCGGCAAAGGAGGTGATAACGATGGATCAGCTTCAGAAAATACTGCAAGTGAAGAATCAGACGACAAATAGTGCTGATTTATATTTCTATGGTGATATCGTCAGCGATTGGTGGGGCGCATGGACAGAAAGCGATCAGTATCCAGAAGCTATTAAAAATTTTTTAAACGGTCAAGAAGGTAAAGATCTGAATATTTATATCAATTCCGGCGGCGGCTCTGTCTTTGCGTCGTTAGCCATTTACAATATGCTTAAACGTCATACTGGCAAGAAAACCGTTACCGTTGACGGCGTGGCGGCGTCAGGCGCTAGTGTTATTGCTATGGCCGGTGATGAAATCATCATTCCGGAAAACGCTTTTTTGATGATTCACCGCGCTTGGGTGGATACCACCGGCAACGCCGAAGAATTACGAGCGTGCGCTGACTACCTTGAGCGTTTAGACGAAGGCATATTAGCAATATATAAAGATAATCTTTTAGACGGCGTCAATGAAGAAGATATTCGGCGTATGGTTAACGCTGAAACGTGGCTAACCGGTGCAGAGGCCGCCCAATATTTCCGCGTTTCTACGGGTAAACCCATTAACGCCGTTAGCTGTATCAGTGAGCAGTTAACACAGTATAAACACACGCCGCCACAGATTACGGCAACAATAAGTAAAGAACACCAATCAACCGAAATCAAGGCAAATGACAGCCTTGATGAACAAAAAAGAGAACAATTAAAACGCCTTGTTTTGCAAGGCTTAACCATTTAAGGAGGAATTATTCATGGACTTAGAAAAATTACAGGCAAAATTAAAAGCAATCGGGCAGGAAGCCCAAAGCGCTACCGGCGATAAGCTGGACGCGCTGATGACGGAAGCGGAAGAAATTAAAAATCAAATCAAAGAAGCCAACGTTCGTGCCGAGTTGGACGCTTTAGCCAAAAATTTGCCGACGGTGCAGATTAAAGAGGCACAAAATAAAGTTGATGACGTTCGTGAAAAACGTGGTGAAACATTGAAAAACGGCGGGGCAGTTCATTACAAACTGAATCCTAAAAATGCTATAACCACGACTAGCACGCTATTAGAAGAACATACCGCCAGCGACATTAAACCGACCTTTACCGAACTATCCTCGTTAATAAACCGTGTCCGAGTGGTGCCACTACCCGGCGGTGAAAGCTATCAGCGAGCCTATCTAAAAGGTTATGGTGTTGGGGATTATACGGCAGAGGGCGCCGATTATACAACGGCAGAACCTACCTTTGGGTATGCAGATTTGACCAAAACAAAAATTACGGCGTATGCCGAAGAAACTAATGAAGTATTAAAACTGCCTAACGCTGATTATGACAGTTTTATCAGCGGCGGTATTGCCACGGCTATTAACAAAAAAATAAACGCTGAAATTCTCATTGGCAATGGGGCAACCGGTCATTTTAAAGGCATTTTCTTCAATGATACCGATACTGCCAAACAAGTTATTGATCCTGATACGGATTTAGAAATGAGCGCCATTGACGAAACGACCCTTGACGAAATTATTTATAGTTTCGGCGGTGAAGAAAGCGTTGAAAGCATCGCCGTTTTAATTTTAAATAAAAAAGATTTAAAAGCCTTTGCTACTTTGCGCGATGCTCAAGGCGATAAAGTTTATGACGTGGTTAATAATGGCAATACAGGCTCTATTGACGGCGTACCATTCATTATTAACAGCGCTTGTAAGGCTCTTAGCGATAGTACTGTTACTACTGGCGCTTACTGTATGGCTTATGGTCCGTTAAGTAATTATGAAATGGCGATTTTCAGCGATTTAGAAACGGCACGCAGTACCGATTTTAAATTTAAACAAGGACAAATTGCTTTCCGAGGAGAAATCTATGCCGGCGGTACCGTTGCTGCTCACAATGGTTTTATCCGCGTCAAAAAAGGCTCTGCCGCAGCCGCTGCTAAAGCAAGTACTACAAAATAACGGAGCTGATAGGTGATGTTAGAAAAAGCTAAATTAAGATTGCGCATTACAACTGACGCTTTGGACAATGATATTCAACAGTTGATTGACGAAGCAGAAACTGATTTGAACCGTATAGGAATTTCAAAGGGCAACGCCTTATATACTGGCGCTGTCCTTTGTTATGTGCAAGCCAATTTCGGTAACAATCCCGACCGAGAAAAATTGATGGATAGTTATCATATGTTCATCATCAGATTAAAAGGTCAGCGTCAGGAGGCAGACACATGAACGGCTATATCTCGCCAAAAAACCTGATTACTATGAATGAACAATGCGGCTTAATCACGGAACAATGGATAACAGACCAATACGGCAATCAAATAGCTGCTGAAACGGTAAAGTCCCTTTGGTGCGGTAAGATTGCCGTCGGCGCTGATGAATTTTATAAAGCCGGCTTAGAAGGTTTAAAACCTGATTTGACGCTAGTCATTTATGCCATTGAATATAACGGCGAAGAAGCCGTTATTTTTAATGGTAAAAAATACACCGTTATTCGTCTTTATGAACGTACTGACGGATTATTAGAGCTGCACTGCGCTCAAAAAGTAGGTGATCATCGTGACGATTAACATTAACCGCTTATCCCGTGAAATTATCGATGTTTTAGCAACGTATACTGATGAAATCTCTGATATCGTTGATAAAACGTGTAAAGAAGCGGCACGAAATACCGCTAAAGAATTAAGAAGGACGTCGCCCAAACAAAGCGGCGATTATGCCGCCAGCTGGAAGGTTAAGAAAATAAAAAAGGGCGAATATACCGTTTATAATCAAAAGCACTACCGTTTAACCCACCTATTGGAAAACGGTCATGCCAAAAGAAACGGCGGCAGAACGAGAGCCTTTAAGCATATTGAGCCGGCACAAGAAAAAGCCGCAGAAGAATTGATAAGAAAGCTGGCGGATCGCTTATGATTGATTGCTTGAAAACCATGTTGGAAGAAACAGGGCTTCCTGTTGCCTACAGTCATTTTAAAAAAGCGCCGAAACTACCGTATATTTGTTTCTATCGCAATCAAAAGACTACCAGCGGATCTGATTATGGCAACGAGATTAACGATGAAAGTTATCTAATCGAATTGTACAGCGTCAAAAAAGACGTTGACGCCGAAAGCAAAATTGAAGATGTTCTGACCAAATACGGCATCTCTTATTTTGTCAATGAACTGTATATTGACACTGAAAACATGTATTGTTGTATCTTTGATATTGAATTGTACTATAAAAAGGAGTGGGCACAATGCCAGCAGAAAAAAGAATTGTTGACGAACAGAAAATTGCCTTAGGCAGCGGCAAAGTCTATTGTCTGGACTACTCTGGAACGCTTCCAGAAGACGCTGCTATCGAAACCGACGATAATATTTTAGCGCTGATACAAGGCGGCGCATCTATTGAATATACCAAAGAAATTTACGAAGCTAAAGACGATTTGGGCTTGCGTAGCAAAATGATTACCACCAGTGAAACGGCGCTGTTAAAAATGGGTTTATGTACCTTTAACGCCGATGTCTTAAAGAAACTGGTGTCAACGTCTACCGTTAGCGTTGATGAAGCCAAAAAACGGCGAACGATTAAAATAGGCGGTATCGCCAAAGAAGACGGGAAAATTTATTTACTGCGTTTTGTCAATGACGATCCCGTTGACGGTAAAACCCGTATCACTATTGCTGGTAAAAACCAAGCAGGCTTGACGCTTAGCTACACCAAAGATCAAGAAACTATCTTGAATCCAGAATTTAAAGCGCAAGCCATTGATAACGAAGGGACCTTGATTATTTACGATGAAGAAATCATTAGCGAAACCACACAACCGGAGGCGTTAACGTATGCTTGATTTTACCAAGAAAAAACAGCAATTTTTCAACCTGATTTTAAGCGACGGTTTAAGGCTGGATATTCCTATGCCCAGCGCAGATGAATATGACGAATTGATAGATAAAATGATAGGACCGAATGGCGTACGTAAAGCTAAAGAAATACAAAAATTAGTCCTGAAAATACTCAACACCAACCAGCAAGGCATAGTGATTGAGCAAGAAGAAATTGCCGATTTGACAGTAGCTGATTTGTATGCCATTTTAAACGGCTATTCTAAACAAATCATTGAGGGATTAAACGACCCAAACTTGTTCTCCCCAGATGTGGGGAGGAAAAAGACAATTTAAAGTATCATGCAGCCACTTATCAGAGTAAAATGGTCGCCGATTATGCCAATATTAGCCTTTTTGAAGCTGAGAGACTGCCTATAGACATTTATCTTAGGCTAACACGCGACGCCTTTATTGATAAGATGAATAAAACAGAAAGCGGTATTGAATATTTAGAAAAATGCTGGATTTATGAACAGAAAAAACCCGATAGGGAGAGCTTGCGGAAGAACTTCAAAAAAGAGTAAAAGAAAACAGCCCGTCTTAAAAAGAACAGGCTGCGCAAAGAAAAAATAGGGGATGAAAATGATGTAAATGTATGTATTAGTTACAGTATAGCACATTCAATAACAGTTAGCAAGATAAATTTAAGAGAGGGATAAAACAATGAATA
>CATJSX010000054.1 GCA_949743265.1 uncultured Peptococcaceae bacterium
CATGTATACATCGTGGCATTAAATGATTGATCTGCCTCTCTGTTTGCTGTTTTACGCTTTCCCAATACATAAGCAAAACGAGCCAAATTGATTTTTTTTCATTTTCACGTAAAAGATAGAGCAGTTGATAGATAAAAGTCATTTCAGCAGTATTTTCTTCAGCATTTTTGGCATTTTCTTTGAAATATTTGCGCAGAAAATTCAATTTCTCGCCAACAACTTTTTCTTTAAATACATTCCAATGATAAACATGGACGTCATCTTCACCAAATAAGGCAATGGCATTTTTGGCGCCGTCTTTATCCAAACTTTTAGCTTTTTGCTCTAACTCACCCGTTTCCTCTGCCATACGCGCCAAAGGATAGCTATCGTTAAAAAGACCAATTCCCGCTGACAAAGTCAACGCACCTTGCGTATATTTTTGAAAAGCATCATTGATATCTACCGCCGCTTCTAAAATATCGTCCCAAGCGCCGACTAAAAACAAATCATCACCGCCGGAGTAAATCACATTGATTGCCCGCTCTTCTTTTTGATTCGCCAGATGAAAAGGGACGCCTACGCTTTCTTTCGTCCCTTTCAAAATTTGGTTGATATGATATTTAAAAAAGAGCGATAATGACCGCGATAGGGCAGCAGTCCGCGAAAGAGTCAAATAACGATATTCGCTTTGAGGATCGTCATTAGTGACCCGACGCCTAAAACCGCTGACAAAAGCTTGTCCTAAATTATCAACATCGGCACGCAGCACGCCGAGACGCTTGACGCCCTGTGAACTTTCTGCCAAAGTAGCAAAAGTTGCCATTTGATTATGATCTTTTTGATGATAATCGCCCATCCAGATCTTGGTCGTTAAAGATTGAAACACCATATTATTTTTACTATATTGCCGGATAAACTGTTGAGTAAATTCTTGAGGCAGTTCTCTATCTTTCTCAATAACAGAAAGATAGACGGTTCCCTGTGAGATGCTCGGCAATGGTAAAGCAGGCATATCAGCAATCGTTTTTTTCAAAACACTAAAATAACATTGTTCATCAATAGCCAACCGCGCAATTTGTTTTATATTATCACAGAAAGAACACGTATCTTTTCCTTGTAAAACAGCACTGCGACGACATTCTTTGCATTCCCGTGTATGATCTTCCCAATCTGCTTGATTAAGCCACAATATTTCTTCTGCTGAATAGCGGGTATTTTTCTGCAAAGATAACTGTGCAGCTAAACGACTATAAATCTCTCGATAACGATTGCCATTATCTCCTTCGTTAATTAAATCATTGCCAGAACAAGGCGTCCACGCCATAGCCAAATACAAATCATTGCCGAAATTTTCGATGAACCAATGATTTAAGCGTTTTTTAATGGCTCTCAATTTATCTTGACATTCTTCGGTATTAGGCAGCAATAAATAAGCATGTCCTCCGCCGGTATATATCAAATTAGCTCTCGAAAGACCAATGGTTGTTAAAATTTCATCTGCTAAATGTTCTAATAATATCTCCAAATAAAGCGAACGCGCCCGTAACGTTTTTAGAGCGCCTTCCCCGCTGGTAGTATAAATAAACGATTGGATACCAGATAGATCGCAGGAAAACATCAAAAAAGCATTTTCTGCTTTAAATTTTTGCTCATAAGTGCTGTTGGCTAATTGTTTAACTTTCTTCATTTCGCCCTTAGCCGCATAGTAAAAATACATACAGCAAGCAACGGCAGCGGTCACTTTGACGTGGTCATAAAGGGAAATATCTGCTACTTCTGACTGCTCTGTACTAGAGGGAACATAAGTCAAATAAACTTCCAATAGTTCCAAAATAGCATTAAGATTTTTGTCATTAAAATCGATTTTGCCCAGTTCATTGAATAACTCTTGATAAATCGTTTGATAAAAACTCACTTCATACCCTGTAATTCCATCTTCTGGAAAATTTATTGTATCGCCTTTACCCAAAATATTGCTGGGATAATTGCGGCGATTAGGATTATTATTCATCATATTATAGATACTGGCTAACGGCATATTTCGCCTAAAGCCGCCACTTTTATTATCTGTTCCTTCATCTTTTCGGCGATCGACGCCGGCAGCAATATTATCCGCTGAATAAACGATATAAGCTAATTCATCATCTTCCATGCTGTCTTTGCCTTTTTGTAGTTCATCTCTGTGATGGAAACGAATACAGTTCAAAATATCATCATCATGCGTTAATTGTTTTATGCTTTCATAACCTCTTTGAGAATGTGAACCAGCACTAATACTGGCTCTATACATAACTTTGCCAATATCATGCAACAAACTGCCAATAGTAAGTTTTGTTATCACTATTTTCACCTGCCTACTTTTTTTCCTGTAATGCCTCAATGATCGTTTGATTCATCAAATCATACGAATTCCAGTATTCTTTTTTGATACTGCTGTTTTTGGAAACTGAACGCTGAAACAAATCCTTTATTTTTTGCAGAATCTGCTCACTTGTATAGTTTGTTCTGCCTTGAATCCATTCTTCAGTAATTGAAGCAATCTCATGAGCCGCTATATTGCGAGCGTTTTCTTCAATTTTACGCAAAGAAACAGCTAATTCACTAATAGTTTTATCATGACTCATTTCCTTAATGATGTGCATTAAGGCAGAAGCGGCAACAACGCTGTTATCTTTAAAGGCTCCTTTTCCTTTATATGCTTTATCCAAGATTTTCAATGCTTCCGGATAATTTTTGGCTATTAAATTACGACGCATTTTAGGAACTTTATCCTTTTTGACACTTGGACAACATTTTGTAACATCAAAGTTACATTTATTCTTGGCAGCCATCATAAAAATATCAGTCAAAACCGGACTAATGCCCCGAATAAAATCTGCTAAATCTCCCCTTTTCTGCTTTACTTGCAGCCACAAAATATACTCAAAAATATTTTTAATATCAGAACTTTTTATCGGCAGCAAATCAATCTCACTATCAAGTGTTAAGCGTTCAACTTGGCTAAGATCCAGCGCCAATCGATAAACCGCCGCTTTCAATATCAGCAGCGCTTTTTGGGGCAAAAGTTTTTTAATAGATTCTGCGACTTCCAAAGCCGCTCGATAATCGTAAGCTTCGATATGTTTGATAATAATTTCCTGTTTAATCCGTTTGTTCAACAAAATGGTCTGGGATTCTTCACAACGATTGCTTGTCTCGCTATTATCCAAATTGAGCTCCCACTTTAATTCTACATCATATTTCTCAAAATCATATTTTTCTCGATTGGCTCCTTTTTGTGGTGTGCTTACTTGAATGGGCAAATAACCATCGCCCGACGAAGCAGCAATAAATTGCAAGGCGGATTTCATCGCTGGTGTGCCGGCGGAAACATTTAACAATATTTGCGCTGATGGATTTTCCTGTTGGATCTCTGCCAAAAGCGCTTCATAATCATCATAAAACGCTTCAAATAAGTGGACATCTACTAAATCAGGCCGCTCAATGATATGAATTTCCATTTGGAATTTTTCTTTATCTTGCAGCCATTGCAAACATTTGCGATATCGATCGTCCAATTGATGAAATTGCATCATTTCTTTTGACAAATAAATATATACCTTTTGCGGTTTATATGTTCGGCAAATATGCAGCATCGATCCATCATAATACTTTGTAATAGGATCTGTTTTGCCAACAGCTGGGAATAAGATATATTCCATCAATTTTCCTCCTTAATAAAGTCAACCTATAATTTTTATTTTGTAGTATTATATCAGCATCCCGTTGGTTATTCAATTCTTTTGTGCAATAATTATCCAGATCAATTATAAAGTTATTATTAGCTCTCTAATTGATATTTGTAATATCTTGACAAATTGATAACAATCTGCTAAAATAAAAAAGATTTTTCGGGGCGTGGCTCAGCTTGGTAGAGTGCTGCATTGGGGTTGCAGAGGTCGCAAGTTCAAATCTTGTCGCTCCGATATTAAGAACGTTGGCGAAGGTCGGCGTTCTTTTTGATTTTTCGGCGTTTTTACTGCACAAAAACAACCGTTTTTGGCAAGTATTTAGCGCAATCCTACCAAATTTGAAATGAAATCTAAAAAATACTTCTTTACAATTACCGACACATATTATATAATAATATCCGTACTTGCGGATGTGGCGGAATAGGCAGACGCGCGCGTTTCAGGGGCGCGTGCCCAAAAGGCGTGTGGGTTCGACTCCCACCATCCGCACTATAAGAATATTAGTCACTCCCATCAATGTTTATGATTGATGGGAGTGACTTTTTTCAATAAAATTATAAAATCAATTGCTAAAATTATCTATTCTTCAACTTTGAAATTCACGACAATACTATTTAAAATTTTCCTAAAAATTACTAAGGCTCCAGATTAAACGAGACTCGAAACCGTTATTTCTTTTTGATGCTTACTTTTTACTTGTATCTGCTTCCTTAGGTCAACGCCACTTTTCTCAGCACATTCATATACAACAGCAAATTATTCTTTTCTTATCTGCTGTCAAGAAGGCACTTACATCAAAACGTCGATGCAGTTGATTTTTATCGCCCAGTACTTCCTTGCGATATCAGCAGACTTTTATACACATCATCAATCAACCAAGGAAACAACATCGCGCTTTTTCATTCACCTGCTCACGTCTTACAATACTAACGCCATTTAATCGCAACCGCTCTTATTGTCATCTATACCTTTTCTTTTTCTGCGCTGATCAATATCCTCTATTGCCTTCTGCAAACGTTCCGGCATTACTTCCTGTAATAGGCGGACATGTTCTTCTGGCGTATGCAAAAAGCCATTTTCCATCCAATCCAAAAGCATCTGCGTTGCACCGAATACATAAAATTTGATAGCAAACATCAACTCATCAGAAATCTTTTCCATGCCACCTTTTGTCAACATATCATTATAATACGCAATACCATTGCGATAGGAAATTTTGCGCAAACTGTTTTGCCCTTCGTATTTGGCAACATTAGAAAAATAGGCTCTATTATTGTAATAATTATAAGCAGCTTGCAAACTAATTTCCTTTTGTAGCTGACACAGCGACTGAGCGCTGTCAAATTGCGCTAAAAGCATATCGTTGGACCAACTGGTATATGCCCAACTCATCACATCATACTTGTCCACAAAATGGCGATAGAATGTAGAGCGAGAAATACCACTATAATCTAAGATGTCTTGCACAGTAATATCTTCTAAAGATTTTGTTTTCGCTAGTTCATAAAAAGCTTCATACAATATGACTTTACTAGTCTTTTTTATTGTCATATGACATCCCCCCTATCGTCATTATAACCTATCGGCTTACTTTTTTTACATTAAAACATGCAATAAAATCCAGATAATGTTTAATTTGAAATAAAACTTATTCATTGTTTCTTTTGACACGCTCATATATAATTATTTCTTGTTTTAATGATACAATCTTTGTTATCATACCATCAAGAGGTACCTCGCACAATACTGTATTTCACACGAAATTTTTTATTTAACCGAGGTGAATAATAATGAACGTTTCCATTATCAAAGAAACCAATAAGAAATCTGCTCTTATGTGGTTGATTTCTCTACTTATTCCATTGGGAATCTATTTGTTTCCTACCAATACAAATTTCACAGCAGATATTCGCTTATTTCTTGTTTTTGTTTCTCTAATCATTTTAATTATTGCTTTTAACTTAGTTGATGTTACCATAGCGGCTATTGCTTTGCCAACTCTATTTGTTATCAGTGGTTTAGCGCCTGCAAGTAAAGCTTTTGAGCCATGGACTTATACCACAATGTGGCTCATCGTTGGCACATTTGTTTTGGCTGGCGCTTTAGAGGAATGCGGCTTATTAAAGCGTATTGCTTTTTGGTGCATTAAACGCTGCGGCGGTACATTTAATGGCACAATGTATGGTTTAATGATTGTCGGCACTATTTTAGCATGGTGCACTTTTTGCAATTCTTACATGATTGTCATCACCTTGACTTATGGCATCTACAAAGCAATGGGATTAGAAAAAGGCAAAGCGTCAGCTATTATTATGATGGTTGGTTCTATTGGGGTCACATCTTGCATGGAGTTTGTTTATAATCCGTTGATGATGAGTTTAATGGAAAAAGGCGTCAATTTTGTTATCCCTGGTTTTCGAGTATTTTGGTTCAACCAGTTGATTATTTCTGGACCAGTCATCTTGTTCTATTTTCTTTTCATTTTTGTCCTTACTAAAATATATAAAACCAAAGATATCCAGATTGCTGGCGGCAAGGCGTATTTTGCCGCAGAATATGATGCACTTGGCAATATGAGTACCAGCGAAAAAAAAGCAGCTACTTTGCTTATCGTCTTGATGACTTACCTTTTAACTAATCCTTTGCATCATTTACCTACTGACTGGGGATTTATGGTTATCCCTTACTTGATGTTTTTGCCCGGTATTGGTGTTGCTTCCAGAAAATCTTTGCAATCCAGCATCAATTTTGGCGCTGTTGCTTTTTGCGCTGCCTGTTTTTCTATTGGTGCTGTCGGCACATCGTTAGGGCTTTCCGATTTAATTTCTTTAGGTGTAACACCGCTATTAAACGGTTTAGGCACTATCCCTATTCTCTATATGACAATGTTTTTTGGCATTATTGCCAATCTCGTTTTGACGCCGTCAGCAATGATGAGCTGCTTACCGCCTATCATTGCCCAAATTGCTGTTGACTTAGGTATGAATCCTTTAGCGCCACTATTCGCATTATATTTTTCATGCGATATGATTTTCTTGCCGCATGAAGTGCCTGCAGTTTTAATTCTCTTTACATTAAATTTAATCAGTATGGGTGATTTTATCAAGATGAGCCTAATTAAAACCATTGTACTGCTCATTTGTATTGGCGTATTTCTTATTCCTTACTGGTTCTTAATTGGCATCATGTCATAAAGTATCAAATCATTCTTCCATTTTAAAAGGAGTGTCAACAATATGAAGATTATTGATTTTCGCGTTAGAGTTCCTTACAAGTCTATTAAAGACACCTATCTATTTGACAACGATAATTATGCGCAGACTTTTGGCGGACATTGGCAAGCTTCCGCAGCACAAAAATCCATGGATTTACTTTTAGAAGAAATGAACGCATGGCAGATTGTTAAAGGAGTGGTTCCGACACGAAAACTTTACCACATGAATAATTATGACCTTATTGATCTGCTATCCGAATATCCTGATCGTTTCATTGGCGTCCCCAATATTGATCCTTTAGATGGAGAGATGGCTTTAAAAGAAATTGACGAACTAGTCACTAACGGTCCTTGTCAAGCTATTATTTTAGAATCTGGTATTGCAGGAATGGGAATCGGTGCCACTACTAACGCAGAATGTTTAACAGATAATGATCCGCGAATTTATCCTATTTACGAAAAATGCCAAAATGAACACATTCCGGTGCTTTTTACTTGCAGTTCTCTGGCGTATCCTTACTGCGATAGCAATATTCCTAATCATATTGATCAAGTAGCGCATGATTTTCCACAGCTACAAATGGTTATTTGCCATGGTGGATGGCCTTGGGTACAGTCTATGTGTGGTGTTGCAGTCAAACGCGCTAACGTATGGCTGTCACCAGATATTTATATGATCAACGCCCCAGGCTATCGCGACTATTTTGATGCAGCCAATTATATGCTGCAAGATCGCTTTTTATTTGGCTCTGCATATCCCGGTATGTCTATGAAAATCTGTATAGATTTTTGCCAAGAGCATCTACGACCAGAAGTGCTTGAAAAGTTTATGTATGACAACGCTGCTAAATTATTATCTCTAAAATAAATTTTCCATACAAGAAAGCCGTTTATCGCTAAATCTTAGCAATAAACG
>CATJSX010000055.1 GCA_949743265.1 uncultured Peptococcaceae bacterium
TAGGCGTAAGTTCTCGTTGTCGATTGTTGATAATAATAGAGCAAAATAGCTCCCATACTAAAAAATAGTATGAGCAAAAATATCCCTAATGTTTTTGGCTTCATCTCGTGTCAGCCATTATTTTCTTCCTGCCTGCCAGCGGAAACCAAAACCATAATGCTGATCGACTTCACGATGACCGGCAAAGTATAATTCTTCACGTTTAACGGTCAATTCACTGCCTGAGGCTGATAAGCTGGCAATAACACAAAAGCGTTGCTGGCTGTTGCTATTATCAATAGCAATGCGAATATCCGGTTCGTTTTGTTGCTGCAAAACCACTATGGCGTCAGTATTCTGCCAATTGGGCGCACCTTCATAAATATACGCAAAAACGATAGCAAATTCAATAGCTTCCGGTTTGGTGAAATACATATTTTCGCCGTCATTACTGCTGCCAGTACGGTCGTCTTTATCCAAATAAATATATGGTGGCCGATCTTTGGCACCGAAACTCTGTCCCAATGCTTGGATAACGCCTTGCTCGCCAGTCTTTAGCCGATACATACATGCCAAATCCAAATCGATGGCGGCTGTTTTCAGACCAAAAAAACCACTTTTTTTCGCTTCATTGTTCCAGTTGAGATTGACATGAATTTGCTGATTATTTTTGCTGAGGCTAATCTTATGCGTATCGCCGGTCTTTTTCAAGCTGATAGGACCTTTAGGCGGTTCAGGTTGCTTGGGCGTTTCCGGCGCACTGGGTGCAATTTCTTCTCCGCCAAAAAATGCCAAAAGCGCACTTAAGCCGCCGTTAAAACCACTAGCAACGACGGATAAACGCCATAGGTTATCTTTTTGGTAAATTTCTGCTAAAATAACCGCTTTTTCATTGGTAAAATCACTTCCTAAAAAGGTATAACTTCCTTCATTGGTATCACCGCGAAAACGCAAATTGCCGTTGTTGAGCTGATTCATAGCGCCGTTATCTACTGCCATCGTCAATACTAATTTTTGGATTCCTGCTGGCAAACGATTCAAATCAATAGTAAAGGTAGTAGTTTCAGCCGCCGTTTGCATTTTAATGGCGCCTTCTGGCGATTGCAGTTGATTGTAAAAAACGAAATAACGGTCATCGGAAAGTTTGCCAGCGCCATCAACGCCAAAGCAGGTAACATCGGCTTCACCATTTTTCATTTGTGTATTGACCGTAACCGTTAAGCGACCGTCAGTTGTCAAATCATTGAGCTTCATTTTCTGTCCTTTTTGTAAGGTTATCATAAATTTCTTCCTCCTTTTGTTCTTGAATAGAATCTTTGCTGCATATGGTGCTTTTCGGCGTATAGGTTATGCCTTCTTCAATAACTCTTATCTGCTGCAAAGCTTCAATAGCTACTTCTAACATTTCATCGTCTGGTTCTTTTGTCGTCAGTTTTTGCAGCATCAATCCCGGATAGCTTAGCGCTTTAACCAGGGGATTATCCAAATGTTTGCTGCTGAATTTCAGAAATTCATAAGAAATTCCTGCAACAACCGGCAATAAAATGATTCTGGATAACAACCGCCACCACATATTTTCTACGCCGACAATAGAGAAAACAAAAATACTGATAATCATGACTAAAAATAAAAAGCTTGTCCCGCATCGAGGATGCATGGTTGTAAAAGGGCGGCAATTTTCTGGAATCAACACCACATCATTTTCGTAGGCATGGATAGTTTTATGCTCCGCGCCATGATATTGATAAACTCGAGCGATTTCTGACATACGAGAGATCAGCACGATATAGACGATGAAAATAGCGACGCGGATTAGCCCTTCTAAAATGTTTTGCATCAAAGAAGTGGTCACGATATTTTTCGTCAGATGTGCCAAAAGCGCCGGCAGCAGAAAAAACAATCCCATACCCAGCACTAGCGCCAATACTACCGAAAAAACTAATTCACCAGTACTTAATTCTTCTTCCTCTGATTCTGCTGATTCGTTGGCTGAATACGTCAACGATTTGAATCCCAGAACCATGGATTCTACTAAATTAACTGTTCCGCGGATAAAAGGCCATTTCAAAAAAGGCAGTTTTTCGGTAATGCTGTGTCGTTCTTCAATTTGGCAGCTGATGGTACCGTCGCTTTTACGCACTGCCATGGCGATATTCTTTTTGCCGCACATCATGACGCCTTCTATGAGCGCTTGTCCGCCGTAAGAATTTTTCATAAAAAATGTCACCTCAAATTTTTTGTTTTGTTCGGAAGTCAAAAATTTTGGGCATGCACAAGGAATTTCCGAACTTATTTATTATACCCCATAACTTTTAATAAAAGCAACGATTAGCCACTATCTTTATTATTTTCTTAAGGATTGTGTCATTAATTAACATTTTAACCATTGAGAATCGTTTAGTCGTTATGGTCAGCGGGTAAATATAGGTAAGTATCTTTATATGATTCTAATTTGGGGGAGGAATTTTGATGCAGTATCGTCAATTCGGCAAAACGAAAGAAAAAATTTCGGTGTTAGGCTTTGGTTGTATGCGTTTACCTTTGATAGAAGACGCTGCTGACAATAGCCAAATTGATGAAGCGAAAGCCATCGCTTTGATTTGGTTTTGATGTGAGTGGGAGAGCGGTGGGGAAGAAAAATTTTTTCTTTGTTTGTAGGTACTATGGGAAAAAACTGAAATGTAGGAGCAGGACAAATGATAAATATTATTGCAAGGCTGGAACGTAACAGTTAGAGAATGAGCCCAAAAAGTACTCATCAGGATGAAAAAATTTGAAGATATTGTTTTGTATCAGGGTGGGCAATGGCAGCTATATTGATAAAAATAAAGAATATCCACAAGAAGGCTCAAAAATTCGTTTGTATGAACAGTATAAAGCCGGAACGATGATTACATTTCATGTGATAGTGATATGATTAAATAGAAAAATTGGAGCGGAGGAAAATAGAAATGAGCATAGTTGTGAATATTTATTATACTGGTACAAATGGTAATGCAAGAAAATTTGCAAAAGAGATGGAAAGTAGTGGAACCGTTGCGGCAATCCGTGAAGAAGTGGGAAATTTGCGGTATGACTATTTTTTTTCAATGATGGAACCAGAAACGGTATTATTGATTGACAGCTGGAAAGATCAACAAGCTCTTGATCAGCATCATGCGTCTCCAATGATGGAGAAGATTGTAGAACTTCGGATAAAGTATGATCTTCATATGAAAGTGGAGCGATATGTATCTGACGAAAGAGGAATACCGGAAACAGACAATCATTTCATAAAGGAGTAATCAAGTGGCTATTCCTAGAATTTTGCTGTTTTCCATGGACGCCAATATTAAAGCTCATAGTTGTATTAGTTGCAAACTTTATGGAAGTTATTACTTATAAACTATTGATATCATCAACAATTAAAAATTATTGATGAATTTTTATATAAAAAATAAAGGAGTTTTTATGATTTCATTACAACAAGCCAAAAAATTATTGCTTAATGACAGCAATCTAACCTGCGTTCTCGTTAACGATACGCAAACGTTAACTGCTAGTGAACGAGGGATTAAACCTGTTCTCCAATGGTTAGCCCAAATTCCTTCACCCTTAGCTGGCGCTTTTGTTGCTGATAAAGTTGTTGGCAAAGCGGCCGCATTACTTTTTGTTCATGGCGGTATCAAGGCATTATATACGCAAACGATTAGTCAGCCGGCTTTGGACGTTTTAGAGCAGCATAATATTCCAATACAATATGATACGCTTGTATTGCGCATCAAAAATCGTGTTGGCGATGGGCTTTGCCCCATGGAAAGTCGCGTTTGGGAAATCGACGATCCGTTGGCAGCTTATGAGGCGTTAAAAAATTATCGTCCTTTTTAAAATTTAATATGATAATAACAAAAAATAGCGCCGTTGTTGAAAGGGATCAACAATAACGGCGCTATTTTAGAGCATAAGTATAAGAGAAGGGTGGATTAAATTATTTTCTGGTTCTAACGAGACATTTTTCAATTATCAAATACGCCAGTTTATTCATAATTTTGGATTTAAAGCAATCCAATTAACATCCAGTAAGGCACTAAAAGTATTAAAAAACCGCTGAAAAAAATCACCGAACGTATGATGTTAACTTTGATAAAATCTTTCATCGAAATCATTCCAAAACTATAAACGATCAGATAAGGCACATATTCATAAGGCAGTAAAATTGCCTCTGAACAAGCATTGATAGCGTATGCAAAAGGAATGGCGGAATAACCCATATCGGTCACTAAAATTAAAATTGGTTCAATGATTAAAGCAAAAATAGCCATTGGCGTCATTAAAAAATTTAAAAGAAATACAACGCTGAAAATAATACCTGAAATAGCAAAAGGACTGGTGCTGCCATTTAGTAATTGCGCACATAAAGAAGCAATAGCGGAACCAAATCCCAAACTGCTGGCTACTGTACCAATCGACATACAAGCCGCTACGAAGAAAATAATTTGAAAATTCATTTTCTGCAATGTGTTAGTATCAGCGCCGTTTAAAAAAGGCAGAAAGACAATCCATGGCAATAACGCAAAACCAAGATTGATATCCAATTGGTGAATGTTGATGGTAAAAATATAAATCAGAACTAAAACCAACATGAGCAAATTGGATTTTTCCTTTCGGGTAATAGGTCCCATAGCTGCTAAGTTTTCTTTAAAATAAGTTACTTCGCCTAAACCTTCTTCAGGCGTATAACATTTAGAAATAATAAACAGAATGACCAGCGAAACGATCAGTAAAGGCCAGTTATGCATAATAATGCCTAAAGGCGTAATATCTGTAGGACCAATATAATCAGCGCCTAATCTTAACAACACTGCCCATGCAGTCGCTTGATACGTATATGCATGAGATGTACAACCGCCGAGCATAACAGCAGTAGCTAATCCTGCGCCTAATCGTTTGTTCATGCCTTTTAGAGAAACACACAAACCAGTTGCTAGAGGCGCTATGATTAAATAACCGCGACCAGAAGTTAAAATATTGATGATGATCCCTACAAACATAATACTGGTTAATAAAGCAAAGTAACTGTTTTTGACTTTGCACATCAAAAGGTAGGCCACTCTTTTCAACAATCCGCAGTCTTCTAACGTTGCTGCCATAAATAAAGCACCCATAATCATCAAAAAAGTTGTTCCTACCCAAGGCGACATCACTGTTTCTGCTGGAGCGACACCCAAAAGAATCCACAGTCCGGGCATAATCACAGAAATAAACATAACGGGTACAATTTCAAAAGCGGCAAGCGACAAACCAAAAACGGTAACAGCTAGAAAAAATTTAACTTGATGCGTATAAAGTCCCTGTTCAGGAACAAGCAAAAAAATCGCTGATAACACACAAGTGATTATCCATTTTATGATATCGGAGCGGGCGAATTGCAGAGACGTTTTGCTCATTGTAACAACACCTCCAAATCGTTAGTAATCAAAAATTGGCAATGGTATGGAACAAAGAAATATTTTTATCAACAGTCCTGCACATCATATCGCCGCAGGACTGTTGATAAAGCGTATGGGAAATCAATTAGTATTCTTCAGTTAAAATTTGATAGATCGGCGCGCCTTCGCATTCTCGAGGCATTCTGACGCCGCCTAAAACAGCAACTGTTGCTGCAAAATCAACTTGGCGAATCATACGATTTGTTTTGAAATTTTCTTTGATGCCTTTGCCAGCGGCAATAAAAATTGGTGAAACGGATGTGTCATTTTCTCCCCAAGTAGTTGATAGGCAATCATCATGGTCAAAATTGTATCCTTCAGCATGCCAAACTAAAATATCACCGGCTTCTGGTCCACCTTGCCCTAAAAGAACAGCTTCTCTATTGCGTAAAGCAACGCTGACAATACGATGGCCCGTTTCTGGATCGGTTAGTTGATACAATTTGGTCATGATTTCTTCTTCCAATTCATATTGGTCTTTAGGATCGACAATACCATGATCCGTGCGTCCGATGAGATTCAAATAAATATGCCCTTCACGCTGAATAACTGCTTTTGTTTGACTCCAATCAATCATTCGTTTACCATTTTCATCAAGATAGGATTTCGTCAATCCCATTTTTTCCATTAGCGGCAACGTAACGCCGCCGGCGTAAGCTAGTAAAGGAATATCGTGAGCAGGAGCAACTTGCGCATGATCGGAGAAAATCAAAACTGTCCAGCCTTCGTCCAGATAATGGAGAAATTTGCCCAGATAGTAATCAGTCTGAATGTACAAATCCTCCATCCATTTTTCTGCGACGGCGACAGGTTGACGATTAAAAGGGCGTTCTGCCAAATGTTTGATAAATTGGTGTTCCTCTAAATCTACAGCATGGTAATGAGAAAAAACAACATCTAACTCTTCACTTTGGATTAAATGCTGAATAGCGGCCGCTTGCCAATCAGCAGTAGCATACCAGTTAGCCAACATGCAGTCGGTAATCAGCATAGGGTCTTGGCGACCTAATAAAGAAGTTGGCGTTGGATAGCCCACATTTTCAGTAATTTCTTTGAATAAACGTTTAGGGTGATAAACAGTATCATTATTCATATCCATAGCGCCAGAAATATAAAGCGTCAAAGATTTGCCTTCTTTATCTAGTTTTAATAATTTTAGATTGCGATTAACGCGGTAAAGTTTGTCATTTTTGATAGCATCATCAACAACTTCAACCACCAATTCGCCCAATGGACAAACAACGATAGGCTCCGTACTTTTTTTGTTTTTATAAAGCGCAATACGATCATAAATTCCATCAGCGTTTTTCAAGATTAAAGCAGGACGGCGAAGCAAACCTTTAGAAAATAAAACCGTAAATTCTTTAGCATCATTTGGCGCATCTGTCCAACCAGTTGCTGGTTTAATGGGCGATTGTACCATATCAATCAGCGCTTCTGTTGTACTAGTTGTATGCTGACTTAAATCTGAAATGATTTTTCGGTCGCCTTTTTTATCACGATTACTAACGCCACCCAACAAATCATAGCTTTCACCTTGTTGCGATAGATCCAAATCAGTAACGACACAAGCAGCACTAGCCTCCATAGGTGCTTTAGGAATATAAGTGACTTCTGGAATGTTTTCGCCAGCACCGACTAAATATTCCATTTCAATTTGTGAAGTTGCCATACCGACTGAGCCGGGAGACGTTCCATCAACAACCATCAGGTTTTTATTATCGATGGTTGGTGGCCAAGAAGAACCGGGCCAATGCCAGACCAGTGTTTTTTTGCCAGCCTCTGCAAAAACATTCCACAATGGTTCTGCATGACAATTGCGCGAATCCAAATTGTAATCAACTAAGTCTAAATCATCGCCACAACGGTAAAAACCAGTAATGTCATGAACATTGGCATAACAGCCGCAAGCTAACGTTGTCCACATGGGTGGCGTAACTGTAGGATGTCCGCCCAGCATCATCAAATCTTCACGAGCTGCACCGCGCTCGATATATTGTTTCATATTAGGTAACAAACCTTTGGCTAGATATTTTTTGGTCAGGCGCGGATCTAGACCGTCAACTCCTAATAGTAAAAGTTTATTTGCTGCTGCTTTTCTTTGTAACATAATGAGTCCTCCCTCAAATTTATTTATCAAAGTTGTCTTGATTGATATCATCATAGCACTTGAATAATAACAATAAAAGAATGTGTTATATGACGACTTATCCTTTTACAGCAAGCAAATGATTGCGGGAAGTAATCAAAAATGCCACAGTACCAAATACTGTGGCTCAATAGTAGTTATTCATTGCAAAAAATATCGGCAATAAATGGATAAAAATCATGACAACTATCGTTTTGATAAATCATGATTAGATGAAAAGTATGTGAAGTTGGTTTTAAAACGATATTGCGATCGGCAAAAAGTGTTTCATAGAACAATTTATGCTCGTCAATGGGAAGGTCAATAGTAAAATAACCGAATTTTTCAATATAATCGATGAAATTTTGTGTTAGTTCAATAGCGGGACGATTATCCAGCACTTGATTGATATGTTCACGAATCACGTTAATAAAACTTACGCCGCTATAGATATTTTTTAAAGAACAAAATGGCGTATTATGCAGCATACCTAGATCCAAAGAAGTGTATTCATTCCATGGAGAGGTGGCAGAAAGCCAAATATAGACTGGATAAGCTGTCAAGTATTTTACAAAATAGCCTTTTTCTCTAAGTGCATAATAATCTTTTAGGTGTTCGTCAAAAACAACTGCTAAAGAAAAATCGAATTCCTGATAAAATTGCGGCATTTCAGCGACAACAATTCGCGAACAATCAAAATAGATTTGTTCAAAAGCGTCAGAAAGCGTATTCAGCAATTTGTTGCCATAAGCTGTAATAAGCGAATCAGGTATTCCTACTTTACAAATCGTTTTAGCAGTAGAGGACGGCGTACACTTAAGCATATTTTGACGAAGGATAGCCGCTTCAGAAATGATTCGCCGAGCAGAATGATAAAATTTTTCTCCGGCTTTTGTTGCTTCTACACCATTGGCTAAGCGCGTAAAAAGTGAAACATTAAATTCGTTTTCAAGTTTTCGAATAGATAGTGACAGAGCTTGGCGAGAAACATACAAATTATCTGCAGCTTTAGTGATAGATTTTTGACGATAAACTTCTGTAAAATGATATAATTGCTCAAATGTCATAGGTCCACCGCTTTCTAATAAGTTTTAAGTATTTATTAGGATTTCTTCATTTTAACATATTGGAGAATATTTTATCATACTAAAATATGGGTGGCAACTGTTGTTAAACTATTGATTATACAGAATAAGCGTTGTTCAAATGCGATATGTTTATTGGTAAGCTATAGACAAAATAAATTAAAGTATAGCAAAAAGAAAATGCCTTTTGCTTGTTTTTTGACTCATATCATTCATAGTAAACAGTTCATCAATAGATAATCGTCGTTGATTCTAATATTGACTGTTTTACTAAAATAAGAAAACAAAACCTGCATTCAAATTGCAGGTTTTGTTCTTTGCTGATAAAATTAAGCAAAGGTTCTTTAGTTTTTTTGAACTAATTATTGACTTGTACTGTATTGGAAGAAGCAATTTGCTCGTTATTACTACGGTCAACGACTAAAATTTTGTAATAATACGTTTTACCGCTTTCAGCAGCTGTATCGCTGTATGATGTAGTGGTAATGGCGCTGCTGGCGCCAATTTGATTGAGGCTATTGGCGGCGACAGTGCTGTTTTCGGAACGGAAAATATAGTATTGATAATCACCATTGCCCGGGGCATTCCAACTCAAAACGATATTTCCGCTATTCACGGAAGCAACAAGCGTCACATTGCTAAACGGTTTTTCTCCTTCAGATTCGCTTGGTTTATTGTCGTTGTTTGAAGGTTGTTTCGTGTCATCCGGCTTGTTATCTGTCGGTTGATTAACGCTCGTTTTAGCAGAAGCCGCCACTTCGTTGGAAGTTGCCATACGATTACCGTTAGCATCTAA
>CATJSX010000056.1 GCA_949743265.1 uncultured Peptococcaceae bacterium
GATGGTTGATTGGCGAAAATTTTATAGAGCGCTTCCTCTAATGTTTTTTCCATGATAATTTGGTCTTGATAACCGACGATAATGCGAATGACTTCTGGCAGACTGTTTCTATCACTGCTAGAAAGATAAATCGGTTCGACATACAAAATGGAATCTTTAATAGGAATGACCAGCAAATCACCGCGAATGACCGACGAACCTTGTTGATCCCATAATGTCAGATTTTGTGAGATTTCCGAATCGTTATTGATACGATTTTCGATTTGCATGGGACCATAGATCAAACTCTGTTTGGGGAATTTGAATAAAACCAACTCTCCATAGTGTTCGCCGTCATTTTGTGCAGCCAGCCATGCCACCATATTATCTTTTTGATACGGTGTAAACGGACGCATCAGTAAATATTCTTGTTTATTGCTGTTAGGCAAACACATATTGACGTAATAAGGCTCCATCGTTTCTGTTGAGTCTTCTACGATTTCTTTGGCAATGCTCCATAGATCCTCGCGATTGTAAAAGACCGACGGATTTTTCATATGGTAAGTTTGATACATTTCTGTCTGTACTTCAAAAAGCGCCGTAGGGTATTTGATATGAGCCCGCAAGTTAGTGGGCATGGCACTTATGGGTTGGAACAAACCCGGAAATACTTTGGCATAGCTTTGGATAATAGGGTCATCTTCGTCAACGACATAAAAATCAATGTCGCCATTATACGCATCAATGGTAATTTTGACTGCGTTGCTAACGTAATTTTGACCGTAAAATAACGATTCTGGATTATCAACAGCAGTAGCATAAGGATATTTATCACTGGTAGTGTATGCGTCCAGCATCCATACTAAACGACCGTTATCAATGACGAGATAAGGTTCATTATCATACGTTAAAAACGGCGCTATTTTCTGTGCTCGTTCATTGACATTGCGATAAAGCAAGATACGGCTATTGCTGTCAATAAGATTGGAAAAAAGAATCTTATAATTTGTTCGATCCAAAGAAAACAATAGCTTATTACCGATAGTCATGTTAATGCCTGCTGTGCCTTGATAACTGCTTTCGGCGTTGGTGTCGCCAATAGGATAATCAAATTCTTTTTCTTTTGTATTGACAATAACATAATCGTTGGTCATCTGTCCAAAATAAATTTCTGGTCGTGTGATGGTTAATTCCGGTACATTAGTAGTTGGCGGAATATCTTTTACCCATAATTCCGGCTGTCCTTGCGAAGTAATTCTATTGACCGGTGTTACGACAGCGCCATAGCCATGCGTATATTTTAGATAGCGATTGATCCATGTTTTAGCATTTTCCTGCAATTTTGATTGATCCAATTCACGAGCAGAAATAAATACTTGTTGAGAACGACCATTGATTTGATAGCGATCAATAGCGACATCGTGAAATTGGTAGTACAACCGCATACTTTGCAGTTGATTAAAAATTTGCAAAGACGGACGATAATCGGTGATGCGAATATTGTTGATGGTTTCGATTTCTTCCTGTAAATCATCAATGCTTAACTGTCCTTGACCGCCAAATTCTACTTCCGTAATATGATTAAGACCATAAGCTTCATTGGTTAAATCAATGTTGCGCTGAATATAAGGCTGTTCTTGACTGATTTCAGCCGGTCTGACAACAAAATTTTGTACAACAACGGCAGCACCATTGCCAACCAGCAGTACCGCCAGCAAAAGAACTGGACCAGCTAACGCTAATTTCAGCCGTTGTTTTTTAGCGCCGAGCACAATAGTAATAGCTGAAAGTAAACTGACCGCCGCTGCTAAGTAGTACATGGGCAGTGTAACTTTTAAATCCACATAGCCAGCGCCATAAGCAGCGCCGTTGGTAGAGTACAATAAATCAGCAGCACGCAAGCCAAATCCAATCAAAAGCAGCAAAAAGAACATGGCAGCAAAATAAACGATACGTTTGCCCATAATTTTTAGTGCATTTTTACGTACGCCTTGCAAATAAATCGTCAGTATCAAATTACTTACAGCAATAACGATCAAAAATAAGAGTGCCAATGTGTAAAAATTTTTAGCTAATGAGAAACTAAATAGATAGAAACCGATGTCGCGTCCAAAAACTGGCTCAGTAACGCCGGCAGCACTTTGATGCAAAAAGAGTAAAATATTTTCCCAAAGCGACGTAGCCGAAACAAAACCGGCCCAAAGTCCTAAGATAATTGAAGGAATCAATACCAGTTTATGTTTCAAATTTTTAGGATTGGGCACGTTAATAACGCCGTTTTCATCGGCAAAAACTTCGGGGCGCTGATATTTGGTAGAAATAGTCAGCGTTCCGTAAGACAGCGCGAACACGCCTAAAAAAACAACAGCGCCAATGGCAAATTTTGCAAACGTGAATTTTAGATAGACTGATTGGTAGCCCACTTCTGAAAACCATAAATAATCGGTGAAGAAATGCAAAATCTGCGGCAAAAAGGCAAAAACTACCAAGAGTACGGCTATGACAATCAATAATCGTTTGGTTTTTTTCAACAATATTACCTCCTTAAAATGATAGCTTATTTAGTATTTCGCCCTTGCCGGAAAAAAATCCTCTTATATCTAAATAGAAAGCAGCAGAATCTTGATTAAAACTATTATTCTTTTCAACAATCAATCATAATTCCCATTTTTATCCGATATTCGTCAATTTTGTGTATGAAAATACATTCGTAAAAATTTTATTGCAATAGCTGGTTATGGGAAGTATTTTCAAATAACCAATGTTACTACAGCGAAATTGATTTTTTTCTTGCAGCAATTATCATGATATGCTATAATAATTTCGAAAAAAAGGGGAGCTTGATGCGTTTTCAGGCTGAGAGGAAGCAAAGAGCAGCTTCGACCCATTGACCTGATTCGGATAATGCCGACGTAGGAAGAAAATGATATGAAGCATGAGCGATTTGGCATGCGCTTTTTTCCTATGGACATTCCGTATAAGGTATGTCTTTTTATTTTATCGAAAACACAGAAAAGAGGGAGTCGCTTATGTTTGAAAAGGTCTTAGCCAATCTGAAATTAACAAATCCTGTTGTGCATTGTATTACCAATTATGTGACCGTCAATGACTGTGCTAATATTGTTTTAGCCGTCGGTGCATCGCCAATTATGGCCGATGATTTGGAAGAAGTAGCAGATATTACGGCGATTAGTAAAGCGTTGGTAATCAATATTGGCACATTAAATCAACGAACGATTCGATCCATGATAGCAAGCGGCAAAAAAGCTAACCAAATTGGTGTGCCGGTTATTCTGGATCCGGTTGGCGCTGGTGCGTCGGCTTTACGCAATGAAGCGGTAAAGAGTTTGCTCAAAGAAGTGAAATTTTCGGTGATTCGCGGTAATATTTCTGAAATCAAAGCGGTTGCTTTGGGGAGCGATACGACAAAGGGTGTTGATGCGGCGGTGAGTGACCAGTTAACTGACAATAACCGTCAAGAAGTAGTGGCTTTTGCCCAAAAACTTAGTCGAGATACTGGTGCAGTGATTGTAATTACCGGTATTTGTGATTTAATCACCGACGGACAACAAACTTATTTATGTCAAAATGGTCACAGCATGATGAGTCGTATTACTGGCAGCGGTTGTATGTTGAGCTGTGTTATCGGCGCTTTTGTGGCTAGCGGTGAAAATGTTTTGACTGATACTGCGGCGGCTGTCTGCGCTATGGGGCTTTGTGGTGAAATGGCTTATCAAGAATCTGTAGGCACTAGCACGTTTCGCATGAATTTGATTGATCAGATGAGCTTGCTTTCTGATGAACACTTGCAGAGGGGGGCGAAAATTGAATTGCTCTAAAGAACAGCTTAAGCTATATGCTGTTACTGATTCAACATGGCTTAATGGTCGTTCGCTTGACAGCGTTGTCGAAACGGCTATTTTGGGCGGCGCTACTTTTGTACAGCTTCGTGAAAAGCATTTGACTGATGAAGCGTTATTGATATTGGCGCGAAATATTAAAGCCGTTACCGATCAGTATCATGTTCCTTTTGTTATCAACGATCGTGTTCAAGTTGCTTTGGCAGTTGATGCTGACGGTGTTCATGTCGGTCAGGATGATATGAACGCGGCGGAAGCTCGTCGTTTAATTGGACCAAATAAAATTCTTGGGGTATCGGCAGATACGTTGGAACAGGCGATTTTAGCGGAACAACAGGGAGCTGATTATTTGGGCGTTGCTGTTTTTGCCACATCGACCAAAACAGACGCTGTTACGGTACCTTTAGAAACGTTGAAAGCGATTACTGCAGCGGTATCAATTCCTGTCGTTGCTATTGGTGGCATTAAAGCGCACAATATCCAGAAACTGCGCTATACAAATATTGCTGGAATAGCAGTTGTCAGCGCTTTATTTGCCGCTGACGATATTCATGCTTCTGCCAAGTTGCTTCGTCAACGTGTAGAAGGGTATCTTTATTGATGCGCATTATTTTCTGGTAGGATAGCGTTGAAAAAATGCTGAAAAACAAGTTGTTGTGAAATCTTTAGGTCGATTATTACGTTTCAAAGCGTGATAATCGGCTTTTTGTTTATGCGCATTAACTGATGTAAATTCAGGACTTGATAAAAGAAAGGCTGGAAATTACCATTATTTTTTCATGAACTAAGTGATAATTGAGGAAACATGAAAGCAGCTTTTCTATCGTATGAAGCGATGTCTTTAAATGTATGTTGCAAATATGAAATGCGCCTATGTGTAAAACGCAGATAGGCGTATTTTATATTTGCTCAATAAATTTTTCTCCCAAATATCGGAGTGAATCTTATTGACTACTAGATATAGTATGATATAATGTAATGAATTGGTACATATAGTATCAAAAAGAAGGCATAAAAAGGGGAGAGTATCGTGACAACAATGATTATCAAAAGAGACGGTTCAGTCGTGCCCTTTGATAAGACCAAAATTTCAACGGCCATCATTAAAGCGATGAAGTGTACCAACAATGGCGTTGATTATCATTTGGCGGAGGAAATCGCTTCTTTTGTTGAAAAAGCAGCGTCTGACCCCGCTCGCGAAACGGAGTTTTCCATCGAGATGATTCAAGACATCGTAGAGGAACGTTTGATGAAAAGCGCTCGCACTGATGTAGCCAAGTGCTATATTCGTTACCGCTACAAAAGAGAAGAAGAACGTAATACGTATAATGATTTGGATAATGAGATCATGGGCTTAAAAGATTTAAGCAGTGATGAAGTACGCAACAACGCCAACAAAGACGGCAGCAAGCTGCAAACCTATCGGGCAATGATGGCTGACGTGGCGTGTATCAACTTTGCCAAGCGCAAAATCGTGCCAAAACGGTTTATGGAAGAACATCGCAAGTCGATCTATATTCATGATTTTAATTATATTGATACTCAATTTTTTAATTGCTGTTTGGTTAACTGGATAGATTGTTTAGAAAATGGGATAACCATTGCCAATGCGGAAATTGAAACGCCGAAATCGTTATCGACAGCGGTAGCGCTGCTATCACAGATTGTTGCTCATGTTTCCAGCAACTGTTACGGCGGCGTGACTTTGCCGGAATTGACGACAGGGCTTACGCCGTACATGAAAAAGTCGTGGAACAAACATTATGCCATTGCGCAGAAATGGATTGGCAGCGATCAGCAGAAATGTGAGGAGTATGCTTGGGAAAGATTGACTAAAGAAACGTATGATGCTTGCCAAAGTATGGAATATGAAATTCAGACTTTGACTAATTCACGAGGAGAAGTGCCTTTTATCACATTGGAATTAAATACAGTTGATTTAAACGCTGATGAATTTGATAAACGGTGTCAGGAAATATTTATTTCCAGCTATTTAGCCATCAGAACTAAAGGGCTGACAGGCGGTTTAACGCCAGTATTTCCTAAATTGGTTATGGAAGTACGGCGCGGCAATAACTTAGAAAAGAATGATCCGTATTATCATATTTTTAAACAAGCAGTCAAATGCAGCTCCTTGCGTCTATATCCTGATTTCTTGATGTATGATAAAATCGTGGAAGTGACAGGCGGTTTTAAAGCACCTATGGGCTGTCGGTCTTTTTTGCCGGAGTTTATTGATCAGAATGGACAGCGCAAAACAATGGGGCGGTTTAATCAAGGCGTTTGTTCTATCAATCTGCCGCGTTTGGCGATTCAAGCTAACGGTGATGAAAATCGATTTTACGCTTTATTAGATGATACTTTGGATTTGTGTCGAGACGTATTGATGTTTCGTCACAACAAAATCAAAGGAACCAAAGCCAAACAAGCGCCGATTTTGTATCAATATGGTGCAATTTCTCGCTTAGATGGTGAAGATGTGATTGATGAGTTGCTATTTAACAGTTATTCCACTATTTCTATTGGTTATGTCGGATTGCATAATGCGTTGATGGCGCTTTATGGAGAATCTTACGATAATCAACAGATATTGGATAAAGGCGTTGCCGTTTTGAAATATATGCGTAATTATTGTGATAAATGCAAGAAGGAAACTAATATCGGTTTTAGTCTCTATTCAACGCCAGCTGAAACGTTGGCAACAAAATTTTGCAAACAGGATATTCAGGATTTTGGTCTTATTAGAGGGGTTAATGACAAAGGATACTATGAAAACTCTTTTCATTATCCGTCTAACCAATATGTAACGCCTTTTGATAAGATTGATATAGAAGCGCAAATGTCTTATATTCCTTCTGGCGGTGCTATTGATTATGTGGAATTTGGCAACATGGTACACAATGTAGAGGCGCTAGAAGAAATCATTCGGTATGCTTATGATAAAGTGCATTATTTTGGCGTCAATGTCAGCTCCGATCGCTGTTTTAAATGTGGCTATGTCGGGGAAATGACTTCGCTGAATAATACGGAAAGCGAGTACGAATGTCCACAGTGCGGTAATCGTGAAAATGAGAAAATGAGCGTCGTGCGTCGGATTTGCGGCTATTTAGGTAGTCTTTCAGAGCGACCGACCGTTGACAATAAAATGAAAGAGATCAATATGCGTGTGAAACATTTTGAGGGTACGTCATCATGAATTATAGCGGCTTATACCATTTCGACGTTTTGAACGGCTTAGGTTTTCGCGTGTCGCTTTTTATTTCCGGCTGTGATCGTCAGCCAAAATGTCGTGATTGTCAGAATCCTAAAGCATGGTGTCATGATTTTGGCGAAACCTTTACAGAAGCAACCAAAGAAGAAATTAAACGAACATTAAAGCACAGCAGTGTTAGAGGGCTGTCTTTACTTGGCGGCGAGCCGTCGGACAATCTTGCTGACGGTGTGTTATTAAGCTTTTTGCAGGAGATACGAGAGGAATTTCCGCAAAAGGATATTTGGGCTTGGAGCGGGTACGTTTTTGAGGAATTATTAAATGACCCTTTAAAAAAGGAGTTTCTCTCGTATTTGGACGTTTTGGTTGATGGAGAATTTATTCCAGAATTGAAAAATTTGAACCGACCGTTCGGCAATTCAACAAATCAGCGAGTGCTTGATGTGCCGAAAAGTTTAGCGACTAAGCAGGCAGTTTTGTTTGAAATGGAAAATTGATAAAGGAGATAAGCGATGCGGCAAAGAGGATTTGAAGTGGTTCGTGCGGATAAGCGCAAAACGACTGGCGATATAAAGTTGCCTGAATGCGCTACCCGTTCGTCAGTAGGATATGATTTTTTTTCGCCTATAGCAGTAACTATTGCGCCGTTTAAAACGGCAATGATTTGGACAGATGTGAAGGCTTATTTTTTAGCTGATGAAGCCCTTTTGCTAAATGTTCGTAGCAGTATGGGTAAACAACCGGTAATGATGGCTAATTCACAAGGCTGGGTAGAAGCGGATTATTATAACAATGTTGATAACGACGGCAATATTGGTTTTCGGCTTTTGAATATGGGCGAAAGTGATTATGAAATCAAAGTCGGTGATAAAATCGGACAAGGAATGTTTATCAAAAAATTGACCGCTGATCAAAAAAGCAATGATGTTATTCGTACTGGTGGTTTTGGTAGTACTGATTAACTCTAAAAGTAGCAGATAATATGATCGGTGTGAAAAAATGCTGAAGCAATACGAAAAATGTGCGGCTTCAGCATTTTTTTGCGCTTAGGATTATCTGGTAAAAATCATTGGTTGATTTCAAAATACGAGCTTAAGCAAACAAAAATTTTTTGAAAAAGTTTGGTTAAGAAAAGGGATGCTATATATTCTCTAATATGCGCACATGGACAATAAAATATTGTATCTTTAAAAATTAAAGACAAAATAAACTTGCTTGCAAGGGAATTTTGCTTGCGATAAACTACTACTCAAAAGCAGTATCATCTTAATATAATATTTGAGAACGAAGGGAGTAATTCGATGTTACGAAGCAAAGGATTGACCAATAAGCTGTGTATTTTGGGAATAGACGGTATGGACCCGCGTTTTTCCAAAGCTATGATTGACGCTGGCAAAATGCCTAATTTAAAAAAAATGGTAGAAATGGGTTCAGCACGTAGTGATTTGATGCTTTTAGGCGCGATGCCGACTATTACGCCGCCTATGTGGGCAACATTGGCAACAGGCGCTTATCCCATGACTCATGGTATTTTGGATTACAATTTACAAGTGAAAAATGAATTGGATTTGATTCAAGAAGCGTTTATGTCTAAATTCTGCAAAGCAGAACAGTTATGGAATATTACTGCTGCGGCTGGCAAAAAAACTTTGGTTTGGCATTGGCCAGGTGGAGCTTGGCCGCCAACTAGCGACAGTCCTAATTTGATGGTAGTAGATGGAACATCGCCCGGCGGCTTGGGTCATAATGCTCATCAGCGGGATAATGAAGTGTTAATTATCGCTACTACCAAGACCAAACAAGGCGGTTTTGTGCCTATGGCGTCCAGTACCAGTCATGTGGATTGTGATCTCAGTGAATTGTCCATGCAGCCGTTAGCTATGACGACGAATCCCAAAGATCCGCGTATTGATGAATATTATGAAGAGTATTGTGAAGGTCTGGAATTTCAAGGCTATCTGCCACGCAAAAGTTTGTCGCTAAAAAATGGTATTTTCTATGATGATCCTAATATGCTGCATTTGGCAGATTGGAATTTGAATGTATCTCTTTCGCCGATTGTTGAACCAAACGGCTGGGCAAAAGCGCCTGCCGGTGCGAAAGAATTTACTATTTATTATGCTTACGGAAGAGTGCAAAAACCGGCGTTGATATTGCCAAATGCACAAGGACAATATACGCAGATAGCCGTTTACCTGACAAAAGATGATGAAAAACCGTTGTATGTTTTGGATAATGATGTCTATACGCCGAATTGTCCCGACGTGATGCCGTCAGCTAAAGGGAATAACAACGTAGTGCGCAATATGCGGGCGTTAGAAATCGCTCCTGACGGCAGTTATGTGCGGATGTGGGCAAGTTGTGCTATGGATGCTGATAACAATGATTGTTGGTATCCGCGTTGGATTTATGAAAAGATTAAAGCGAATTTTGGTCCGCCTCCAGCTACATCTATGGCTGCTGGTCAAGATCCTGATTTGATTTTGAAATGTGTTCAAGAGCAGTGGAAACAGGCAGCAAAATGGCAAGCTGACGGTATGCAGTATATGATGGACAATGAAGGTGTAGAAGTGATTTTCAGTCATTTTCATGGTCCCGATATGTCAGGTCACTGTTACATGAAATATTTAAAAGAGCGTGATTCTTCTGTACGAAGTGAAGGGGAAGTACGTAGCTGGCACGAAGCGACTTATCAATGGACTGATGAATATATTGGTTCTTTCTTACCTTATATTGATCAAGGCTGGACAATTATGGTTGTTTCCGATCATTCTCTTGTTTGTCCAGAAGCAGTACCTAATCGTATTTCTGATAATACGGGTATTAACGTTGGTGTTATGCAGGAATTAGGCTATACAGTATTGCAGAAAGATGCTGACGGCAATGATATTAAAGCCATTGATTGGGAAAAAACCCGTGCTGTACAAACTCGTTCTAATAGTATCTATCTCAATTTGAAAGGCCGCAATCCACACGGTATTGTTGATCCTGCCGATAAATATGAATTAGAAGAACAAATTATTACCGATTTATATGGTTATCGTGATAAAACAACAGGTAAGCGTATTGTTTCTATAGCGCTGCACAATAAAGATGCAGTACTTTTGGGCATGGGCGGACCGGAAGCCGCCGATATTATTATCATGATGCATGAAGATTACAATTTTGATCATGGCGATTCTCTTTCAACAGCTATTGGTCATAACGATACTTCTGTAGGACCAATTTTTGTAGCGGCAGGTCCTGGCGTAAAAACTGCTTATGAGATTAAGGGGTATGTGCGTGAAGTTGACGTAGCGCCGACAGCAGCCGTTTTGTTGGGTGTTGATATCCCCGCTCAATGTGAAGGCGCGCCGGCTTATCAAATTTTAACCGAGAAAATGTAATTACTTGGTTTATTTCAAGCAATCGTTCAGGCAGCAGGCGTAATGTCTGCTTGCTTGGACGATTTTTATGATGGCAAAAAATAACCATCTTCTTCAAAAAAGTTTAGCATTGCTGACGGTCTTTATGATAAGATAAAAATAAAAAAGGTGGTCAGTTTATGCGATTTGAACAGCTAAAATGTTTGGCGGAAGTCGCTCGTACCGGTTCTATTAGCGGCGCAGCACAGCAACTTTATCTCACGCAGCAAGCGGCTAGTTTGAACATTAAACAATTGGAACAAGAGCTAGGGGCAGATTTATTGATTAGAACTAAAAACGGTGTAGCTTTTACCGATAGCGGCAAAGCCGTTGTATCTTTTGCTCAAGAAGTTTTAGCCGCAAAAGATAATTTGACCAAAACGATTCGTCAGCTTCAAGGTGAATGTGAACAAGAAGAATTTCGTATTAAGATTTGTTCGATATCGTCAGTGACCAATATTGTTTTGCCAACAGTATTGGCAGAACTCAATGCACAGCAAAAAAATATTTCTATTCGAATGGTATTGACCGATTCTTTGGAAGCGTTGTTTGCCCAAGTACAGTCGAGAGAGTATGATTTGGGTTTGCTTTCTTTTAATGAAAACGTATTGTTAGAAAAGTTTACAGTGTTAGCAGAGCAGTATCAACTGGAGATTTTGGCGCGGGATGAAATGGTGGCGGTGATGGATAAGCGATTTTATAAGGGTGAGCAAGAGCAATTGAGCCTTACCGAATATGCCAGTCATTTGAAAACCATTTATAATATCATTCCTATTGAAGAAATGCGTTCCAGCGCTTGGGATACTAATGTTGTCTGTTCTAATGATGCTGAATTTCACAGAGAAATGCTGGAAAAAACGGGTGCTATCGTCATGATGCCTTATTTGGCGTATCAATACTTTTTTAACAGCAAAAAATACGTTGCCCTGCCTTTGGAAAATTCGTCGACTACTATGCTGCACGCCGCTTTTTATCGCAAAGATGCTGATGAACAGTTGCGACAGTTTGTGGACATGTTGAGACGAGAAATGTACATTAAATAAGCGTTCAGATAGTATAAGAAAAATTATGGTTGTTTCTATCGTTGAATTATGGTATAGTACACATCAACATTTTTCTTGCATCTATGTATTTACAGAAAAGAGGTTTTTTATGTCATCTGCAATAACCGTTACCGAGCGCAAACGAACGCTCATTTTTGTCAATCTTTTAATTACTTGTATTGCTTCTGGTTTTTTGTCAACAGCGTTATCAACAGCTTTGCCGCCGATTATTGTTGACTTTGATATCAGTGTTTCTACTGGTCAATGGTTGACCAGTGCTTATTCCTTAGCCGCAGGGATTATGATGCCTCTGACGGCTTTTTTGATTATTCGTTTTCCTACCAAAAAATTGTATCTTTTTGCACTGGTATTATTTTTAGCAGGATTGCTCGTTTCTATTTTGGCTTATGATTTCCCTACGATGATGATTGGGCGGATTTTGCAGGCTTGCAGTAATGGCATTACTGGATCTATGGCACAGGTTGTTTTGTTGAGTATTTATCCGCGCGAAAAACAAGGGACAATTATGGGCTGGTATGGGCTTTCTATTAGTGCAGCGCCAGTCATTGCGCCAACGATTGCTGGTATTTTAGTAGATACTGCTGGTTGGAGAATGATTTTTATCATTCCATTTTTTATCTTAATGCTTTCGCTAATTTGGGCATCGGTTGTTTTTGATAATGTTTTAGATAATATAGTACAAAAGTTTGATATAATTTCTTTTATCTTAACCGCTTTTGCTTTTAGCGGCATAACGTTAGGGATTGGTAATATTACCAGCCAAGGTCTTACCCATGCAGCGACTTTTGTATCGTTAGGTATTGGTTTGCTCAGCGGAGTGATTTTTGTTTGGCGGCAGTTAAAGATGGAGCAACCTTTTTTGGATATTCGGTTATTTCGTTTTCAAAGTTTTAGGTTGAGCGTCATTGGCAGTATGATGCTTTATTTAACAATGATGGGCATTGCTTTGTTGATGCCTTTATATGTTCAGTCTGTGATGGGATATTCGGCTACTGTTTCTGGGTTGGTAACTCTGCCCGGTTCGCTGGCAATGGCTGTTATTAGCCCTATGGCGGGAAAATTCTATGATAAAATGGGAATGCGTAATTTAGCGATTGTCGGTTCAGCAGCTTTAGCGCTGAGCGCGGTAGGAATGGCGTTTATCTCTATGCAGACGCCACTCGGCGTAGCCGTTGTGCTTAATATCATTTTTAATGTGGCTATTGGTTGTTTGATGATGCCTTTTGTAACATGGGGAATCGGCAGTATTGATAAAGCTCATACTGCTCACGGTACGGCGCTGTTAAATTCATTGCGAACCATTTCTGGAGCTGTGGGTACAGCGCTATTTGTAGGCATTATGAATATGGTTGCTTTGCGTTCAATGGAAACTTACGGCAGCAACGCCGGCATACATGGTTTGAATGTAGCCTTTGCCGTTATTTCCGTTGTAGCTTTTGCCTTACTATTCATAGCGATTGTTTGTATCAAAAAAGAAGTGCGTCAAATGAGTAACGTTTCTCGCTAATAAAAAGAAGTTATGTCAGATCATGATTTTTGGCATGGCTTCTTTTTATTTGTTTAGTCGATAAACAGCCAAAAGCAAACTGCTGATAATGATGACATAAGCTAAAATCGCGCCAGTACTCAGACTAATAAGGTTTCTTAAGCTCAAGAAATAAACGAGTGATTTCAACAAATTAGCCGTTAGGTCGTAACGACTGACATCAATGCCCATTTGGTACATTTCGTAACGAATTTTACCGCCCAGTTCGCCTAATTCTAGCGGAATAGAGCATAACGTAGCAAACAGCAAAAAAATATAAGACCATAAAAGAATACGGGCTTTTGTTTGATAAACAATAATGAGCAGAGCCATTTCTAAAGCGCCAGTTAATATATAGCTCAATAAAAGCATGGTGATCGCCTTCTTTACAGCAAATTGTTGTTAAGATAAGTTTACAATAAAAAATGGGTTACTGCAAATTTGATTTTGCAAGTGATACATTTTTTATGGTTTGTTTTAATTTATGCTATAATTTTCCGATAAGGGTAATTTACTAAAGAAAAATTTAGTAAATCAGCGGTTATTTTGTTGGCATGAGTTTACTTGTTGACGAATTTGTGTTAAATTTAATATAGCCTTGAAAATAAATGTTTTACCCAAGATTGGAGAAAAATTATGAGACATGTTGCTAGAGAAAAAGCCTTTCAAACCATTTATCAAATTGATTTGGGCTCTAATGAGCCTGAAGTGGCTTTGCGTTATATGTTGGAAGAAGATACTGGATTAAAAGAAGAAGAACGTCAGTTTTATGAACAGTTGGTCAGAGGGGTCGTTCAGGAACAGGCAGCGATTGATGAAATTATTGCTTCTCATGCGAAGAATTGGAAAATTGAGCGAATGATGAGCGTTGATCGCAATATTTTACGTATGGCAGTATATGAAATTCGTTTTTGCGCCGATATTCCCAATAAAGTTGCTATTAACGAAGCTATCGAATTGGCTAAAGTGTTTGGCTCTGACGATTCGCCTAAGTTTATAAACGGTATCCTAGATAAAGTTTTAAAATCCGATGATACTGAGCAAATACAAAGCGGGTTAGAGAATATAGAAATTGATGACTAAGAATTATTGACTACAATTTCGCTCGATAGAACAATTAGTAGGGGGTTCTTTTTATAAATTTTGCGTGTATTCTCTTGCTTGCCGTTCAAAAACAAAGTAAAATAGAACTGGGTGATGATGATGGAAACCAAACGGATATTAACGGTTAATGAAGTCAATATACATATCAAAAATCTCCTTTCAGGGGATTTTTTATTACGTTCAATTTGCATAAGAGGAGAAATTTCCAATTTTAAGCATCATAGCTCAGGACATATGTATTTTTCACTAAAAGACGATGTGTCCACACTAAAATGTGTGATGTTTAGAAGTTACGCTCAGCGGCTGAATTTTCGTCCTGCTCACGGTATGGAGGTCATTGCCGTTGGATATATTTCTGTTTATGAACGTGACGGTACGTATCAATTTTATGTCAGCGAAATGATAACAGCAGGTAGCGGTGCTTTAAATATCGCGTATGAACAATTAAAGGAACGTTTAAGTAAAGAAGGTCTTTTTGATTCGTCACGGAAACGAGCTCTGCCTTATTGGCCGCGAAAAATAGGGATTGTGACTTCGCCGACTGGCGCTGCCATACAAGATATGATTTCGGTTATCAAACGGCGCAATCCTAAAGTGCCTATTTTGATTATTCCAGCTCAGGTTCAAGGCGCTGAAGGTAGCACTTCTTTAACTAAAGCATTGGAAGCCATGTACCAAACCGACGTTGACGTAATTATTACCGGTCGTGGTGGTGGTTCTTTGGAAGAATTATGGTGTTTTAATGAGGAAAAAGTTGTACGCAAAATTGCCGCTAGTCCAGTACCCATTATTAGTGCCGTAGGTCATGAAACTGACGTGACTTTGGCGGATTTTGCCGCTGATGTACGAGCCGTCACACCGTCTATGGCGGCGGAATTGGCTGTTCCTGTCTTAAGTCAAGCGGTAGAAACGTTGACGCAATATCAAAAACGGCTGTACAATCGGTTGAATCAATTGTTGCAGCAAAAAAGGCTAAAATTAGAAATTTTAGCGAATCACCCGTTGCTGAATCGATCGGAACAATTTTTGCAAAACTATCGGCAATATGTCGATCAGCTGGAAGAAAAATTATGTCGACAAGAGAATTTATTATTAGAAAGTTGCAAGCAAGAAGTAGCGCTTTTAGCTGGAAAATTGGACGCGTTAAGTCCTTTGAAAGTATTAAATCGCGGTTTTGCTGTTTGTGAAAACCTAGACGGTCGTTTAATTCGTCAAAATGACGAGGTTGCCGTCAATGAGGAAATTCATGTAATTTTGAGTCGAGGCAGGCTTAAGTGTATAGTAAAGGATAATGGGGTAGAAAATAATGGCTAAGAAAAAATTGACCTATGAAGAAGCAATTGCTGCATTGGAAAAAATTGTTGGCGCATTGGATAATGGCGACGTCACTCTTGACGAAGGTATTAAATTATTTAAGGAAGGCTTAGCGCTGGTAGAAATTTGCACGCAAACGATCAATCAAGCGGAAGGCGAAATCAAGATCCTTTTGGAGGGACAATTAAAAGATTTTGCTTATCAAGATGAGGTGGCAGATGATGTCTGAAACATTTATGAATGATTATCGCCAAAAAATTGATGATTGTCTAAAAAATCTTTTGCCTGATGCGGCTACTTATCCACCAGAAATTCATCAAGCTATGCGGTACAGTTTATTTGCCGGCGGCAAACGCTTGCGTCCAATCCTTTGTTTAAGCGCGGTTAAAGCATGTGGCGATGATGTCGTCAAAGCATTGCCAGCATCGTGCGCTTTGGAAGCGATACATACCTATTCGCTGATTCATGATGATTTGCCGGGTATGGATAATGATGATTATCGTCGAGGCAAACCGACGAATCATAAAGTTTTTGGCGAAGGGCTAGCTATTTTAGCAGGCGATGGATTGCTAACATTGGCTTTCGAATGGCTTAGTGATTTAGCAGAAAAAGAATATTATCCGGCAGAACAAATTGTGAAAGTGATTAAACGGCTGGCTTTTGCCAGCGGCGTTTTAGGTATGGTTGGCGGACAAAGCGCCGATTTGTTGGCAGAAAACAAAACGCCGGATGAAAATGTTTTACGTTATATTCATAGCCATAAAACTGGTGCACTAATCAGTGCTTCGGTAGAAATTGGCGGTCTTTTGGCAAATGCTAATGAACAGGAAATGACAGCGTTGCGGATTTATGGCGAGCATGTAGGATTAGCCTACCAAATTACGGACGATATATTGGATATTATTGGCGACGCTGATAAGATTGGCAAACCTATAGGCAGCGACTTGAAAAATCATAAAGCTACCTTTCCCGCTCTTTTTGGTATCAATCAATCTCAAGAAATAGCGAGGGAAGCCGTTTTAAAAGCGCTTGCGGCGTTGGAAAATTTGTCGGGCGCTACCGAAGAATTGCGCTATTTAGCACAATCGTTGGTTGAACGAGAAGCCTAATTAACGACAAAAGCAATACTGGCGAATGACAAGGAGGAGAGACTAATGCCTAGTGAAATAATCAATAATCATGCGCTTTTGGCAGCTGTATTGGCTTGGTTTGTTGCGCAGCTCTTAAAAGTTATGTTGGTGCTTTTAAAGGAGCGGCGTTGGGATGTCAGCCGCATGATTGGTTCCGGCGGTATGCCTAGTTCTCATTCGGCTTTAGTTGTAGCTTTGGCAGTAACAATAGGCAAAACGCTTGGCTTTCAATCGCCAGAATTTGCTATCGCAGCAGCATTGGCTTTGGTCGTCATGTATGATGCTGCCAACGTGCGTCGAGCTGCTGGTAAACAAGCGGAGTTGTTAAATAAAATCGTGGAAGATCTGTATCGTGGCAAACATATTGATGGTGAGCGGCTGAAGGAACTATTAGGGCATACGCCTGTAGAAGTGGCAGCCGGTGCGCTTTTGGGCATTGTTGTCGGCTGGTATTTTTAGCTGAAACTGGAAAGAAGGGGGAAAAATGCAGTTTTTAGACAAAATCAAATCACCGCAAGATCTGAAAAGGTTAGATCTAGCAGCTTTGAAAGTATTTTCACATGAAATTCGTCAAAAATTGGTGGAAGTAACTGCCCAAAATGGCGGTCATTTGGCACCTAATCTCGGCGTTGTAGAACTTTCATTAGCTTTGCATTACGTCTATCAAACACCAGAAGATAAAATTATTTGGGATGTCGGGCATCAGGCTTATGTGCATAAAATGCTTACCGGTAGAAGCGATGAACTGAATACCATCAGACAATATGGGGGATTATCAGGATTTCCTAAGCGCAGCGAAAGTGTTCACGATGCTTTTGGCGCAGGGCACAGCAGTACGTCTATTTCAGCGGCGGTTGGTTTTGCACTTACCCGTGATTTGCGGGGCGAAAACCATCAAGTTATAGCTGTTATTGGCGATGGGGCCATGACAGGTGGCATGGCTTTTGAAGCGCTTAATAATATCGGTCATTTGCAGCGGCGTATGATCATTATTTTGAATGACAACGAAATGTCCATTGACCCTAATGTCGGCGGTATGAGCGAATATTTGAATCGTGTTCGCAGTGATCCGTCTTATATCAAACACAAAGAAGATATTGAGTTATTATTTAAAAAAATTCCTACGATTGGCGATAAAATGTTTCAAGCGGCAGACCGATTGAAAGATTCGTTAAAATATTTATTAGTACCCGGCACTTTTTTTGAAGAGTTGGGGCTAAAATATTTTGGACCTGTTAATGGGCATGATTTATCAGCATTGATCAATGTTTTGGAAAACACCAAAAAGCTCAACAAACCCATCTTTATTCATGTTGTTACACGTAAAGGCAAAGGATATGCGCCGGCAGAAAAAACGCCTGACCTTTTTCATGGGGTCAGTCCTTTTGATATTAAAACTGGTCAAGTGTTAGCTCCAAAACGTCGTCCGACTTATACTGATGTTTTTGCTGATACGCTTATTCAGCTTGGCGAACAAGACGAGCGGGTATTAGGGATTACTGCCGCTATGGGTCAAGGTACCGGTATCAACAAATTTGAGCAACGTTTTAGTCAGCGCGCTTTTGACGTAGGAATTGCTGAACAGCATGCAGTTACTATGGCAGCGGCAATGGCATTAGACGGTTATAAACCGGTAGTGGCTATTTATTCGACTTTTTTGCAGCGTGCTTATGATCAAATTGTTCATGATGTTGCTTTGCAGAAAGCGCCAGTTGTTTTTGCCTTGGATCGTGCTGGATTAGTGGGTGATGATGGGCCTACTCATCATGGCGTTTTTGATTTGGCTTATTTGCGTCATATTCCTCATATGGTGGTTATGGCACCAAAAGATGAAAATGAGTTGCGTCATATGCTTTACTCCGCTCTTTGCTATGAGCAACCGGCGGCTGTTCGCTATCCGCGTGGCGAAGGTTTAGGCGTGCCGCTTGATGAAAAGCTGACGCTCTTGCCATTGGGTAAGGGGGAAATTCTTCAGCAAGGGCAAACCGTTGCTTTATTGGCATTGGGTGCTATGGTGACGATAGCGCAACAAGCGGCAGAATTATTACATCGGTTATACGGTTTGACGGTAACGGTAATCAATGCTCGCTTTGTCAAACCTCTTGATGAAGCGTTGCTCCTTGAACAGCTTAGCCGCCATCAACTAATGATTACTATTGAGGAACATATTTTAGCTGGTGGCTTTGGCGCAGCGGTTTTGGAAATGCTTAGTGAACACGGTGCAGAAACACAAAAAGTTTGTCGTATCGCTTTGCCTGATGAATTTATTCCGCATGGCAAAACGGAAATATTAAAAGAAAAATACGGCTTATGTGCTGAGAACGTCGTACAAGTTGCAGTTGAAAAATTAAATTTGCAAAAAGAAGCCGAGGGATTGTCATGACAAAAATGCGATTAGATGCGGCGTTGGTAGAATTAGGATTAGCGCCAAGTCGCGAAAAAGCTAAAGCATTGGTAATGGCCGGTTTGGTACTGGTTGGCGACCGCAAGATTGACAAAGCCGGCACAACAGTCGAGGTCAATTCAGCTATTCATGTATTGGGTCAAAAGCCGCCTTATGTAGGGCGAGGTGGCTTAAAATTGGCAAGAGCTATTGAAACTTTCAATCTAAATTTTCATAATAAAGTTGTAGCTGATATAGGGGCTTCTACTGGCGGCTTTGTTGATTGCGCTTTGCAAAACGGCGCAAAAAAAGTTTTTGCTATTGACGTTGGTTACAATCAGTTGGATTGGAAACTGCGCAGTGATGAGCGGGTGGTTACTATGGAAAAAACCAATGCTCGTTATCTAAAGCCAGAAGATCTGGGCGAAATGATGGACATGGTAACAACCGATGTTTCGTTTATTTCTTTGGATAAGATTTTACCGCCTGCCATGGCATTATTAAAAGATGACGGTCAAGTGGTAGCTTTAATTAAACCTCAGTTTGAAGCAGGCAGAGAACAAGTTGGCAAAAAAGGTGTTATCAAAGATCCTAAGATTCATCAAGAAGTATTAGAAAAAATTTTGGCTTTATGTGATGAGCTTGATTTGCATATTAACGGCATGACTCATTCGCCAGTGAAGGGCGCAGAAGGTAATATTGAATATTTGCTATGGGGCAGTAAACATTTACCGTCTATAGCAATCGATACAGCCGCAATCGTCAATAAAGCTCATGAATCATTGAATACTGTCAAAACAGATCCGTTCTAGGAAAACTTTGAGTGATGTCGAATACTTCAGATGGAGGTGTCAGCAGTGCAAAGAACTGATCTTTTTATCTGGGGTATTTTTATAGGAATTTTATTCGCTTATATTATCAGTCGTAAATACAAACGCTATAAAACGAAAAAAATACTCAAAAAAGCGAAATTAGCTGAAAGAAAAGCAGTAGTTTTGTTGAAAAAATGGGGCTATCATGTGTTAGACGTCCAGTTAAAAGAAACAGTAACCATTTATATCGACAATAAACCTCACAATTGTCCTGTGAGAGCTGATCTTTTGGTGCGACGAGGATGGAAAAGATATATTGTAGAGGTCAAAACAGGTGCGCAAACACAAGCGACTTTACCTAATGTACGCAGACAGCTATTAGAATATTATTTAGTTTACAAACCAGATGGAATTCTTTTGTTGGATATGGAAAAGGAGCAGCTGAAAAAAGTAAATTTCACTTGCACTGGCACAGCGCATAGTTCAATAAAGCCTTTGATACTAGCTATTATGATAGGAATTTGTTTGGGATATGGCTTGTTGAAAATTTTAGGCGGGAGATAAATCATGAAGGAAATTGGAACGATTGGTTTGATTTTAGATACTAATAAAGAGGGGTGCCTCACTATTGGTCAAGCCGCCATTAGCTGGTGTATGGCTCATGCAATTATGGTTTTGGTTTTAGAAAACGAAGCCGGTGCTTTGGGATTATCAGCTTGTTCTACAGACGATTTTGCGCAAAATGTTGATTTTGTGTTGGTCATCGGTGGCGATGGCACGTTTTTACGAGCGGCTAGAACAGTTTATGGTTATAATAAACCGTTATTGGGCATCAATCAAGGCTATTTGGGTTTTTTAACAGAAATTGAACTAGAACATATAGCAGAAACCAATGATTATTTGGAGAAAATTCTCAATGAGCAATATACTATCGAAAAACGAATGATGTTGACTGGTGAAGTATGGCGTAATGGACGCAAAATCACTCAGTTGACAGGGCTGAATGACTTGGTCATTACCAAAGGAGCGCTTTCTCGTTTGATATCGCTGGAAATTTATCAAGAGAATGGTTTGGTCGATCACTATCTTAGCGATGGCGTTATTTTTTCAACCCCTACTGGATCTACTGGTTATTCTCTTTCAGCGGGTGGTCCTATTGTTTATCCTAATTTTGATTTGTGTGTTCTGACACCGATTTGTCCTCATACGCTTTCGGCTCGACCAATTATTTTTCCACCGGAAGCGCTGTTGAAAGTGAAACTAGGTACGGATAATTTTCAGGCAATGCTTACCGTTGATGGTCAATATGGACTGGAATTAGAAAATGGCGATGAAATTTTGATTAGCAAAGCCAAAGACTATACTTATTTGATCAAAATGAAAGAACGTCATTTTTTTCATTTAATGCGGGAAAAATTAAAAGGAACGAACGGTAATAAATATAGCAAAAAAACGGAAAGGAAAACCCATGAAAACAAGACGACATCGTAAAATTCTGGAGTTGATCAAAGAATATCCTATTGCTACACAAGAAGAATTAGCGGATATTCTGCGAGCCGAAGGCTATAATGTCACTCAAGCTACCGTTTCAAGAGATATTAAGGAACTAGCGCTCATTAAAATCAATATTGGCAATGACCAATGCAAATATGCGCTGCCCGCCGAAAGTTTTGTCTCTGAAACACGACTGCGATTTATGCTTAAAGAGTTTGTTATTAACTATGATTACAGTGAAAATATTATGGTTATCAGGACTGCACCGGGCAACGCTAATGCAGTTGCTTCTGCCATAGATCATGCCGGCTGGAACCATATTATTGGCACAGTAGCGGGAGACGATACGATTTTATTGGTGATAAAACCCAGAGAAGCGGTAAAATCGGTGATAGAAAAATTGGAAAGCTATTTGCAGCAGTAAAAAATTCCTTCCATTTTATCCGCAGAAAACGATAGGTTTGATTAGGAGGTAAAAAGCATGTTGCTGCAATTAACGGTAAAAAATTTTGCGTTGATTGATCACTTAAGTTTGGAATTTGATCCTAAATTAAATGTTTTAACTGGAGAAACGGGTGCCGGCAAATCAATTATTATTGACGCTGTTGCCTTGCTTTTGGGAGCAAGAGCAAAAAGTGAAGATATTCGATTAGGATGCGATAAGGCCGTTATTGAAGGGGCTTTTGAATTTGAGCAGAATGCCGTAGTCAAAGACTTGCTGACTGAAATGGGCTTTGATGAAGACGACGTGTTGGTTTTGACCAGAGAAATTGCTAAAACAGGTAAAAATACTTGCCGCGTTAATGGACGTATGGTTACTTTACAAAATTTCAAATTACTGGGAAGCCATTTAATTAACATTTACGGTCAGCATGATTTTCAAGCAATTTCTAATAAAGATAAACATATTGAACTATTAGATAGTCTAGGTGATGAAACGCTAAAAAATGCGAAAGCTGACGTAGCGCAAAGCTATGATGATTTGCGCAGAGCTCGTAAAGCGTTGAAAGACATGCAGAATGCTGCCAAAGACCGCAAAGAACGGTTGGAATTTTTACGGTTTAAAGCGCAGGAAATCAGCGAATTATCTTTGCGTCCTGAAGAAGATGAGGAACTGGAGCAAGAATTGCTGCTTTTGAATAATGTTTCTCGTATCGTTGAAAAAACGCATAAAACGTATCAGCTTTTGTACGGCGGCAATGGTTCTGTTTATGCTAACTTAACTAAAAGCGTCGAGTTGCTAGAAAGTATCAGCAGTTTTGATGAAAAATTATTGCCAATAGTAGAAAGTTTGCAAAGCATGAGTTATATTGCTGAAGATCATGGCTTAACGTTAGCAAAATATGACGATCAAATTGATTTTGATCCGATACATAAAGAACGATTAGAAGAACGAAAATATACGTTAGACAAAATAAAAAAGAAGTATCAACGTTCTATTAGTGAGATTTTGGACGAATTGGCAGCGACGGAAGCGGAAATAGCCCAGCTTAGCAATATGGAATTTACGCTGAATCATTTGCAGGAAAATTACAAAGCGCAAAAAGAGATTTTTTTGCAGAAAGCTAAAGTGTTGACGAAAGTCCGCAAAGGAGTTGCTCATCAATTTGAGGAACAACTGATTGTTCATTTGGCTGATTTGGCTATGACTAACGCCAAGTTTGAAGTGCGTTTTGGCATAAAAGAAGCATCAAGTTGGGGAATTGACGATGTTGAATTTTATTTGTCGGCTAACCCTGGGCAGCCTTTGCGGCCATTAAGTCAGATTGCTTCTGGCGGCGAAATGAGCCGAATTATGCTGGCATTTAAAACGATTTTGGCAGCTTATGAATCGGTGAATACGCTAATTTTTGATGAAATTGATTCCGGTATTGGTGGTAATATCGTGGTGATGGTAGCCGACAAATTAGCGGCTGTTAGTCAAGCGGCGCAAGTGATTTGTGTGACACATTCTCCGCAAATCGCTGCTTTGGCGGAAAATCATTTCAAAATTACCAAAAATATTATCAACGAGGCAACAATTACCGAAGTTCATCTGTTGACGCAGGAAGAAGAAATCAAAGAATTGGCGCGAATGCTCGGTGGTGAAGAAGATTATCAGCTGGAACATGCACAAAAATTGAAATTACTAAAAACCAATAAGTGATTTTCTTGCGTAAATCTGCAAGACATAAGCCAAAGCAAAAAAGGACAACTTAAGACTTGTAAGCGAAAGTTTTGAAGCAATAAGGGAAGCGTTTGGGAGTATACGAGGGAGTGAGTATATGTGTCCAAAGGCTTCAAAATCAAAACGGTTACATGGTCAATGATTCTTTTTGGCGTATTTTTGCTGATGCTGCCGTTCCTTCAACCATTAGAACAAAATGTGCGGGTAGGCGATACACTGGAATTAGCGCTCAATTATCCCGAAAAAATGGTAGAACAACTGAAGATCAACATTTCCGACCGAGATGGTATTTTAGGGTTGGCTGAAAGTCAAACGGCCGCAGTTAATCTGATTGATCAAGAAACATTGACTTATCTTCAGCCCGGTGAAGTTAGTCTCAGTTTGCGGCTGTTTGGATTGATTCCAGTCAAGCAAATTGACGTCAATGTTCTGCCGGAACTATCGTTATATCCCGGCGGCCAGCCTGTGGGAATTTTGCTGCGTACAGACGGTATTATGGTAGTAGGAATGTCGCCGGTGCTTGATGATGAAGGCAAAAGCCGTTTTCCTGCCGAAAAAGCAGGTATTAAAGTTGGCGATATCATTCAAAAAGTTAACAACGTGACGGTCAACAATGATGAAAAAATGGCGATGCTGATTGATCAACTAGGTCAAAACCATGAAGAAATTACACTGGAAGTTTTACGTGAACAAGAGATTATCTACAAAAAAATCGAACCGGTTTATTGTACAGAAAGCAAAACTTACCGCATCGGGCTGTATGTTCGTGACAATGCCGGTGGCGTGGGAACACTGACGTTTATCGATCCAGTAACTAAGCAATACGGTGCTTTAGGCCATATGATTGCCAATAATGAAACACAAGAAAAACTTAATATTTTAAACGGCAAATTGGTCAGCGCTAATATCGAAGGCATTAAAAAAGGTCAGCGTGGCTATCCCGGTGAAAAAATCGGCGGTTTTGCTAATGATAACAGTTTGGGCACCATTGAAAAGAACACTTATGCAGGAATATTTGGCGTTTTAAAAAATTTATCAATGACGGAAAACAATTATTACGACAAGCCGCTGCCAGTAGCGTATTACCCAGAAATAGAATTAGGACCGGCTACTATTTTGACAGCTTTAGAAGGTCAAAAAGTAGAAGCTTTCACTATTGCAATTGAAAAAGTTATGCCCAATGGAGAAAATGGCAAAGGTATGGTCATCAAAGTTACTGATCCCATTCTCTTGGAAAAGACGGGAGGAATTATTCAGGGCATGAGCGGCAGTCCTATTATCCAAAACGGCAAGATTATCGGCGCAGTAACTCATGTGTTCATTAACGATCCCACAAAAGGCTATGGGATTTTGATTAGCGATATGCTAAGCGAGGTTGGTTTGATTGAAGACGATATTGAAAAATCTGCATAAATTTTCAGTGAAAATAGAAAAATCATAGCGCTTAAGGCATTGTCGTTAAGCAAAAGATCCCTTTAAAGGAAGCATTAGCTGTGCCTTTAAAGGGATTTGCTTTATCTAAAACAAGAGAGCATAAAAATATTGCTGTGTTGAATCTTATCGTCGCATTTTGGGCTTGGAATTCGTTTTTTTCGTTTTGTCGTTTGGAAAATTATGGTGACGGCGCGGTTTAATCAGACATTTAGAATCGAAACCAATCAAATCTTGACGATGGGCTTTGATTAACGCTTCGTATACCAAATCATAATTTTTAGGATCACGGTATTGAAGCAAGGCTCTCTGGTAAGCTTTTTCTTGTGCTGAACGCGGGACGTAAACTGCTTCCATGGTACGTGGGTCAATACCTGTGTAAAACATAGCGGTAGCCATACTGCCCGGTGTCGGGATAAAATCTTGCACTTGCTCTGGATTATAGCCTAAATCGCGAATATACTCAGCCAACAATACGGCATCTTCTAAGGTGCAGCCCGGATGACTAGAAATGAAATATGGCACTAAATATTGCTTTTGTTGGTGTTGTTGATTAAATTGGTGATAGCGTTTTACAAATTTATCAAAAACGTGATGTTGAGGTTTACCCATACAATATAATGTATGAGGTGCGACGTGTTCCGGCGCGACTTTTAGTTGTCCACTGATATGGTATTGACACATTTCTTCAAAGAAAGTAGGATTTTTATCCGCCATGATGTAATCAAAACGAATACCTGAACGAATAAAAACTTTTTTGACTTTCTCCAATTTGCGGACTTTGCGCAAGATCGCTAAATATTCCTGATGGTCAACCTTAAGATTAGGGCAAATATCAGGGAATAAACATTGGCGATGCTTGCAGGCGCCAACTTTTTGCTGTTTATCGCAAGCCATTTGCCGGAAATTGGCTGTTGGTCCGCCGATATCGTGAATATAGCCTTTAAAATTAGGCTGTTTAGTCATTATTTCTGCTTCTGCTAAAATTGATTGTTCGCTGCGGTTTTGGATAATACGTCCTTGATGAAAATTGATGGCGCAAAACGTACAGCCACCGAAACAACCGCGATGATCAGTAATGCTGAATTCTACTTCGGCAAGAGCCGGTACACCGCCAGCTTTTTCATAGCGAGGATGATAAGTTCGTGTAAACGGTAGTCGATACAGTTCGTCCATTTCTTTTTGTGAGAGCGGCTTGGCGGGCGGCAGTTGAATTAAATAACGGTCGCCATGCGGCTGAACCAAAGTTTTACCAATGAATGGATTTTGTTCTTCGTTTTGAATACGAAAACTTTCGGCAAATTTACGTTTGCTTTGAGAAATTTCTTCATATGATGGCAGCAAAATATAATCGTCTTTTTTAGGCAGTTGTTTGCTGAGATAACAGCAGCCTTGAACGTCATGCATTTTTCCAATGGGCCAATTTTTATCTAAACCGTGCGCTAAATAACGAACTTGCCGTTCACTCATGCCATAAGTCAACAAATCAGCAGCGGCAGTTATCAATATGGAAGGACGCAGTTTATCGGTCCAATAATCGTAATGAGCAAAACGTCTCAGGCTGGCTTCAATACCGCCAATAATCAACGGTGTGTCAGGATAAAGTTCTTTTAAGATAGCACAATAAATGTCTACTGCCCGATCGGGACGCAGTCCTTTTTGTCCGCCCGGCGAATAATCATCAGTAGAGCGAGGTTTTTTAGCAGCGGTATAATGATTGACCATCGAATCAATATTGCCGCTGGCAACCAAAAAACCTAAACGCGGCTGACCGAAAACTTGAAAATTTCGTTTTTGCCGCCAATCTGGTTGTGCCAAGATACCCACGCGAAATCCTTCATGTTCCAAAAGCCTACCAATTAGCGCCGCTCCAAAAGAAGGGTGATCTACATAAGCATCGCCGCTAACCAATACAAAGTCCAGCTCATGCCATCCTTTGGCATGAGCTTCTTTTTTATTCAAAGGTAAGAATAACGTCTTGTCCATAAAATTCTCCGTTCTAATATTAAAATTTGAGTTTAATCTCAAACTTATGATTGCTTGTATTCTCATGGTTGGTCATCGTCGTGCGGTGAGCAGACAGCATTATTTAAGCAGTTTATTTTGCTGTTATGTTTTTTATTTACGACAACTAACCTTATATATTCATATATTATATCATATGGTGTAGTTGGCTGGACAGCTCTTTTTATTATATTATCAGTCAGCATACTTTATTTGGCAAAAATAGCAGTCTTATCTTTGTCAATGGAGCGTTAGATTGATTGCGATAATTTTCAGCGATAAACAAAGCAAAAACCGCATAAAAAAAGCAGCAAGAAAATTTAATTTTTCTCGTTGCTTTTTTAGATTATACAGGTGAAAACTACGTTTTTATGAGCACAATTTTTTTGACAACGAATTTAAGCGCGATTGTTCTTTTTCCATATCAGATATTCATCATACGTTTCTCGTTTATCCAAAAGTCCTTCGGCAGTAAATTCGATAATGCGATTGGCAATGGTTTGAACGAATTGATGGTCATGAGAGGCAAAAAGAACAATGCCTTTGAACTCAATCAAACCGTTATTAACGGCGGTGATGGATTCTAAATCAAGGTGGTTGGTGGGTTGATCAATAACCAATACATTAGCGCCATACATCATCATGCGCGAAAACATGCAGCGCACTTTTTCACCGCCAGAAAGAACATTGACTGGTTTCAAGACATCGTCGCCGGAGAAAAGCATACGCCCCAAGAATCCTCGCAGATAAGTTTCGGTATTGTCTTTAGGCGTATATTGTTCCAGCCATTTCAAAAGATTTAAGGTACAATTATTGAAATACTCACTGTTATCTTTTGGAAAATATGATTGGCTAGTGCTGATGCCCCATTTAAAACTTCCGCTGTCCGCTTCCAGTTCGCCCATCAAAATTTTGAATAGCGTAGTCGTAGCGATTTCATTGTCACCAACAAAAGCAATTTTATCTCCCCGCTCAACGCGAAACGAAATATTATCCAAAACTTTTACCCCATCGACGATTTTGGTCAGATTTTCTACGGTCAGAATTTCTTTGCCCGGTTCGCGATCCATTTGAAAGCCTAAATAAGGATACTTACGAGATGATGCAGGCATTTCTTCTAACGTCAATTTTTCCAGCAATTTGCGTCGGCTGGTGGCTTGTTTAGCTTTTGACTTATTAGCGGAAAAACGAGAAATAAAGTTTTGCAACTCTTTGATTTTATCCTCATTTTTCTTTGTTTGATCGCGCATCATTTTTTGCATCAACTGACTGGATTCATACCAAAAATCGTAATTGCCGGTATATAGTTTAATTTTAGTATAATCAATATCAACGATATGTGTACAAACGGTATTGAGAAAATGGCGGTCGTGAGAAACGACAATAACTGTGCCATCATAATCCAAAAGAAAATCCTCTAGCCATTCTATGGAATCAATATCCAAATGATTGGTTGGTTCGTCCAAAAGAATAATTTCTGGTTGACCGAATAACGCTTGCGCTAATAAAACTTTTACTTTTTCATTGCCGCCCAAGCTACTCATTTGGGCTTCTATAATTTCATTATCCAATCCCAAGCCCTGCAATAGTTTAGCGGCTTCGGTTTCTGCTTCCCAGCCGTTTAATTCGGCAAATTCACCTTCTAGTTCAGAAGCTAAAAGACCATCTTCTTCGGAAAAATCCTCTTTAGCATAGAGAGTGTCTTTTTGTTTCATAATTTCATATAAGCGGCTGTTGCCCATAATGACCGTATCCATAACGGAATATTCATCATAAGCATAATGGTCTTGTTTCAAAACGGATAAGCGAGTATTCTCACTAATGGTCACTTCACCAGTAGTCGCTTCTAACTGACCAGACAAAATTTTGAGAAAGGTCGATTTGCCGGCGCCATTGGCGCCAATAATGCCGTAGCAATTACCCGATGTAAATTTCAAATTGACATCGCTAAATAATTTGCTGCCGTTAAAACTTAAACTCAAATTAGTAACAGTAATCATAAATCCTCCATCGTTTTAATAATATTGCGCCGACTAGTGGTCAAAAAACGCTTTATAAATGCGTATTATACCATAAAAACCAAAGAAAATCAGCGCTTTAAGTAAATTTGACGCTGATTTTGTATTAACATTTATGATGATATCTTTCACAGTAGTGATATGAGAATTTATGAGACGTTCTTTAAACAAATTTCAGCAGGCTTGGCGAATAATACCCATAGGCGTTTGCTCATCAGTTTGTCCCAGCGGATTGTCCCCTAAAAGCGATAAGTAGTAATTATTTTTGTGTTTGTCATCAGAAGAACCTAATATTTGACCGCCTAAATCATTGATATCAACAATTAAAACCGTTGTACCGTGAAGTATTTGTGAAAGATTGGTAGCTACTGCTTGCGGATCAGCCGGTCCCAAAACGACGTATTCATTATAAGGCGCAATGGTTTTAGGACAAGGACCGTCGATAGATGCAGCTTTGCTGCCAGCGATATGATAAAACCATCCCTTTTGATGAAATAATTTACCTAAGGCACCGATAAAAGCTGCCATTAAAATTCGCAATCGACCACATTCTGCGATAGCCATAGTCATGGTTTCCGGCATAGACAAGCCGATGCCATAGGGACTTTTAGTAACAAAACGACTTAGGAAAATAGCCAGTTTGTTGGGCTTGATTGATTTCAACGGAATAGCGCGATTTTGTGTGCAGGCGACCATTTTTTCTGAAAGAAAAAGTATATCGCCTTTTTCTAAATGTGGTGCGGCATAAGTGGTAACAATTTCCTCCAATGAATCATTTTTTGTTACCAATGGGGTTTGGATTGCCAGCCGCCGATAAGACTGACCGTTTACCGTAATGATTTCTGTTTTATCGTTATTGATGACTAATCCTTTATTCATAATAAAACCCTCCCAAAACTATTGAATGTACCATTAGTATAAACAATAGCGCGAGGGTAATTTTTGAGGTTTTCTAAACGAATCCTTACGATTTTCTAAAGATTGTTTTCTTGATGCTCAGCATCGGCAGTATTAGGTAATTCAATAATAAAAGTCGTCCATAGATTTTCGCTTAAAGCAGTAATCGTGCCTTCATGAGCTTCTACGATAATTTTGGCAATGGCTAAACCTAAGCCACTTCCGCCAGTAGTGGAAGAACGTGCGTCATCAGTCCGATAAAATTTGTCAAAGATACGTGAAAGTTTGTCCGGTGCGATAGTAACGCCATAATTGCTAAAAACGATTCTGATTTTTTTCTCTTGTTCAAACAGAGCAATTTTGATAACGGAACCTTCTTCGCTGTAATGAAGCGCATTGCGTAAAAGATTGTCAAATACGCGCGCCATTTGGTCGCTGTCTAAAATTAGTTTGTATTGACGATCCGCTTTGAATTCAACGGTCAGTTGTTTTTTGATTAGTTCTGGATAAAATTCTTCTGCTAGTTGCTCCAGCATCATATTGAGATCGATAAGACGCTGATTAAGCGTTATTGTTTGTGTATTAAAGCGCGTCACTTCAAATAATTCATCCAATAACATCTCCATGTGTTTGGCCTTTTTGTAAACAATACCATTGTATTTTTGATTGATTGCCAAAGGCAAATCAGCAGTTTCCTGAATAATGCTGCTATAACCGATAATAGACGTTAAAGGCGTTTTGAGATCATGAGCTAAATAAACTACTAAATCGCTTTTCTGCTGCTCAGCTTGCTTAGCTTCACGAGAACGGCGTTGCAGCGCTTGTTTTAAGGTATTCAGTTGGTGTTCAAAAAATCTTAGATCGTTGGACATGATAATCAATTTATCATTATCATCGTCAATTTGTTCAATGGCATTATAGATTTCCGTTAGCAAGTTGATGATACGTCCCGTATAGCTATAGAGAATAACCAAAAAAAAGATGATTACCAACGCAAGACCAAGTATCGTATAATCAATATAACGCAAATCTAAGCCTAATTGGCGCCAAATAATCTCGTCTCGTACATAACGCAAATCTTGTCTAAAGAAAGTTAAAGCGCCGCTAATCATAAACATGCAGCTAAGGTAGGAAGCGACTAAAAGAAAAATCAAACGCCCAAAAAGGTTCAAACGTAATCGTAAAAAATTATTGTTATTCAATTTTATATCCCACTCCCCATACCGTTTTAATAAATTTTGGCTTACGCGGTTCTTCGTTCATTTTTTCTCGCAGCCTTCTGATATGAACCATTACGGTATTATTGCTTTCTAAATACTTTTCCTGCCAAATCGTTTCAAATAGCATCTCTGAACTGATCACTCGTCCGCGGTTTTGGCATAAAAGCAGCAAAATCGCGAATTCAGTAGGCGTCAAATTTAATTTATTGCCATAGAGCAACGCTTCGTGAGTTACCTCATTGATGGATAAACCGTTGATTTCAATCGTTGATGTTTCCTCATTTTTAGTGGGGTGATTGTAAGTTAAATAGCGGCGCAATTGAGCTTTTACTCTAGCAACCAACTCTAAAGGATTGAAAGGCTTGGTAATATAATCGTCAGCACCGTTAGCTAGACCAGTGATTTTGTCCAAATCGTCACTTTTGGCTGTAAGCATAATTAACGGAAAATAATCGTGGCTGCGAATTTCTCGGCACAGCGTCATGCCATCCATGCCGGGCATCATGACATCAATAATTCCTAAAGCAATTTGGTACTGTTGATAATTGGCCAGCGCTTCTCGCGAATCATAAAATTTGACTACCTGATAGCCTTCATTAAGCAAACAAACCTCTACCAAATCGGCAATTTCTGTTTCATCGTCAACAACTAAAATTTGAATAGCTTCCATAGCGTTTCCTCCTTAAACTGCTTATTATCATTATAGCCAATAAAAGATTGTAATTCATCATTTTGTCGGGAATTTAAGAAAAACTTCATTTTTTCATGATTTTTTGTGGCAAATAAAAAGTCAAAATTTATCTCTTGCCTCTAGCCGATAAAAATGTCTAACAAACTATAGTTTTTTAGACAACAAAAAAAGAGCCGAAAAACAGCGAAACTTCGTTGCTTTTCAGCTCAAAAATAGCAGTCTATCAAATCATGATTTATTATACTATGCATGGTAAAATATAGCAATGAAAAATATTAAGATAAACGATTCTCTCCATCATTTCATAAGCTCGGTTTTTATTTTGTTTTATAAGACTTTCTGCCCTTTTCTAGTGAGTCTTAAAATAACCGTTATATCCGTTCAATTCGTATTTGTCTTTGACGATTTTCTTCATCAAATATTATCCTGAGATAGCAGCCGGCTGCTGGGTAGTGTGTCCGATTATTGCCTAAAACAATTTGTTCCTTTTTCATGTAATCAGCAATATTTTTTCTCTTTGATTGTTCTTTTATCTGACCTTCATCATCGCAGAGTACATAGCCGCCAGTAAGTGATTCTGTGAAAACGAAAATGAATTCGTTTTTATAAGGAATAATTCCCACAAATTCCAAGGGCAACCAGCTATTTTCAGTAGTGATTTTAGTTAATGCATGAAAAGTCAATGTTTTTTGTTTAGCATCAAAAATGGCCAACTTGATGAGATTTTCTTTCACATCACGAACAATAGCGGCAAAATATTCCTGACAAATCATCTCATCATATAAAGCGTAATCGTATGTCAACACCTCAAAGAAATCTTCTATGCTGTCGTTAAAAGCACCATAAAAACAAGATGATTTGTCGTCCATCACTTTAACAACAATCATTTCCTTATCAATCCAAAATTGTTGTATAGCCATATGATCAAATAGGGGCTCACAAATGCCGTCAGTAAATTTCATCAGAGGACTTTGCGTATCATAAGCTGTGAAAAAAAGTGAGCCTTCGTTAATGGCAGTATTGTATCCCGACCATTGCAACAAACGACGCTGATAGTCTTCGCGTCTGTCGCTCATATCATGGAGAAGAGTCATATGACCATTGCGAAGGTCAAAGCTAATCATCCGTAAACCCATATCTAAAACCAAATAATTTTCATCAATCCAATAAGGGACGTTAAGATCATAATAATCAGTTTCCGTCGTCTTAGGCCAAAAAGGTGAGCGCTTTGACAATTCCAACTCGTTAAACGCTGTTCCCGAAGCTTTGATAACTGCTGTTAAAATTTCTTGATGGACACATTCACCTTTCCAATTCCACAAGCTGAGGTCAAAAAATTGATAGTATTTATCGTCGTGAGTAATCAATTGTTGGCGTTCTTTTCCTTTTGCGACGATACCCTCATCGAATAAATAAAGTGTATAATCTTGCGGTAGTTGTTCCGTTGGTAAAACAATTTCCCGCACTAAATGGTTTTGGCAATCAATTATCTGAATGATATTATCGTTGGGTATTGCCAGCAATTGTCCGTCATTCAGCCAGAGTTCGCCACCACTGTAGGCGTAAGTTCTCGTTGTCGATTGTTGATAATAATAGAGCAAAATAGCTCCCATACTAAAAAATAGTATGAGCAAAAATATCCCTAATGTTTTTGGC
>CATJSX010000057.1 GCA_949743265.1 uncultured Peptococcaceae bacterium
ATACAAATTGACATACAAAGTACCGTTGAATCTACATTTGGATACTGATCGGCAAAAGCCATCACAACAGGAATCAACACTACTGCCATACCAGCATTAAGTCGTAATTAAAACAAATACTAAAAGTAACGCTACACTGATTTACCCCCCTAATAACGGCTGTAATAACTCAATTAAAAAAGGTTTTATTCCTGTAAACTCATCAGTCATCACATTACAAGAATACATAACAGCAGCGACTAGAAAAAAAATATCCCAATTAAACGATTTCTTGGCAATATTTTTAAAATCCATCATTGGCGCCCCTTTAAAAGGAATAATCATTAAAGCTGTCATACAAAAAATCGTTATCCCCAAAAGACCAATATCCGCTAAAAAACCAATAAACGGAATAGATTTAGGCAAAAAATTCGGCGCCAGCAACGTACTGACATAAACTAAAATCATCATGAAAAAAGCCATTTGCTGCGCATTCATTTTAGGCAAATTTTCTTTAGTCAATTCGGCCACTGTAATGTTTTTAAATCCTTCCACATCGGGATGTAATACAAAACGAATGAATAAAATAAAACAACTCAAAAGAATAATCGACATGACCACATTATAAACAATATAACTGCCATAATTAACTGTGGAACCGCTGACTCGTTCATAAACGCTGACAATAGCATAAGATGCTCCCTTAAAAGGAAACATTGGCTGACCTAATGTTGCCGCTAAATAAACGCCGCAAATCAACGTATAAAAAATCTTATCGCCCTTTTTATAACCGAATTTATCACAAAATTCGACAGCAATAGGCCAAAGAATCAGCATAGCTGCCATTGGATTGGTCAATCCAGCGATTACATAAGAACAAGCAAAAATATAAATAAAAAAACATACGGACGACCTTCCAGCAATTTAATTTTCAAAAAGAACCGCGCCATATATTTTGTACAGCTAACATACTCTACACCAGCAAATAAAACCATCCCTAAAACTAAAACGATGACGGTTTCTGCGCCAAAAACATTCAAAAACAAATTTTTGACTGCATTATAACCGCTAAGTTCTGGAACAAAGCCAGACAAAGCAATCAGCATCAACCCTAAAATACTCGGCCAAGTACTATCTAAAGCTGACCATAAATAAACCATTCCTAAAAATACACCCAAAACTGTCATATCAACTTCAGTAATTGGCTCAATAGGCGACAAAAGAGGAAATCCCAGCATCAAACCCAAACCAATCGCCAAATGCAGCCAATAAGTCCAATGTACTTTTTTTACGGTATCTGACATTAGTCATTCTCCTCCTTGAATTTACATTTTCATCCGTATCTATCAGCAATTATTCGTTTCACTCACCACCATTCTTTTAAACTATGACATTTTGTACACCAAATTTATTATTTATTGATTGTTTACTAAATGGCAAGATAGGCTATATCTTTGGAAAGGAGAAGGGTGCATGCAAAAGAAACTGATTGCTTCAGCGACGCTGCCGCCACCGGGCAAATTTCGCTCTGTCGTTTGTCATTACTAAAATCGGCAGAGCAGAAAATAACATTATTATAGGCAAACTTTGAGAAATCAGATGACGCAAAGCTATGGAGACTAAATTGCATTAAGCAATAAGTTAGTCTAGCTGCGAAATTTTAGAAAACTATGGAAAATTTTAGGACACAAAACTATAGAGGTTAATATGTTTTTTGGCATTATGCCAGCTCGGTCGCCGGATACTTTGCATCTACATAATTTTATGCAAGAAAGGAAAGTTAAATATGATAAATTTTAATAATTTGAGAAAACGTGGGCTTGCTTCCTTCGTTGCGTTGATCTTTTGTTTAAATGTATTGCTGCCAAACTTCGCTTTTGCAGAAGATGCTGAAATGATAGGACAGACTATTGGCGAACAAACATCTGAATCTTTGACTATAGAAAATCCGTCTACTGATACGATACCGACCCAACAGAGCCAGCCCCGACTAGTCCTGATGCTAGTCCTTTAGACGAGTCGCAAACATTCCTTGACGGAAAAACGACAGAATCTCCTTTTGATGAAAATTCAACAGTTGATCCAGAAAATCCTACGGCTGATGAATTGACACCAGAAGAGCCCTCCTCTGTTTATGAAACAAATGAAGAAGAGGAAACATCTTCTACTGAAGAATCAACTGTTGAGCCAAAAGACCCTACCATCGATGAATCAGAAAAAATTGAAGAAATCCCTTCTGAGGAAAAAACAGCAGATGATTTAATGAATCCTGTCAATGACGAATCAAAAACGGACGATGAAAATTCTTCCATAATTGACGATGCTAAGGATGATATTGAAAACGACCAAAAGCAATCTGCCGTCTTGCCAGGAGAAGATGTAAAAGATGAAGATCTGAATAAAGACGACGAATTAAAACTTGAAGATGATGACAATAAAATAAAAATCGACGATGACGAAGAGGAAGAAGAACTAGCTGCTAAACTGCCGAAAAAGCCCCTGTGGTAAAACCGCTAGCTGTAGAGGAAGAATTGCAAACGATGATCGACGAATTGATGGCTTTGCTCTCAACTTTCGACTCGGTTTCTATAGATAGCGACGAATTCGAACAGTTCAATGATGAAATCAATAGTAAATTCTTTGCTATTGACCAATTCTGCAACGAAAACGAACTCGATACAGAAGAAACTGCAAGAGATAATCTTCGCGCTGAGTTGGAAAGAGTACTTAATTTGATAAAAGTTATCGAAGAAACGGCTATTGCTAGAATTGAAGGTAAAGAAGGCAGCTATGCTACATTACAAGCTGCTATTGAGGCGACTAATTCAGGCGATCAAATTACTTTGTTAGCTGATACGGAAGAAAGTATCAACATTTCGAGAGATATTACTTTGAATTTAGCCGAATACGCTATTACTAGTCTTGTTACAAATAGCGGCACTTTGCGAATAACAACAAATGGTAACGGACGCATCAAGAACGACATTTATAATACAGGAACATTGACAATTAACGCTGGTACTTTTTGCACAACAGGAAACTATGCGCTGCTAAATGATCATTATTGTGATGAGGATATAAGCATTATAAACTTGAACGGTGGCAGCATACAAGGCACTGTACAAACGCAACTCAGTGCGACGTTAACTATGGACTGGTGGGGAAATTGTTTCCGATAAAACAGCGCTTATTGCTGCATATGGTTGTACTGTTAATGTTTCTGGAAGCACAATAATATCCAATGCTACAGGTCCAGACTATGCTGCTATTTCATCTGTTAGTTCTCTGCCGTCAATATTAGTGGAAACGCTTCTATTAAGGGTGATTATGCCATTGGTTTAATAAGTGATACGAATACCCCCAGTATATTTACAATGACAGGTGGTACAGTAACAGCAACAACACTAACACTCAGTGGCAATAACACAAAATCCGCTGGTACAATGGCTACCATAAGTGATGGTGTAATTACCTCCAGCGATAAAACTGCAATCTATTGGCCAATGGCTGGTACTCTAACGATTACCGGCGGTCAGATCACTGGTGGTACAGGTATTGAAGCTAAACTAGGCACAATCAATATTTCTGACGATGCCATTATCATTGGTACTGGCGATTATAAAGAAGATGTTCCAATGAATGGCGGTTCTTCTCCAGAAGGTTCGACGCTATTATTATCAGCGCACATGTACACCAGTTATGACAACAATAATGATTTAGCGGTCAATATCACTGGCGGTCAATTTACTAGCCGTAATGGGAATGCCGTAACATTGTATGACACTTTGAAAAAAAGATACTTCTGCAACTATTACTATTGCTGGCGGCGTTTTTGAGGGCGCTGGAGATCATAAGGCATTTGCTGTTAAAACAGCGGATAATGGCAGTGCAACGTCTCAAACAACTATTTCCATTAAAAAAGATAGCTTGTTTAATACGACCGTTGAAGAGGAGTACCTAGCCGAAGGGCTAGCTATAGGAAAACAAATTAACGGCAACTACTACATTGTGCATCAACACAATATTGTCAACGATGAAGCAATCGCACCTACTTGCGGTATTGAGGGTGTAACCATTGCACTATTTGCGAAAGCGTTACCATTGAACAAGAAGTTATTTCGGCAACGGGCAAGCATACCATTATTACTGATGAAGCCGTTGCACCTACTTGTGCCGAAGCAGGTTTAACCGAAGGCAGTCATTGTGCCGTTTGTGATACAATCATTACTGCACAAGAATCTATTGCAGCGTCTGGTCACACATGGAATAGTGGTGTTATCACCATACAACCTGCTATCGGAGTCCTCGGCGAACGGACTTACACTTATAACGTTTGCGGTGCTACAAGAACAGAAACCATCGCCGCTTTAGTAGATGACGGCACTTACAGTGGTGGTTACGATTACGACGGAAGTTATGATATCAGCAGTAATAGTAACAGTACAACAACCACTACCATAGCAACTACGACAACCAATCAGCCTACAGAAACGATAATCGCCGATAATGAAACGCCATTAGAGGAAATACCGCTTCATTATGTAGATGTTAGTATTAACGATTGGTTTTTCAACGCTGTTGAATATGTTACAGACAAAGGCATCATGACTAGTTCTGCTGATAATATTTTTTCACCTAATAATGATACCAACCGCAGCATGATTGTTGCTATTCTACACCGTTTGGAAGGCTCTCCTGCTGCAACTGAAACTGAAACAGCAAGCACTTTGATGACGCCGCGCTTGACCAATGGTATGCAGACGCAATCGCTTGGGCGGCAGAAAATGGTGTAGTCGCAGGTTATGAAAATGGTACTTTTAAACCAGATGATGCCATTACCCGCGAACAGTTGGCTGTTATTCTCTATCGTTATGCCAGTATGAAAGATTACGATACCAGCGCCAGCAAAGATTTCGAAGGCGTAACAGATAAAGAGCAAATCTCTGATTATGCTATTTCTCCCATGCAATGGGCACTAGGCAGCGGACTTATTGTTGGTACCAACGATGGTAGCGTATTGCCTAAGAACCACGCTACTCGCGCAGAAGTAGCTGCTATCTTGATGAGATTCTGCGAAAACATTGCCAAATAAACATTAAATTTCTTCTTAACATCAAAAAAACGACTGGCTGATTTAGCTAGTCGTTTTTTTCTAAATTAAAATCATCGACAAGTCTTTCTCATTTTTAGGATAGACGAAAAATTCCAGCTTTCCACAAAAACAGCATCTTATTTATTCAAAAGATATAATTTATCGCTACAGTTTCCCCGCTGGACGAATCAAAATATAGCAATTATTCTGCTCTGCTTAAATTTCAGTCATCAATAAGGATAATAGGCCAACACGCCGCTGGGAAGCGCTGCTGATTGGTTAAAGACTGATAGTTGGCTTTCTTTAAGACCGATGGCGCTTCGAGCTGTCCCTAAAAGATAATCCCATAAACTGTCATCAGCTTCATAACCGTAATAACGAACTTGACGATTATCAACATGAGTTTTTTGCAAAAGACGGGCAAGCGTGTCCTCAAAATCTTCTATTCCATCAATCAGCTGATGTTGTTCTGCTTGTTTAGCCGAATAAATACGACCATCTGCCAAAGGAATAATTTTCTCCAACGTCATTTGTCTGCCATCAGCAATAACGTTAATAAATTGTTCATACGCTTCGTCCAAAATACTTTGCATAATAGCGCGTTGTTCATCTGTCACCGGTTCATCAATGCCCAGCATATTTTTATTACTGCCCGCAGTGAACGTTTCCATTTTAACGCCAAGTTTATCAAATAGTTCCGTCAAATCAATCGAACTACCCATAATCACACCGATAGCGCCAGTAGTGCTGTTACGATTAGCATAAATTTTATCTGCAGCGCAAGCAATATAGTAAGCCGCTGACGCGCCATAATGACCAATAGAAGCATATACAGGATTGCCTGTAACCGCTTTATAATTCAGCAAACGGCGATAAACTTCATCGGCTTCATAAACCGTACCGCCCGGTGAATCAATATAGAGCAAAATTCCCTGATTATTGCGTTCATAAGTACATTGATCAATAGCGTCAAGCAAATACTGCTGATTATAAGTATAGCCGTCATCTGTACTAATGGTGCCAACAATATTGATAACTGCCAACGAATCGCCAAAAATGCTGACTGTTCTGTCGGCAGAAGTGGTCGTTCCTGCTAAGAAAAGAGCAGCAAACAACAATATAACAAAAATAACGGTGCCTTTTTGCGATTGCGTCATGATTTTTCACATTCCTTTCCCAATGAAGCGTCTTGCAATAAAGCAGCTTGAGCAATAATCACCGTTTGACGATAGAAATCCGCATCAAAAGAAAGTTCTTCAGCGTTTTCTTCTGTTGATGAAAGTAATTTTTCTTCAGTCAAAGGTAATTCATTAAGCCATTCATCGCCGCTAATTACCGTTTTTGACGAAACAATACCTAGCTCATCAGCGGTAATGCGACCATTTTTCAACGCCTCGTTTAACAAAAAATAATAAATTTCTCCCCATGTTAACTGCCAATAAGGTAAAACAAATAATAATGCTAAACCGAATGTCATCACAGATAAGATCAGCCAACCTCCAAAACTAAGTGCCGTCATCAAAAGTTCCCACCGATAGCCATAAGTCATTTTTTGACTAAGTTGCAAACTTTTTTTAGCTGACAAATGAGGATACTCACACAAAAGTCTCAACTGCATGCTATATGCTGCTCCTTTAACAATACCCGGCGCCAAAAAGAGCAATGACCACAAACTAATCCACAGCCATTGCCATAATAACGCCAAAGCACCTTGAGAAGCGCGACAGAAACTACCAAAAAAATCGCTTAAAGCAGCGGGCTGTTTTTGACAAAGAAGCAAAAAGTAACGATTCAGCGCCAAAATCAGCGGTCCACTAATCAAAAGAACCGCCAAATATAGCCATAAATTACCGCTGTTCATTAGCGCAAAATATAAAGGAGCCATGACTAACAGCGCCAAAAATGACAAAAAAGCAGATTTCAAACCGTTGCTTTGTAACTTCTCCCTAGCAATCAATTTAAAATTGATAGTCATAAACATTGCGATACCTCCTTTGACCCAATATTTTTTATAAATACTGCTTAACTTGCTTTAAAAACTCCTCCCAATGTTCTCCTTCGCGTAGTCGTTCAGGACAATTTTTGTTGGTAAAATCACCATGCTGTTTAACCGCTTTTAATCCAAGATCATAGCTATCCAGCAAATAAGCCGTCAAGCGTGCAGCATTATCCACTGCCTGCTGATAATCGCCGCCATCGTTGACGCAAATTTCAATACCAATGCCGCAAGCATTACCACCGTCAGGCGTTAATTGGTCGCTGGCATGATAGCCCACTTCATCATCAGGCAAATGGTGATAAATCTCATGATCATCAACGGTATAGTGCCACGAAGTCGTATTGTTCATTTGCTTTTCGCTATGCAAAAAGGAATTATGATTTTCTGCTGTGGCACTAGCAGCTGTATTACCCGTTTCATGAATAACAATCCACTTAATTGTACGCTTAATGCCCGTTCGCCCTGCGTACTCCGATGGAATTAAATCCGTAATTACTGCGACATTGCCGATGAGTTCAGGATAAATAGCTTCTTGAGGCTTGTCCTTAATGCATTGTTCCGCAAGAACAACGACCAAAAACAACAAAATCACTACGGCCAACCACCCGCGACGTGTTAATCGATAACGACGTTTCTGTTTTTTCTGATGTCTTGGTGGAAATGTATCAAGCTCTGTCATGATAGTATCACCTACTTATTATGTAAAAAAGACCACCAATGATGGTGGTCAAGTCATTGACAAAAATGGTTTTCAACCGTACTACAAACTCGTGTCAGCTCCTCACCACCGCAAGGATTATGCTGTTTTCTATTGGTCAACGCCCCATTATAAATTTATTTAGCGTCAAATCTAACCATATGAGTATACTCTGGTTCTCTCCATTAACCTTCTATTACTTTAACGGTTAATTCTACAGAAACTTGATTGTGTAATTTTACATTTGGTCGATAAGTCCCTAAGGTTTTGATATTTTCAGCTAATTCAATTTTACGTTTATCAACCTTATAGCCGAAATCTTTTTCTAACCGTTCCGCGATTTCTTTATTGGTAACAGCGCCAAAGAGCTTGCCACCTTCACCGGCTTTGGTGGTAATCGTAACGGTTATTTCTTTTAATTTTCCTGCTAGATCTTCGGCCTCAGCTTTGATTTGCGCCGCTTTGTTAGCGCGAATTTCCTCCTGTCTTTTGAGCTCTTTCATATTAGCCGGCGTAGCTTCTATCGCCAGTTTTTTGGCGAAAAGATAGTTACGGGCATACCCTTCTTTAACTTCTAATACTTGGTCTTTTTTGCCAACTTTATTGACATCTTCTAATAAGATTACTTTCATTGATGTAGCCTCCTCTTATTTTACTTTAGACGCATTAGGAGAACGAACTTTTCTAAAATCAAAGATCAGATCAGCCAGCCCAGCCAACGCGCACAAAATAATTACACCGTTAAAAAAGAATAACAACAAAAAAACGCATAACACTTTCCATGTGGAACTTATGTGTTTAAAATCCATATAATGGGCGACAACAGCCATACCAACGACCAGCAAAAGCACGCCATAAATCATCAGTACATTCTGCGCTGCTACTTTTAACGTATCCATTGCCAAATAATCGCTGCCCAACCATAATGTCCAAGCTCCAATCAATCCCCAAACGGCATGAAACGGCAAATGCCACTTAGTAAAGACAGGCATACGCGGAATTTTTAGCTTCAATTTCCTAAAGACCATACGGGTAAGCAAAAAATGTATCAATCCTTGCACACCACCGAAAATAACAACCATAGACGGCAACATCTTCATCATGCGATTAATCATTTCCCGAAAAACTTCTGTCGTGATGCCTTGCTGCCGCAGCATTTCTGTCATGCCCATTTGTTCATAAAGCTGCAGCGTTTCTGTCGTAATCTCTTGTGCTATGCGATTTAAATTATCCATACTAAGACCACTAATAGCAAATCCTAACGCAATAATTATAATCATCGAAATTGCCGACGTAACAATAGCCGCTACCATACTTTTGCCGGCGCCGCGTCGTTTTGCAAACATAGCGCCGACGACTAATCCTAAAGGCATATATTGAATAAAGCAAGAAATAGCCCCCAACGGTCCTAAAAAAATAGCGGCGATAAAACTAGCCGCAACAGCGGCAAGAACAGCAACAAAAAAATTTTGCCGGACAACTAAAATGGTAATGGGAACAGCAATAAAAAATCTGACCACAAAACCGAGAACAGGAATATACATACCGATGAACATCAGTACAACGGTCAAAACAGCCATCAAAGCTCCCTCGACCAGTGACTGTGTCGAAATACGATTATTATCCAAAAAATGCACCTACCTCAATCATCAATTTGCTTACATAAACTGGCTAATGATTTTATTCTCACCCAATCAAAAATTTACCTGCTTAAATTATTCTTTTTGATACGGTAATGACTTTTGAAGCTGCAATGATTAATGTAACGATTGAAGCCGCAACGGCAGAAAAAACAGCTAACAGCAGCGCATTTCTTAATTTCATAGTCAATTCCTCCTCAATGATTTTAGCCTTTATCATATTTATCTATTGTAGCGCATGTCAAGGTTTTTTTCAAACTGGAATTGCACAATCTTTATATTTTTTAATTGATACTTATTGCCTCATATTGTAAGTAAAAAAATAGTTGGTGAATTTCTATTTTTTGCTTTCATATGTCCCCAATTTTTATAGAAATGATTGCTTTTACAATAAAAATAAGCGTATAATAATGACTAAAAGAAGGGAGGCGTGAGCGATTGAAAATCATGATTCTCTATGCTCAAGCTGGCGGCGGACATAAGAAAGCAGCGGAAGCAATCGCCGCTAGCGCCGTTTATGATGATGAAACAACTGTTCAGCTGGTCGACGCATTGGCAGAAATCAATCAACTAATCGACCGCGTTATTTGTGATGGTTATCGACTCATGGCCAAGCATATTCCGCAAGCCTTCGGCTTTTTATATCAAAAAGCCAATCAGGATTCATTGTTAGCCGATTTAATGCCCTATCTCAATAACAAATTTTGTCATCTTCTTTTACCAGCAATAGAAGACTTCAAGCCCGATGTCATTATCTCAACGTACCATTTTGCCACGGAAATGGTGTCTTCCCTCAAAGCCCAAGGGCAATATCATGGTGCGTTGATTAACGTCATTACCGATTACGGACTGCACAAAGCATGGCTGGCAGAGCATATTGACGCTTATATAACCGCTTGCGAAGAAATGACTGCACCGTTAGTGGCTGCCGGTGTGCCCACAGAACGGATTTATCCCTTCGGTCTGCCCATTCGCTCTTCATTTGGTGAAATAGTCGACCCAAAACAAGCGCGTACCATTTTAGGGCTATTGCCACAACAACCGTTAATTCTTCTCATGGCGGGAAGTTTCGGCGTCAACAAAGTATTAGCTATTTATCGTCAATTGACAGCGCTAAACGGCGATTTCCAACTGGCTGTCATTACTGGTCGCAATCAAAAGCTATATGAAAAATTTCAAACTGAAATTAAACGCACTTCCAAACCAACCAAACTAGTCTTGTTTACCGAACGCGTACCACTGTATATGCAGGCGGCAAATCTTTTGGTTACTAAGCCCGGCGGCATGACCATTACAGAAGCATTAGCGTCTGATTTGCCTATGGTGGTTTTTGATGCTATTCCGGGACAAGAAGAAGACAACGCCCAATTTTTGGTCAAACGAGGCGCTGCCATAGCTTGCAATAAAGAATTGAGCGTCAGTGATGCGGTAGCCATGATCTTAGCCGCACCGCAACGGCTGAACGAAATGCAGCAAGCAGCTCGGTCTTTTGATAAAAAACACAGCGCGGCTAATATTATAGCGCTAGCAAAAACTATTAGCACCAAATAAAACCCAAAGCACATAACCGAAAATGTAAAGTCTAAAGAGCCATCACATTTTTTGCCAACAATTACAAAAGGGTCAGCCAAAAATCGGCGAACCCTTTTGTTTTTACCATTATTAAAATTTGCTTTACAAATTTAGCTGCGTTTGCGTGCTAAAGCAAGGCAAGCTGCATCAGAAAATAATACGATCAGTATCCACAAAAAATTATCGCCTGTTTTAGAAATATTCTCCAAAGCTATTTTCTCAGTAGATGTGTTGCTGGTGGCATCACTACCATCAGTGCTTTCAATAATATCAATTGAAAAGCATAAACATCTTTTCCAACAGCAAATTGTAGTATTTTTGACATATTTATTAGGAACAATAGATATTATCTATTTAATCATCTTCCTAAAAATTGCTTCAGTTATGAATTACGATGAAAGTTTATGGCTTAATAACAATTTCTATTTTCTCAAAACATTCAACTCTTACTTTATTATTTATTTTTATAAACGCACTCTCTCTGAATGAAAAAACTAACAAAGAACAAACAACTATCCACAACTACTTTTATTAAAGTTTCATTTATGTGCAAAAGCGTAAATAAACCATTCACTAACAACGCGCTACAACACATCTGTGTGACAGCTAAAATGAAATACTTAACAGCTGATTTTTTATGGCTAACATTACTCTCAAAAACCAAACTATGATTAACCTGATAATTATAAAATGCTGAAAGTACTCTTGCCAGAACTGTTGCCGCAATAATATAATGAATCGTAAATGGTTTAAACAACCAAACAAATAAAGAAAAGAGAATTAAGTCAATAATACTGGACGATAAAGAAGAAAAAATAAATTTCCCGAAAATCTTATAGATCTTAATAGAATCTTTGACTGGGTCAAAATGAGTAACATGATTTTCTTTAGAATCATATATGGTCTCTATTGGTATTTCTGTAATGCGTACATTCATTTTTTTAGCCTCAATTAACATATTAGTTTCATACTCAAACCTTTCTCCGTCCGTTTTTAGTTGTTCTCGCATAAACTTTTCAGGAATAGCTCTTAAACCAGTTTGAGTATCTGTAACGCTTAACCCAACAAAAATTTTAAACATTAAACACGTTAACTTATTACCAAACTGCGATTTCCAAGGCACACCTGCATCATCAAAATTTCGACAACCTAAGATCAAATGATCAGGTTGTTTATATAACGCTGCTATGCATTTCTGTACTGCTTCGGGCGTATGTTGCCCATCAGAATCAGCAGTGATACAGCCAATCAACTTTATACCGGCTTCAGCATTTCTGTTTAAAACATAATTAAAAGCCGTTTTCAAGGCTCGTCCTTTGCCTAAATTTACTGCATGACGCAAGATAGTGCAGCCATATTTTTCTTGTGCAATATCAAAATATTCATCATATGAATCACAACTTCCATCATTTACCAAAATAATATCATCCAAATTTGCTTCTTTTAATTCTGATAAAAAATCAAGCAATCGTTCATCTGGCTCTAATGAGGGAATAATAATAGGTATTTCCGTTATTTTCTTCACTCTCAATCACCACCTAACAGACAAATGCCTACATGATAATCTTTTATTGGTAAATA